>NZ_VXCS01000023.1:0-83700 GCF_052850545.1 Pseudoalteromonas sp. 1181_04
ATCGAAAGAGCCGGGCTTTTTTACGTTTTATCTCATTAAAACAATCCATACTCTTCGGTTTCTTCTGCCTGTTGGTGCATTAAGTGCTGTGGTCTGAAAATCGCACTCGGATCTATGAGTACGCTGTGTTTATTTTCCAGCTTAATAAGGCCACGCATCATATTCTTAGTTTGCGAATCAATATCAAAACCGACATCTGTGAGCTTATCTAACGGTTTGATATTTTCTTTTTTGTAGCTGATATTATCTTCGACTTTATCAACGAGTAAACCTATGTGAGGGGTTCTGCCATCTTTTGTGGTGAAGATGATAATGGGTTTATGATCGAGCAAGATCTGTTCTTTGGCAGATTCAAACAATCTGATGAGTTGCATGTAGTTGCTGTTACGCTCTATGCTCAGTTCAACTAGCGCTTGTTTTTCGTTGTTTTGTTTTACCAACTCGATTAATTTATTCGCTTTTGTATATAGCCGACTATGAGGGGTTTTAAAGCGTTCTATAATTGCTTTGAGATCTTCATTTTCAGTTTTGAAATGACTGTACCATTTTGCAAAATTTGACTGCTGAACGTCGGTATTATGATTAAACGGCTGATTATGTTTGATACTATTCTCTAGTGCAGTAAACCATTCTTGTTGCTTTTGTTGCCACTCGCTAAATAATTCGACTAATGATTGATTGGTTTCTTGTGTTGATTGTTTGTTGAGAATAATACCTAGATCAAATATTGGAGTGGGGGTTTCCATATAGTCTTTAACACCAATAAAACTTTTATTGTCGTTAGGTAATGAGGTTAAATTATCTTCAAAGCGTTCAGTTAAAAGTATGTCGAGAATTTTTAATGAAATTGTTTTCTGGCCTACTCTAAAATTAATTAAGTCCATAGTGTCCTCACCTCCTAAATATATAGCTTAATAATAGAACATTATTTAGAAAGCGCAGCTATTTTGTTAAAACACAGAGCGATAGACAGTATGCTTATTCTTATCAGTTTTATTGACGAATAACGCGTTTATTTGTTTATCTTCACTAAAAATAATATTTAGGCGCTGCATTAAACAATTATGTTGCAGTGGTTGCGGGCAGCGTTGTGCTGCGGCGCTAAACACCATTGCATTGAGATAGCCTTCAAAGTGCAGACGATTAGGTGTGTTAATTTGCGCTGCAGCCATATCTTTTAAGAATTCAGTGCACCAATAGGCGTTACATTTATTAGGGTTAGGGACTACTTCGGTCGCCATAAGTTTACTGGAGTATTTTAGGCGAGCAAATAAGTCATTGCTTGAGGCAAAAGATATGCTGGTGTAGTCAGGCATAAACTGTTGTTCATGGGCACTATTTATAAATTCAGATAATGGTTTGTATGTGCCTACTAAGCAAATGGCAGTAGCACCACTGGCTTTTAGTATTTCTAAGGCGCTCATTATCTCATTACTGTTTCGTTGATAGCGCGCGACTTTAACTGGCTTTAGATTATGTTTGGCGAGCGATTCTCGCAATCCAGATTCTACTACAAGACCAAATTCATCTGCTTGAATTAAAAACCCAATACGTGTGTGATTGTTTTCTTCGACTAGGTATTTTATTTGCTCGTCAGCTTCATCATCGTAGCTAGCTCTTATGTTGAATACATTAATTGTTGGCTGATAATGCAAAAATTTAGCGCCGCTGTAAGGCATTAAATATGGAATTTGCAGTTGTTCAAGGATTGGTAAAACAGCAAAGCTTGTTGGAGTTCCCATTGCACCGAATAGCGCATCTACTTTGTCTCGATAAATAAAGTGACGAGTATTACTTACTGCGCGTTTTGGTTCATAGCCATCGTCGGCGACTATTAATTCTACGTGTGCTCCATTGATACCTCCGTTTTTATTTAGCTTGTTAAAATAGATATTACTACCTAGGTAAAGTTGTTCACCAATTTGTTTGGCAGGTCCTGTTAACGCGGTAGACATGCCTAATTTTATCGCTGGCTTGTTCTCGGCATAGGCGAAATTGCTATGTGAAAATAAAAAGAAGAAAAGAACGCTAAGGTAATTTTTTAAGTAAGTATTGTTCATACCAATTAGTAACAGCCTGTTTGAATAGTTTATCGAGTGATTTTTTACCACGGATCTGTAAAACTATTTGTGCCTTTTGTGATGACCAGTTTTGTAATATTAGTCTAATAAAAAGACATTTGGTATTTTCATCGCAATTAGATAAGCTGCTTGGTGTGCACCAAAGTGTCCGCCATAATAAAGGTTTGATGGTAAAAATTTGGTAATCTGTTGTTAGTAATGCAGCTAGACGTGTATCTTGGATGTTATCAGCGTTATGTTGAGCACAGTCACGCAGTACTTGTTCGACTAATTGTTGATCTAACTGATTGAAATGATCAAGTAGTTGCAATGCAAAGTCTGATTGAAAATCAGTTTTCAGATTTTTAATTAGCGAGCTGCGATCAGTTAAACTTTTAGCCACAAGAGCTGCATGTTCTGCAGTCGCTTTATCTTGCATAAAGCCTAGTTTAACTAAACTAAACCCCGCCATTTGCCAAAACTTGAGTAGGCTCGCATTAGCGCCAAAGCTGGCTCCAAACCAGTCACAGCTCGATGCTAGTTGCCGTTCACAATGAGCAATAAGTTGTGAGCCAATACATTTACTATGCTGTGATGGAGCTACAGCAATGCGCACAACACGAGCACACAACCTTGTTAGTACGTCAGCATTAGCACTTAACTGTGCTAATGTTTGCGCCATCAAATGCCCCTGTGGGCGACGTTGACCACTAACAACCTGTTGACTCAAGTCTGCGGTTAAACCGCCTTCAATCGCAATTAGGCATACTGCAATAATAACGCCTTGTTGCTGACATACAAAGATGCGTTGCTCTGTCGCGTCGAGTAAGTGGCGCAAGTCATTCACGCTAGTTTGATAATGCGCTAATGCTAATAGCCCAATGACTTGACGCAGTAGTGCTTCATTTTCAGCAAGGTGTTGGGGAGTCAGTTCAGAATAGAGCAGAGCGCTGGGGTCTAGTGTAATATCTTGATAATCGGCATCAAGTGCTAACAAATTACAAATATGCTGTTCTAGCGGATCATTCGCTGCGAAGCGAATTGGTTGCTCTAGAGTAACACTATGCATATTTTTATAATGTTGCTCTAGGTAACGTTTGAATTTTAAAGTATACCCGCGGCCATTCCCTTCATAACCTACCATAGTGCTGGCAAATATAATGCGGGGATAATGCGTGAGCATTTTAATTAATAATGGTACTGGGATCGCAGCAGCTTCATCAACCAGCAATACATCACAGTCAGGTAGTTCATTTAGTAATTGATCGGGTGCGATATAATGCAAGTTGGCGAGTTGTTTATCCCGAGTTTGATAGCTTAATCCTCGTGCTGCGGCAAAGTGTTTAAAACAGCTGTGTAGGGCGTTAAACTGCTGTGCACAAATGAGTATTTTTTTATCGTTAAGTGTTGCAGCAGCAAGCCCTAAAGCCGCCGATTTTCCACGGCCACGATCGGCGCTGATCAATAAAGGGCGATTGGCTCTACCGTTGGCAGTTCTAATGATTTGCTCGATGCAAAATTGCTGTTCAGTTAGGTTTATTTTACCTGCTAGCTGGCTTGTTTCTGGTAACGTTTGCCAGCCTGATTGTTGGCTGAGGTGCAGATACAAATTACTCTGGAGTAAGCGTGCCAAGCGTTGGTTAAAATAACTCTGCTGTTGTTGTTGAGCAAATGATTGAAAGGCGGTCAGTGCTGGGTCACACCAATAGTGTAAATCATCAAGTTCTGGCAACAATACAATAAATAAACCGCCAGCCTGAACAGTGCCACTAAGAGCGGCAAATTTGTCTGGCACTAAGCCACTAAAACCGTCATAAATAACATGCTGAAATTCTTGGCCAAGAATTTGATGAGTATGTTCAGGCCAGCTACTGTCAGTGAGTTCGCCACTAGTTGATAATACCTTAACAAGCGGATGGCAAAGTTGCTTGAGTAACTCATTAGCCTGTTGATAACACCAGTTTTGTTCGCCAGTAATGAGTAGCAATTGCCTATGTTTAGCATAGGCAATTTGCGGTAGGATATTACTTATTAACGAGTTAAATGGCTTGTAGTCGTGCATAAACAGTTACTAACCACTTACTACCAAAGTCATCAAAATTCACTTGTACGCGAGATTGAGCGCCACTGCCTTCGTAATTAATAACCGTTCCCATACCAAATTTTGCATGTAATACGTGTTGTCCTAAGCTAAAGCCACTTTCTTCAAATACGGCATGACTAACTGATGAGCTAAATCGTCCTGCTGCGGGTGGTCGCGATACTTGAGTTTTAATACGAATTTCTTCAATACAATCTTCAGGCATTTCACGTAAAAAGCGTGATGGACTGTGGTACTTTTCTTGACCATAAAGACGGCGGCTCTCGGCATGGCTAATATAGAGTTTTTCCATCGCACGAGTCATCCCGACATAACAAAGACGACGCTCTTCTTCTAACCGACCTGATTCTTCATTACTTTGTTGAGATGGGAACATGCCTTCTTCAACACCAACCATAAATACGAGTGGAAACTCTAAGCCTTTCGCTGAGTGCAACGTCATCATTTGCACTGCATCTTCATGTTCTTCAGCTTGGCCATCACCTGATTCCAGTGAGGTATAAGCCAAGAATCCTTGCAGTGGTGAGCTAAACTCTTCATCTTCCGGGAGTTCGTATTGGCCACAGGCGCTGATCAGCTCTTCTAAGTTTTCTACCCGAGCGCGGCCCTTTTCGCCTTTTTCTGCTTGATACATCGCCATTAAACCAGATGTTTGAATAGCGTATTTCGCTTGCTCTTCTAAAGTGAGATCACCAATTTTATCTTCAATATGTTCTACCAGTTCAACAAACTTAGTAACAACCGTCGCCGCACGTCCTGATAAATGTTGTTGTTCTACGATGGCTTTGGCGGCGTACCATAATGGTAATGATTCGCTACGCGCACAATCGCGAATATGGCTTAAGGTTTTATCGCCAATGCCACGAGCAGGAGTGTTAATCACTCGCTCAAATGCAGCATCATCCTGACGATTACCTACGAGCCGTAAATATGCCAGTGCATCTTTAATTTCCTGACGTTCAAAGAAGCGCATACCGCCGTAAATTCGGTACTTCAAGCCTTCTTGTAACATCGCTTCTTCAAGTACCCGCGATTGCGCGTTACTACGATATAAAATCGCCGCATCTTGTAGGGCATTACCAGCGTTTAACCAGCTGCGTAATTTGCTGCTTACAAAGCGCGCTTCGTCTAATTCGTTAAAAGCGGCATAAACAGAAATAGGTTCACCATCATTGCCATCAGTCCAGAGGCTTTTACCCATTCGGTCTGAGTTATTTTGAATAAGTGCATTAGACGCTTTTAGAATCGTGGCAGTAGAGCGATAGTTTTGTTCAAGGCGAATAGTTTCGGCTTTAAAATCGGTCAAAAAGCGCTTAATGTTTTCAATTTTAGCACCACGCCAACCGTAAATACTTTGGTCATCATCACCTACGATCATGATGCTGTTGGTATCGCCGGCTAATAATTTAAGCCATGCATATTGAATGGTGTTGGTATCTTGAAACTCGTCTACTAGCATATGGGCAAAACGTTGCTGGTAGTGACGTAGTAAGGTTGGATTATTTTTTAGTACTTCAAAACTACGTAATAAGATTTCGGCAAAATCAACTAATCCTGCTCGATCACATGCTTCTTGATAAGCGGTGTAAACTTTAAGCATCATTTGTTCGTTGATGTCGTAAGCTTGGATATCTTTGGGGCGCAGACCTTCATCTTTCTTGGCGCTGATATACCAGCCAAACTGTTTTGCAGGCCATTTTTTGTCATCAATATTCATGGCTTTTAATAAGCGTTTGATCATTCTAAGTTGATCATCAGAGTCTAAAATTTGAAACGCTTCTGGTAAGTTTGCTTCGCGATGGTGGGCGCGCAAAATACGGTGTGATAAGCCATGGAAAGTACCAATCCACATACCACCTACTGGTGCCTGAAGGGCCTGTTCAACGCGCGTGCGCATTTCTTTAGCTGCTTTATTGGTAAAGGTTACTGCAAAAATACTATAAGCGGAGGCTTGCTCAACCTGCATTAACCATGCGATACGATGAACGAGTACTCGAGTTTTCCCAGAGCCTGCGCCAGCAAGCACCAGCATATTTTGGAGTGGGGCTGCAACTGCATCCCGTTGTTTATCATTTAAACCGTCGAGTAATTCTGAAACGTCCATCATCACGCCTTTTCAATCAATATTAAAAGCAGTATAACAGGTGTTTTTGTTAGGCTAAATAAAATACTGTTTTTATAACCAGTTAATTTAATACATAGTCTAAAGGCTTTAAAAACTTAATGATTCATTTATAGTCATTTTTTAGCTAAGCTAGATCAATGGTGTGAAGTGATATCGCCAATTTGACTTATATTTAGTAAAAATCACGATTTTAGCTAGTTCTTCGTATTACCGTTGATTTTAACATATTGATTTTTAATAACTAAATAATTGGCATGAAGAATGTAAGTAGATAAGAATAAAATTAAATTAATAATTGAGGTTAACATGGCAGAGCAAGGTTCAGGCGGTAATGTTATCGCAGCGATTTGTAATATATTTTTCCCAGGTTTAGGGCAGTTAGTTCAAGGCCGGATCATGGCGGCAATTGGTTTCTTCCTAGCGTGGGTTATTAGTGGCGCGCTTATTTATGTTGCGATTGGTTTTATATTACTGCCGATCGTCTATATTTGGGCAATCATTGATGCCGCGCGGTTTAGATCTTATCGGTAGCTGTATCACTTCAAAGAATAGCGCTTTTTAGCGCTATTTTTGTCACTGGCTTTATTTATTCAGCACTGACTAGGGTATAATCCCGATCATTAGTTGTATTTAGGTAAAGTTATGGAATACCAATTTATACGCGATCCAATAAGTGGCCTGCGGATTAAAATTAGCAGTGAACATGCGGTTATTGGCCGTTGGTTAAATGAAGAGATCGGCAAAGACAAAATTGCTATGGTACAAGCTTTAATAGCCTCAGTATCAAGTAGTTTTGAGCCGTTAACGCTACAGGGCCAAGAAATTGATTTGATCTTAAATAAAGATGAAGCCATTTTTGAAGCCCATGCCTTGCACCAAGACTCTGAAGATTTATTTGCTTATCAAGATGATGAGCTTATGCTCGAGGAAAATGGTTTAAGTAGTGGCTGTGGTTTTGAAGATTTTGTTGATCTGATTAATTCATGGCAAGAATTTACTACAGGTAGGTAGCCGTCAATTTTCAGTTAGCAAAATATCCTCGGGTGCCGCGTAATGAAATGCCCTTAGCTATATTGGCAATATTTGTGTTAGCGACCTCTGCGTATTAACCACAATCAGTACGTAGAATCGATTTCATCGAAGAGTATTTATCTGTATTATTACGGCAATTAAAATAGTAACTGGAAGAGATATGTCTGCCAATTTAAACAAACTAGTGGTGATGCTAGAAATGCAAAATGCCATGAACACCAAAGTTCATGATCAATGGTTTAGCCAAGGCTTTGAATGGTATCGCGCTATTTGGGTTGAATGCGCTGAAATGCTTGATCATTACGGTTGGAAATGGTGGAAAAAGCAAACTCCAGATACCGAGCAAGTTATTTTAGAATTGGTTGATATTTTTCACTTCGGTTTATCGTTACGAATTGATGGTGAGACCAGTTATTTAGAGCTTGCTAAGCAGTTGGAACAACAGTTAAGTGCACCGCAACAAGCTGATGATTTCAAACAAACGTTAGAAATTCTCGCCGCGTCAGCCGTCGCTGAGAAAACCTTTAATGCCGCAGCCTTCGCTGGATGTATGGCGCAAATAGGTATGGATATTGATGATTTATATCGAGGCTATGTAGGTAAAAATACGCTTAATTTTTTCCGCCAAGATCATGGTTATAAAGATGGTAGCTACATTAAAGAATGGCATGGCAAAGAAGATAACGAGCATTTAGTTGAGGTCGTTAAAAGCCTGAATACGGAACATGCTGATTTTGCAAAGCTTGTATATCAAGGCTTAGAGGCTCGCTACCCTAAAAATTAAGGCAGCATGTCACGAAAATCAGTGACGCTCAAATAGTCACTGATTTCATTGTGCGGTTGTTTACTATCTGGGTTTGCAACCGCCAATAAATGGCCAATACCATATTCTTTTGCGGCGTTTAGTACCGCTAAACTGTCGTCAACGAACAGCGTACGCTGCTTATCAAAACCTAAATCGAGTTGTACTTGCTGCCATAAGCTTTGCTGCTCTTTACTCACACCATATTGATGAGTCGACACCACACCATCTAAATAGTTATCAATATTGGTTTTTTCAAACTTGAGCATGACACTTTCCGGGTGTGCGTTGGTAAGTAAAATCAACTCTTTACCCGCTTTTCGCAACGATGTTAAAAATGCTGGTACATCCTCACGCATTTTAATGAGGTGCTGATGCTGATATTTTAGCTCCATAATAGGTAAATTAAGTTGTTGTTCCCAGTAATCTAAGCAATACCATTGGATTTGACCGCTAACGGCTTGATAGCGTTTTAATATATCCGCTTGGGCTTGTGCCAAACTAATATTCTTTGCGATAGCGAGTTGCTCAGGGATCACTGTCAGCCAAAAGTGATTATCAAAATGGAGATCGAGCAAAGTGCCATCCATATCTAGCAGCACAGTATCGATTTTTGACCAATTTAACATAGGAATTTCATCTTATAGGGTTTATTATTGAACTAACTGCCATGATAGCAAATTAATGCCAATGACACAGAAAAAGCACCCAACACCACCACAAATTCTTCGCACCGAAGTTGTTGCTAAAAGCCGATTATTTACGGTGGAATCACTTGAATTAAAATTTTCAAATGACGAACAGCGTCAATACGAACGGATCCGCGGCGGTGGCCGAGGGGCTGTAATGATAGTGCCATTAACAGCTGATAATGAATTACTGTTAGTACGAGAATATTGTGCTGGCACTAATGATTATCAACTAGGCTTCCCAAAAGGCTTAATTGATCCTGGTGAAACACCAGAACAAGCAGCAAACCGAGAATTAAAAGAAGAAGTTGGCTTTGGTGCTGAGCAACTTCAGCCACTTAAAGTGGTTTCAATGGCACCCAGTTACTTTAATGCGACTATGCACATATTGTTTGCGCAACAACTTTATCCGCAAACTTTAGTTGGGGACGAGCCAGAACCATTAGTGGTTGTTAAGTGGCCATTAACCGATTGGCAGTCATTATTACAACAATCAGACTTCACCGAAGCACGAAGCGTTGCAGCTTTGCTATTATTAACTAAGCATTTAGAATCAGGAGCTGCGAATGATTGAATTACTTGAGCCATGTATTGAGCTTGCGCAAAGCGCTGGTGCTGCGATTATGGCTATTTACAAGAAAGATGATATTGGCCAGCAAGAAAAGTCAGATCACACACCTGTCACTAAAGCCGATTTAGCCGCTAACGATGTGTTAGTTGCTGGATTAAAAGCACTAGCGCCAGATATTCCTATTATGTCAGAAGAAACACCAATCCCTGCTTTAGCAGATAGGCAAGATTGGCAGCGCTATTGGTTACTCGATCCAATGGACGGTACCGGTGAGTTTATTTTAGAAAGCGGCGACTTTGCGGTAAATATCGCTTTGATTGAAAACAATCGCCCAGTGCTTGGGGTGATTTATTGGCCAGCGAAAGAGACAACTTATTTTGCCAGTTATCAAAATGGTGCATTTAAGCGTGTTGATGGCGTAGAGCAGCAGATCAATGTTGCCACTCCAGATAACTTAACTTTGGCTGTTAGTCGTCGTCAAAAAATTGAAGCTGTTAGTCAATACTTGAACGCGCAGTTTACAACAGTTGCTGTAGGTTCATGCTCTTTAAAAGCATGTATTGTTGCTGAGGGTAAAGCTGACTGTTTTTTACGGATAGGGCCAACAGGTGAGTGGGATACGGGAGCATCGCAAATAATTGTTGAAGAAGCAGGTGGCTGTATTACTGATGCTGAATTTAATCCATTAACCTACAATCAGCGTGAGAGTACAGAGAACCCTGACTTTATAGTGATGGGTCACCCTGATTGGGAGTGGCAAAAAATGATCAGTCCACACCAAAGAGCGCTTTAATTACTCTGTTTGTTTGCTTTTTGTTCGGTTGAACAGCTTTAAGCAGTTTAACTGTTGCATTATAATATGATTCCTATACTATAGCGCTCTCTTCGAAACAGGCTCGCAAATAACGCGAAACCGTTGAAAAAGAAATTACAGGCGCGGGATGGAGCAGCCTGGTAGCTCGTCGGGCTCATAACCCGAAGGTCGTCGGTTCAAATCCGGCTCCCGCAACCAATTTTCTTAAATGATTTGGTGCATTGGAAGTTTTAAAAGGTCGTCGGTTCACTCTTCACCTTTCACAGCTCCCGCAACCAATTCTTTTAAAGAAGCGGTTACTGTAAACTCTTGGTGAGAGTTAAAAATCACTAGTCGATAGACTTAAAATATACAGGCGCGGGATGGAGCAGCCTGGTAGCTCGTCGGGCTCATAACCCGAAGGTCGTCGGTTCAAATCCGGCTCCCGCAACCAATTCTTTAGTGAGTTGGCTGACTTCTTTAATTAAGTAAGAAGTAAAATAACACTTAATATTTCAGGCGCGGGATGGAGCAGCCTGGTAGCTCGTCGGGCTCATAACCCGAAGGTCGTCGGTTCAAATCCGGCTCCCGCAACCAACTGAAATTACAATTTAAAATATTAAACAGACACGCCTAAAGCGTGTTTTTTTATGCCTGAAACTCAGTGAAATAAATAGCTCGTCGGTCTCAGCTCTACATTAGCCAGCAAAGGCCATCTATTTAAATCCGGCTCCCGCAACCACTGAAATCAAGTAATAATGAATCGACACTCTTAAAATGAGTGTTTTTTTATGTCTAAAATTCAGTGAGTGCGAAAATTGGGCTACTCATAACCCGAAGGTCGTCGGTTCGTTCTTCATAAACTCAGGCTCCCGCAACAACTGAAATAAAGTACGACAAATTAAATAGGTATTGTTGATGAGTGCTTTTTCATGGCAGTATTTTGATAGAACCTAGAGCTTTGGCTATTTCCAAAGATCAGGATCTTCTTCTGGACGGGAATCTTTTCTGTCTAATACCTGCGAAAAGCGATTAGCAAAGATACCTAAGTAGCCCCAAGCGGCGAAGAATAGTGCGATGGCTAAAATTACTAAGCCGATGATTTGTAAGCTGTAGTGGCTATAATAGCCGAGGGTGATTAATATCACGGCTAGCACAAACAGTGCTAAGCCGCGTAAAAAGCGCTTTAAACTGAGCTTAGGCTCTGAACCTAAGCGATATATCAGCGGCTTTAGCATGACTGCCTACTATTAATAGTAAGAATGATCGCCAGCTTTGTGATCAGTAATATCAGCAACACCGGTGATTTCATCGAACTTAGCAATCATTTCTTTTTCAATGCCTTCTTTTAGTGTGACATCGATCATAGAACAACCATTACAGCCACCGCCAAATTGAAGAACAGCAATACCTTCAGCAGTTACTTCTACAAGGCTTACTTGGCCGCCATGGTTAGCAAGCTGAGGGTTAACCTCTGTTTCTAACATGTGTTGAATACGTTCGTTAAGTCCTGCATCATCACCGATTTTACGGGCTTTAGCATTGGGGGCTTTAAGTGTTAACTGGGTGCCCATTTTATCGGTAACGAAATCGATTTCAGCTTCTTCTAAAAATGGCGCGCTTTCTGTGTCAACTACAGCATCAAAGCCGTTAAAAGGAAGACGAATATCGGTGGCTTCTACTGCATCTTCAGGGCAGTAAGATACACCACATTCCGCTTGTGATGTGCCAGGGTTAACAACAAATACGCGAATATTTGTTTTTTCAGCTTGGTCAGCTAATAATTTTGCAAAATGCGATTGTGCGGTTTCGGAAATAGAAATCATAAAACAACTATACTTGACTAAATTACTCGGATACTGGTTATCATACTCCGCTCATCGCGTTGTCGCCAGTGTTGAGCGTAAAAATTTGGCATCTATTTTAAGCAATGGTAGCGTGCAAACATTGATCATTTACTGAGTGTTTTCTATGCGTTTGATAATAACAATCTTTACACTATTGCTAAGCTTTTCTTGTTTAGCACAACCGCTTTCATATTATTTCAATGATGATGTGAAATTTGATCCAACTATTCCCACTCCAGAGCAGGTTTTAGGCTATGAAGTCGGGCAGTGGCACGTACGTCATGATCAACTCGTTCGTTATATGGAAATATTGGCACAAAAAAGTGACCGTATTAATTTTGAAGTCATTGGTCGTACCCATGAGCAGCGCCCGCTCGTTATGCTAACTATCACCGCAGCTGATAAGTTGGCGAATGTGGAGCAAACACGTAAGGCGCACTTGGCTCGTTTAGCCGATCCAGAAAAAGCCAAAGAAACCGATCAGCCAGCGGTCGTTTGGATGGGTTATAGCGTTCATGGCAATGAATCTTCTGGTAGTAATTCAGCCTTGCTAGTGGCTTATTATTTAGCTGCGGCGCAAGGTAAAGAAATTGATACGCTATTAAATAACACGGTTATTTTACTCGATCCTTCATTAAACCCCGATGGTTTAGCACGCTTTGCGAATTGGGCGAATAGTAATCGCGGTATGAACTTATCGTCTGATCCACAAACTCGGGAGCATATTGAAAGCTGGCCAAGTAGCCGTACTAACCATTACTGGTTTGATTTAAATCGTGATTGGTTGCTGCTACAACACCCTGAATCACGTGCTCGTATTGCTAAGTTTCATTACTGGAAACCCAATATTCTTACTGATTTCCATGAAATGGGTCCCAATAGCACGTTTTTCTTTCAGCCAGGTATTCCATCACGTAAGCATCCGATCACCCCTGATGAAAATGTCAGTCTCACGAAGGCAATAGGTAACTATCATGCCAAAACATTGGATGAACACAACGCGTTATATTTTACCGAAGAAAGCTTTGATGATTTTTACTATGGCAAAGGTTCAACTTATCCAGATGTAAATGGTGGTGTGGGTATTTTATTTGAGCAAGCAAGTTCTCGTGGTCATCTGCAAGAAACCATAAATGGACCGCTGAGTTTTGCATTTACGATTAAAAACCAGCTGCTTACGAGCCTATCTACATTTCAGGCTGCGATAGATAATCGCCAAGCATTACTCGATTACCAAGCTAGTTTTTACAATAATGCTATAGAGCTTGCTAATGATGAAGATTATAAAGGTTATGTAGTACAAGGCGGTGCAGATACAACACGTAGCGCACTTTTTTTAGATTTACTGAAACAGCATCAGATCAAAGCTTATCCACTTAATAAAGCAGTAAAAGCGGATGGTAAGAATTTTTCTGCGAAAAGTTATTTTGTGCCATTAGCCCAGCCGCAATATCGCTTAGTTAAAGCCATTTTTAGTGAGCAAAAGCGTTTTGTTGATAACACTTTTTATGATGTATCCGGTTGGACGTTAGCCCACGCTTTTAACTTGGAGTTTGCAGCAATCAAAAGTGGCTGGGGCTTAGACGTTAGTAAAAATGCATGGCAACAGCCTGAAAAACCACAATTTGCTGAGTTAGATGCACAGTATGCGTTTGGCTTTAAATGGGATAACTATTTAGCTCCGAAAATGCTTAATAAATTATTACAGCAAGGTGTGCAAGCTCGTGTGGCGCTCAGCTCGTTATCAGCTAAATCGCTTGCAAGTACACAGGAATTTGCTGCGGGTAGTATTATTATTCCTGCTGGGATTCAAAAAAATCCGCAATGGGTGTCGTTATTAAATAGTGCACAAAATGAGTTTGGTATTGCGATTACGCCTATTACTTCTGGCTTAACGGCAAAGGGTGTCGATTTAGGCTCGCGGACGTTAGCGGTAGTTAAAGCGCCGAAAGTATTACTCGTTGGTGGCCAAGGGACTAGTCAATATGAAGTAGGTGAAGTGTGGTATTACTTAGATCGCTTTGTTGGTGTGGCACCTACCATTGTGGAAATGGAACGTTTTGGTGATCTTGAACTTAGTGATTACAGTCACATTGTTTTGGCTCATGGAAATTACAATAAGCTTTCAGATGCTGACAAAATAGCAATTAAAACTTGGGTACGTAAAGGTGGAGTTATTTGGGGCCACAAAGGTGGGGCTAAGTTTTTAGTCGATCAACAACTATTAAAAACCAGTTATTTATCACGCCGAGATGTTGCCAGCGCCTTCAAAACGGATGGCTTAAACTATGGTGATAAAGATCATCTAGCTGGGCGTCAACGTATTGCTGGAGCGATATTTAATACTAAAGCCGATTTAACGCACCCACTTACTTTTTCATTACAGCGTGACACCTTACCAGTATTTAAAAATAGTACTTGGTTACTTGAAATGTCAGCTGCACCATTTGTAAATGTGTTGCAGTATACGCAAAAGCCATTACTAGCTGGCTTTACCGATGATGTGAATGTTGAGCAAGTAGCGGGAGCGGCTGGTTTAGTGGCACATTCGTATGGTCGTGGCAGTGTGATTGGTATGACAGATGATCCGGTATTTAGGGGCTATTGGTACGGCACCAGTCGTTTATTGAGCAATGCATTGTTTTTTGGTCACACATTTAGAGCGAATGCCGATTAATTAATTAGCTTAAGTATTAATGACCTAATGTTGTTAAGCAGGTTACAAATGCCCAAACTTGCTTAGCACCAGCCTTTTTAAGGGCGACGGTAGCAGCATTAAGAGTTGCTCCTGTGGTCATCACATCATCAATGATAGCAATTGTTTTTCCGCTCATATCGGTATTACATATAAATGCGCCATGTAAGTTTTTTACTCGTTTAGCTTTGCTAAGTGATGACTGTGCTTGGGTTTTCTTTGTACGCTGTAAACTCTGAGAATCAATATTTTCATTTACTAAACATGGCAACCAGCATTGTGATACTTGGTTAAAGCCTCGCTTTAAAAAACGCTGCTGATGTAGAGGTAAAATAATAAATAAATCTGGCCATATTTCGCTATTTTTTTTACTAACAGTCAGTTGCTGGCTAATAATTAACGACAATGCGTTTTTATAATGAATTTGGTTACTAAATTTAAGTTGCGTGAGCCAACCATCGAAAGGGGGACGATACCACGCGCAAGCGAACAGGTAATCGAATTGGCAATCAGGAAATAACTCAACCACATCTGGGCGATACAGTAAATTAGCATGTGTGGTTATATCTAATAGCGGCAAATCAGCTAAACAATGTTCGCATAAACTATGTTTGGTACGGATAATACTTTGGCATTGCACACAAAAAGAAGGAAAAAACCAATCGCCCAGCTGTTGAAAACATTGATGAAAAGCAGTCATTGCATTCATTCCCTCAAACGCTATTATGAGCGCTAAGTTTGGAGCAAGGTTATAAAAAATGCAAAATGAGCTGGTGTTATTACATGGTTGGGGGATGAATCAAGGCGTATGGCAGTTGATCTTGCCGGAGCTTCAATTTATGCATAACGATACAGTACGCAGTGTTGATTTACCCGGTTACGGTAATAATCAAGCATCGCCAAAGCCGTATACTTTGCATGCCGCTGCATTACAATTAAGCAATCAATTACAGCCAAACACTACCTTAATGGGCTGGTCTTTAGGTGGTTTATTTGCTCTTTATATTGCAAAGCACTGGCCTGAAAAAGTCGCGAAAGTGATATTAGTTGCTGCAACTCCATTGTTTGCTGAAGGCGATGATTGGCCAGGAATTAAAGCAAATGTATTAGCTGCATTTAAAGAGCAGTTAGTCACTCATCGTGAGAAAACCATCGATCGCTTTTTGGCAATACAGGCGATGGGCAGTGAAAATGCCCGAGATGATATTAAACAACTTAAACAGTTACTCAATGAATTTCCGGCTCCACAAGAGTGCGCATTAACTGCTGGTTTGGATATTTTACAGCAAGATGATTTACGCGATGCTTTTGCCTGTTGTCCAGTGCCGATCCGTGCTGTATTTGGCCGTTTAGATGCATTGGTACCGTATCGCGCAGTAACCAAAATGAAAGTTTTAAAACACGATTTTGAGTATGAAGTGATCGATAAGGCGTCACACGCACCTTTTATATCCCATAAAAAAGAGTTTTTATCTGCCGTCAAATCAATGCTTTGAAAAGTAACTTTACGGTGGTTTGAAAAACTCTGCAGTAAAGCTTTATTTTGACTGTTTTATGAGCGATAATTAACCAATATATCATTGGTGGAGGTGTTATATGCCAATCGGATCTGTGTTTAATAACGGTGTTGAAGGTTTTAATCGTGCCAGTCAGGGTATAGAGAAAGCCAGCGCAGAAATAAATCGCGCCAGCATTGAGCAACAAGACGACGCCCAGCTTGCCCAACAGCGCCAGCTGCAAGCTGCTCGTCCGGAAGAAGCGGTAACCGCTCCTGTGTCACAACCACCACGTATTGATGAAGCCTTGGTCAATTTAAAGGTCGAAGAGTTTAATGCCAAAGCCAATACGCAATCAATTCAAACCGCAGACGAAGTGCTGGGGACTTTGATTGATATTCGTGTTTAATTTGCCATGAACATTGTCACGCCATTTCCAAATATTAATATAAACACCGCAAATGTTTATACGGAAACCGCTCGGCGTGACAACCAACTTCGGGAAGTTATCCCGCCACCTGCAGCTACAAAACCGACTAATGCTGAAAACAAAGCGCTTGGTGATAATGAAAAAACTAAACAACCCGGTACAACTGATACCGGCACTTATGATGCCAAGGGTAAACTTGCCGACGAAAAAGTAATTCAAGAGCGTCAGCAGGGAGATGCAGAGCAAAACCCAGAGCAAAATGAACAGCAACAACAAGATACAGAGAAAGAAGCAAAGCAAAAAGAGCAAGTAGCTCAGCAAGAGCAACAAGACGCTGAGCAAATTAAAGAGTTAAAAGCGCGTGATATTGAAGTACGTATTCATGAGCAAGCTCACTCATCAGTTGGTGGTCAACACGCAGGTTCGCCAAGTTATGAGTACCAACGCGGACCTGATGGTACCAATTACGCTGTTGGTGGCGAAGTACAAATTGACGTTGCTGAAATAGCAGGTGACCCGCGAGCTACAATAGAGAAAATGCAAACGGTACGTGCTGCAGCTTTAGCGCCGGCAGAGCCTTCTGGTGCTGATCGTTCGATTGCTGCTGATGCCACTCAAAAGCTCGCTGCAGCGCAAGCAGAGCTTAGTAATATAGACAGTGATGATGAAAGCAGTACGCAATCAGTATCGTTCAAAGTAGATAACGAATTAACAAAGGATGAGAAAGTTGCAGCTACTGCTGAATCAGAAACCGCAACGGCTAAGCGCGATATTGAAGTTGAGCAGCGTGCAGGTCGCATTGCGCAGTTTTATCAAGCCGCCACCTCGCCTTATGGACAGTCTGGCTTTTCTGCAACCATATAGTTGCTCTCTCGTAATATGTGTTTCCTCAATTTAAATCCAAATAAATCATTTTTTAAGTGTGGTTATTCACATTTATTTACCTAAAGATGTATGCACTTAATTGTGAAACATTACTGTAACTGCTATTTTCCCTACGATTTTTAGTATGGAAGACAATTAAATGAAATATGCAGTAATCGCAGGTGCTTTATCACTTTTTTCAATAACAGCGGTGGCGAATGAAACGGCTGGCTTAAGTTATGACTATGTCGAAGTTGGCTATGCAAAAATGGACGTAGATGGCTTGGATGAACTTAGCTTTGATGGCTATGCAGTTAAGCTTAGCAAGCAAGTAAGTAGTAATTGGTATCTAACCGGTTTATATGCAAGCACATCAGATGATCTGTCAAATAGTGTCTCTGAGGATTATCGTGATATCTTTCAAAACGGTGAGTATGTCGGAACGTCACAGTTATACACTGAAGGAAAGCTAGACGCTGAATTTACTAGATTAGAGCTCAGTGCGGGTTATATTCAACGTTTATCTGCAGTTACCAATTTAGATTACAGTATCAATCTAGGTAGACTGAAGTACAGCACTGACTTCATAAACCTCGTCGAAGAAAGGTTTAATGGCCAAGTATTCTCATCGTCAGAATCAGGTTACTCGGACTCAGATAGTGCTGATATCCTCTCTGCTAATGTGCAAGTTAGGCATTTAGTCACGGATAAATTTGAAGTCAACGCGGGACTTGGCTACGAGCGTTTACATGATGAAGAAAGTGACAATAACGTTGTTTTAAAAGCGGGTTTTAATTATACCTTGACTGAAAAAGCAATTTTAGGTGCTTCATACCGTTACGTTGATGAGTACGCAGACATTGCAGTGACGTTACGCTTTTACTTTTAATCTTGAAATAAAAAATTAAAATCGCCGCAAATAGATTTTGTGGCGACTTTAGTATGGAAGACAATTAAATGAAATATGCAGTATTAGCAGGGGCTTTATCACTTTTCTCAATCACCGCCGCAGCAAACCAAGCATCACTTTTAAGCTACGATTATGTTGAAGTTGGCTATACAAAAACTGACATTAAAAGCAATGATAAAACGGACCCTGACAGCCCAATGTATTCTGGCTACGATGGGTACGTTATTAATCTTAGCAAACAAATTTTTGAAAGTTGGTTCGTGACAGGCTCGTATTCTCAAAGTCGTGTTGACTATTCTAGCACTACTACATTTACATCATTTGCTCCTCTACCAGATGGCACTTATACATCTAATATGACAGATTCTTACTATGAAACAACGGATATGAGTTTAACTCGTTATAATGTTGGCTTTGGATACATTCAACATTTTTCAAGAGAAACTTCTGTTGACTATGCCCTGAAGTATGGGAAAAGTAAGGTTAAGACTGAGGAAACATTTGTACATAGACTTGAATCTGATGGTAATGTTTTTGATGTTTCAAAAACATACTATGAAGGTTCAGAAACAGCTGACTCCTTTGAAGTAACTGCACAAATTCGACATTTATTGAGCGAACAATTTGAAGTAAATGCAGGCGTTGGTTATGAACGTTTACATGGCGTAGGTGCTGGTTATGTACGTTTACATGATGCTGAAAGTGAAAATAACCTCCTGTTAAAAGCGGGTATAAATTACGCAGTCACTGAAAAAATAACGTTTGCTGCTTCCTACAGTTACACCGATGAATACGCTGACATCGCAGCAGCAGCATTTCGTTATTATTTTTAAATCGGATTTAAATAGCAGAATTGCAAACGCCACAAACTGAGTTTGTGGCGTTTTTGCTTAAGCGTTATTTTTTCACTTTTGCATTTGCGAAGGCGTCTGCAAATGCATTACCCATCATTGTATTACCGGTATCGCGTGTTGGTTTTGCAGCGCGAGGTTGCTGAGCATTGTTACGATTATTGGCTTGCGGCTTTTGACTGACTGATGGAGCAGGTTTATTGCTGGTATCAATGTCATCGTCTAAACGCATGGTAAAACTAATACGTTTACGGGCAGCGTCAACTTCCACTACTTTTACTTTTACAATATCACCTGCTTTAACTACTTCACGCGGATCAGAGATAAACTTATTAGTGATCGCTGAAATATGTACTAAACCATCTTGGTGCACACCCACATCAACAAAAGCACCAAAGTTAGCTACGTTTGAAACCACGCCTTCTAAAATCATCCCTGGCTTTAAGTCACTGATTTTTTCAACACCTGCTTTAAACTCTGCTGTTTTAAAATCAGGACGAGGGTCGCGTCCAGGTTTATCAAGTTCACTGATGATGTCGGTAACCGTTGGTAAGCCAAATTTATCATCAATGTAGTCATTGGCAACTAACTTATTCAGCAGCTCTGAGTTACCAATTAGGTTATTTACATCGAGACTATTTTGTTCACAAATGCGTTTAACGATAGGGTAAGCTTCCGGGTGAACTGATGATTTATCAAGTGGGTCGCTGCCATTACTAATTTTTAAGAAACCGGCGGCTTGTTCAAATGCTTTTGGCCCTAAACGCTCTACTTTCTTTAGCTCTGAGCGTTTAGTGAATGAACCGTTAGCATCGCGATAATTAACAATATTTTGCGCTAAGGTTTTATTTAACCCTGAAACACGCGCAAGCAATGGCACTGAGGCCATATTTAAATCTACACCTACCGAGTTCACACAATCTTCAACAACAGAAGTCAGAGTTTGCCCTAGTTGGCTTTGTGATACATCGTGCTGATATTGACCTACACCAATTGACTTAGGCTCCACTTTCACAAGTTCAGCCAGTGGATCTTGTAAGCGACGCGCAATTGAAACCGCACCACGTAACGACACATCTAAATCAGGAAACTCATTAGCAGCAAATTCTGATGCTGAATACACCGATGCGCCAGCTTCACTGACCATAATTTTATTGAGTTTTAGCTCGCTATTTGCTTTGATTAATTCAGCAACCAGTTTGTCTGATTCGCGTGAAGCGGTGCCGTTACCAATAGCGATTAGTTCGACTTTATGTTGGCGGCATAACTGCTCTAGCGTTCGTACTGACTTATCCCAATGATTTTGTGGTGCATGTGGGAAGATAGTTTGTGTGGCTAATAACTTACCAGTGCTATCAACAACGGCAATTTTACAGCCAGTGCGCAGACCAGGATCTAGGCCCAATGTTATGCGAGGCCCAGCAGGGGCAGCCATAAGTAAGTCTTTTAAGTTTTTAGCGAACACATCGATAGCGCCTGTTTCGGCTTTTTCACGCATGGCTGCTAAAAATTCGTTTTCTAAATGTAAGCCTAGCTTAATTTTCCAGGCCCACTGCACGACAGTGAGTAACCAAGGGCTGGCTACTTGGTTGTTAATATCAAGGCGGTAATGATCGGCAATCATCACGGCACACATATGGGCCGGGTTTTCTGAACTTGGCTCAGGGTTGATTGTTAACTGTAGAATACCCTCGTTGCGCGCGCGCAACATAGCTAAAGCGCGGTGCGAAGGCACTTTTTTAAGCGCTTCTTGATGCTCAAAATAATCGCGGTATTTAGCGCCAGCTTGTTCTTGGCCTTTGATTAAGCTTGCTTCGATTTGACCGTGCTGACTGATGTGACTACGAAATTTGGCGAGCAGCTTGGCATCTTCAGCAAAGCGTTCCATTAAAATAAATTTAGCGCCATCCAGAACTGCTTTTTCATCAGCAAAGCCGGCTTCTGCATTTAGGTAGCCAGCGGCTTGTTGCTCAGGATCTAAAGAAGCATCATTAAATAAAGCATTCGCTAACGGCTCAAGACCAGCTTCAATAGCAATTTGCCCCTTAGTGCGGCGCTTAGCTTTGTAAGGTAAATATAAATCTTCAAGTTCAGTCTTGCTGTCCGCATTATTAATATCGGCAGCTAAGCTGGTGGTGAGTTTATCTTGCGCTTTAATCGTCGAAAGAATGAAGGCTCTACGTTCTTCCAGCTCTCTTAAATACGATAAACGCTGCTCTAACAATCGTAATTGGGTATCGTCTAAACCACCCGTTACTTCTTTACGATAGCGGGCAATAAAAGGCACTGTTGAACCTTCATCGAGTAATTTTGTAGCAGCTATAACTTGTTGCTCTTGAGCATTCAGCTCAGTGGCTAAACGTGCAGAGATATTGCTCATGCAAAAACCTTATTAAACAATTTGAAGACCAGAACGATAGTTTTGGCGTAATTAATTGCTTGAATAATATCACAGCAGGGCTTAATAAAAAGGCCTTAAAGTATGCTATTTATATACTTTAAGGCCTTTTAAAGAGGTGGTTCAATTAAACATGTATCAGTGCTTAATGAGGGTGTTCAATATGTTGCATTACTTCACTAAAACTGTGCGCGATAGGGGTGATATGTAACGGAATTTGTAATGTTTTAGCAATTTCTCGAGCTGAAATTAAACCACAAATTTCATTATGTGCGGTAGTAACCAGTAAAAACATAATACCGTTTTGTTCCATTGTTTGTAGTGCATCACCAATACAAGCATAGCTTAAGCTTTGCATACTTACGCCAGTTAAGTGGCTAAGTGGTGTCATTACATGAAGTAAGTTAACTTCGTTGCGAGGTACATTTAAGCGCTGTGCTAAAATCATAATTTTTGAGCTTTGTAGATCCGCACTAGATGCTATACCAAGTAATTTTTCTTTGTCATCTACTACTAAAATAAAGTCTGTATGTTGGCTAGTGATCTGTTTTAATGCATCAACAATGCTGGTTTCAAAATGAGCACGTAGCGGGTCTTTTTGAGTAAAATTATTGACCATTTTCAAAGCCGGAGACGTTAAATCAATTAACGGCTGAGTGTCACGGTAAGTGTGAGATAAAACGCCTTTAGAAATGTCTTGAGTACGAAGTTCTTTAAAGTTAGCCATAGTAATCACCAATTATGTTATTAAATTTAATCAAGTTTTTAAGCGATAAATTAAATAAAATAAGCCGGTGGTCCACGCTGATACGCATAGCTAAAAGGTTGTACGAAAGTGGTACTCACATAAAGTGATAAAATGTTTTCAGGGAGTGGTTGAAGCACCCTGATAGAGATCCCGTCAACGTGTGTGTCTAAGTCAACGTCAAGATTAGCTTGGTCAGGAATGTCACAAGCAACATAGTTTGCGGTTGGGGATAAATGGTCGTGGTCGTCAAGACCTTGAGCAATTACAGTCAAACTCACACTCATTAAGAGTGTAAATAACACGGCATTACTTACTATGCGATGTATTACGTTTGACATAACTACTACCTTCTAATATTCAACTCAAGCGCGAAATGCTTTACTTGAGTACTTTTATTTATAGTCTACAAATTCACTTTAGACAATCAATAATTAACCTTATCTGAATAATGAGAAGCGAGGATCTATCGTTTTACTGAGGATTTATGAAGCCCCAGAGTAACTGATACTGTTAACGTACCACTCTTTTTTGCCCTGCGGAGTTGTAACATAAAACTCATCATCCACTTGTTTTTTCAATAATGCGCGCGCCATCGGCGAATCAATCGAGATATAATCTTTGCGGTCATAAATCTCATCAGGGCCAACAATGCGAAACTTCAGCACTTCACCTTGTTCATTTTCTATTTCGACCCATGCACCAAAAAACACTTTACCAGCTTGCTGCGGCGAGTAATCAATTATTTTTAGATCTGGCATGCGTTTGCGTAAATACCGCACGCGACGATCTATTTGTCTTAACAAACGTTTATTGTACTGGTAATCAGCATTTTCTGAACGGTCACCAAGGCTAGCAGCCCAGCTCACTATTTTTGTGACTTCAGGGCGTTTAACATTCCATAAGTGGTCGTGTTCTTGTTGCAGCTGTAAATACCCTTCGCGGGTGATTAAATTAGTTTTCACGTTTAAATTATTACCTTGAGAAACACCTAGGCAAGGTATAAAAATCTTGTTGGCTTGTCGAGCTGATTTTTGTTCTCGCCAGCATTTTTGTGGGCTTGAAATGTTCAGTAACAATCTAGTGACCTAATTAGTTTTTTATTATCATGTTTTTCATTTATATTAATCATAACAGTACAGAAAAATAAGAATGAAAGTGATGGGACATGAAACCACAAAAGTATTAGTCGTTGATGATGATATGCGCTTACGCAGCTTGTTAGAGCGCTACTTGGTAGAACAAGGATTTATTGTGCGTACAGCTGCTAATTCAGAACAAATGGATCGGCTGTTAGAGCGTGAAAACTTTCACTTGATGGTACTTGATTTAATGTTACCCGGTGAAGATGGCTTATCTATCTGTCAGCGGTTACGCCAAAAAGAAAATGAAATTCCAATTGTCATGTTAACTGCCAAAGGTGATGAGGTTGATCGTATTATCGGTTTAGAGCTTGGTGCTGATGATTACATCCCGAAACCATTTAACCCGCGTGAATTATTAGCGCGTATTAAAGCCATTTTGCGTCGTCGTTCAAAAGAAGTGCCAGGTGCACCGTCAGCAGAAGAAAATCATATTTCGTTTGGTGAGTTTTCGCTTAATTTAGCCACCCGTGAAATGAGCCAAGGCGACAAAACCATGTCGTTGACCAGTGGTGAGTTTGCGGTATTGAAAGCGCTTGTTACACATCCACGAGAGCCGCTTAGTCGTGATAAGTTAATGAACTTAGCGCGTGGTCGAGATTACAGTGCATTAGAGCGTAGTATCGATGTACAAGTCTCACGTTTGCGTCGCATGATCGAAGTCGATGCCGCTAATCCACGTTATATTCAAACTGTATGGGGCTTAGGTTACGTATTTGTTCCAGATGGTGAAAAATAGCCATAATGAGTATGTTTCCCAAAAGTGCATTTGGACAAACGGTGTTTTTAGTTGCGGCACTATTGTTGATCAACCAAGTAGTGTCTTACATCACGGTTAGCCTTTACGTAGTTAAGCCTACTATTGAGCAAGTTAACCTTATTCTCGCAAAACAAATCAAAACTGTGTTTATAGACTGGGAAGATGGCGTTGAAATAAGTGATGAGGTGTCTGAAAAGTTTTTTGAAATAACCGGTATCGAAGTCATGACCCAGCGCCAAGCGATGAGCGAAGGTTTGGCGCAAACTCGTGAATATTCAATGTTGTCGCGTAGTATGTCAGAGCAACTAAATGGTTCAGCCCGAGTGCGTATTAGCCAAACAGATCCGCTTGTTTATTGGGTAGAAGCGCCGCAAGCACCGGGTTACTGGGTTAAAGTACCGCTAACTGGTTTTAAAGAAAATAATCTCGAATTTCTAACCTTTTATTTATCTAGTATCGGCTTTTTAAGTGTACTCGGTGGTTGGCTGTTCGCACGTCATTTGAATCGACCTTTAAAAGCGCTACAACAAGCGGCGGTAAAAGTAGGGGTTGGAGATTTTTCTACAAAATTAGAGGAACACGGCTCAACTGAAGTCATCGAAGTAACCCGCGCATTTAATCAAATGTCACGTGGTATAGCAGCGCTTGAGAACGATCGCCGTCTACTTATGGCTGGGGTGTCTCATGATTTACGTACGCCGCTGACGCGCATTCGCCTTGCTACCGAAATGATGTCGGATGAAGAAGATTATCTGCGTGAAGGGATCATCTACGATATTGAAGACATGAATGCCATTATTGATCAGTTTATTGAGTATTTGCGTCATCACAAACGTGAGGAGTTAGCGCTTGAAGATCTCAACGCGATAGTGTCAGAAGTGGTGCATTCAGAACAAAAACATCAACGCACTATCACTTTTAGCGAAAATCCTAGTATTAGTAGCATTCCTTTAAGTATGGTGGCAATCAAGCGAGTTATTACCAACATGATTGAAAATGCGATTCGTTATTCGGATGGTGATATTGATGTTGAAACTGCGCTAAGTCGTGATAAAAAATACGCTATGGTGATTGTAAAAGATCATGGCCCAGGTATTCCTGAAAGTGAACTTGAAACGGTATTTGAACCTTTTAAACAAGGCGATGCTGCGCGAGGCAGTGAAGGTAGTGGGTTAGGGCTTGCGATCATTAAGCGCATAGTTGATATGCATGGTGGTAAAGTAAAACTGGTTAATCGCCCTGAAGGCGGTTTAAATGCTGAGGTTTATTTACCAGTCAAAGTGAGTTAGCCGTATATACTTTTATACTACTCGGCTGCTGTCTGCGCTGCCAAAAAGGACTGTTTGACCAGCGTTGCTCTTGAGCGTAAAAATAGCGTTTGTGATCTAAATAACGATGCCAAATCTGTTCTATTTGTTGCTGGTATAGTTTTTTAAATTGTAGCTGGCTATCGTGTTCTATTTTATTGACTATCTCGAGTTTTTTCATCAGATCGGCAAGTTGCATGGCACTTGCCATCGCATTAAAAATTCCTTGTGATGAGATTGGGTCAAAGCTCAGTGCTGCATCACCTAAAGCGGCCCATTGTTGGCCTGCAAAACACTCTAAGCGAGTGGAGTTCGCGCTGACGATACCGTGCAGTGTTATTGGCTGTTGGCATACATCGAGAATCTTCGCTTGATTGGCATAACATTGCGCATGTTGAGTAAATAACTTTGTATCACGTTGTAAGCCTTTGGTCAGCAAATCCGGATCCGTTTGAAATGCTAAAACACGACGTTGGTTTGGTAATGGTGCACTGTACCACCAGCCGTTTTGCGTGGCACAAATGCTGCCTAGTTGATTTTCAATAGTATTAGCCACGGTTGCCCAGCAAGATATTAGACGGTCATGTTGTTTGCGAGCGGTGTATTTTTTTGCAAAATGAGCCTCTCGGCCAGTGGCATCAATTACGAATTGACTCGCAATGTTGATTGTTTGCTCTTGTTGTAACTGTGTTAGTGTTATTTGCCAGCGTTGCCCTTGGTATTCGCTGTGTGCTAATTTGGCAGGCCAAATACAGCGGACACCCCGTTGCAGCGCTTTTTCGCGTAAAAAGCTCTCAAATACTTGACGATCCAAGCGCCAACCCAAACCATCCGGGTTACTGAGATTATCAGTAACATAGGGTGTTGATTGGCCCCAACTTATTTGCAATCCTGCATTGTGTAAATGCTGTGGGGTAAGTACGTTGGCCATCAGTTGGTTTTCAAATTCAGTTAACAAATCTAACTGTTGTAAAATACGCCGTGCGGCAGGTGCTAAGCATTCACCAATTCGCTCTTCGGGCATCTCAGACTTATCAATCAAAGTAACTTGATATGAATCACATAAAGCAAGTGCGGCGATACAGCCTGCCACACCTGCACCAATGATCACAACATCCGTTTGTAATTCGGTCTCTTGCAGCATTGCTTTAGCGTCCTTTGTTGCGATGAAAACGGCTCGCTTTTTCGGTAACACCTAAGTTGGTTTGACTACGATGTGAAGCATGTTCAGCCGAGAGAGTCGCTTTTGTATGCTGTATCGCTTTACTCGCTAAGTTAACTTGTGCCTCATTTTGTGGATTGTTGGGCAATATACCAACCTGCATTGCGCTAGGAAATTGTGCATCGCCTATTACGCCGATATGCGGTTGTACAATCGCAAGTTCAGCAAAGTTGTCTATCATACTATTGATTTGGTTTGTATATGTGGCAGGATTACCGTGCAGAGGTAAATCATCAAGCCAATCAGTACGATAAGCAAAAGCCTGTTGACGAGTACTGTCAGGTAATGAGGTATCAAGCACTTGTTGATAGCGGAACTGATTCATTATTTGATTTGGCACTCGAGCAGGCCAAAATGTCGGTAAAAATGGATCGTACTCAGAGCTGTAGCCATCTCTACAGCTCGCGGTATCAGTTTGCCAAGGAATAGCCATCCAGCGTGTTATCCCGCCTGCTACTTGACCACCAAATAAAGGTCCTTGCGCGAGGGTATAAACGTCGCTATTCATCACAGGACCATAATAGTAACGGTCACTTTGTAAGTCCGCTTGGGCGTGTTTGAGTCGAAATGCCGACATATACATGCCTGCAGTTCGCATTGGCCAAGTCATTTCACAGCCCGGGTGAAATGCATCAGCAAGGCAAAACTCCATCGCGCCGCGAGTAAGTAGTTCTGGCTGCTCAGCAATTGGATAATCATCTAACGCGGTTACATTTGCATGTGCCGGACAAGCTGATTGAGGAGTGTAATCATTAATAAAATCACCTTTCACCCATTGCTCTAAAAAGCTCAACTGCAAATTTGATAGCGTTGCATGCTGGCGCACTGAGCCCGTGGGAGGAATGCTAATCGCGTCGCCATACAGCCAAGGCCATAGTTGTGGAGCTTGCGCACCGGGAACATCAAAACGACGAAAGTTATTAGACAGTGTACGGCGTAATTCCTGATAGGCAGGAGAGGGATCGCTAAGCTTTTCTAGCCATTCATTGGTGGTGTAATTAAACTGACCCCCCCAGCCAAATGCGCCAGCAAATCCGTCATTAACCCATTGTAAATCCGTCATTCGGTCAAATATGGGTTGAATGTCGTTACTAAAGGAAGGTCGCTGTGGTCTTGCCAGCATACCAGCATCTACAGCAACATCGCGCATTAAATCCCACATGGTGCGTACTGATTTTTGCATCGGTGCATAATCCGGTGGCGCGCAAATAACCCAAGCGGGTTCTACTCTTAGCGATATCCCCTGATATACAACCTCTGCTGTAATTGGGCCATCTGAGGTGTCATCATACCAGCCTTCATTATTTGCAAAGGTAATGGCTATATCGCCGTTTACGTTGCGTGACACGCCATGACCACCGAGCATGAGTAAGCGACCGTATTGATCACTGCGCATTTCTCCTAAATACACATCCTGATCCATAAATTGGCCAATAAACTCATGCTTAGATTTTACGTTTTTGCCGCTTATACTGTGTTTGCCCCCTTTGATTAACAGCTTGCTACGATCGGCTACATTGTTATTACGCAGTAACGATGGCGGCGCATCTGCAGCTTCTGGAATATCTAAAGCAATTTGAAATTCGTACCAGCAGGCTTTTTGATTTGCTAATTCAGCATGCCAAGTAATGTCTGCATTATCGAGGGTTAGTTCTTTTATCGCTTTACCAGCGGCATTAAAACCGTAAATTCTAAACTCAGCTGCTTGGCGCTTTAATGCACCTGTTTTATCTCGGTAACTGTATTCATCAGTATGAGCTATGGGCTGCGGTTGTTGCGGGCCAATAAAGTAGCCTTTTTTACTATTACCCACGCGCATTACACCAATAGGCGGATAAATACCGGCATAAACAATACACTCAGAGTCAGTATCTTGATCTTGCTGTGGCTTAAATTCACTTAACTGTTTAGGCTCTTGTAGCTGCTGACCGTTGGCTGTATGTCGGGCATGAGCACTGGCCGCATAGGCTGACTTTCGAGCCAATGCAATGCTACCTAGAGGCTCATGGGCGGCTAAAGTACGCCAAATATTAAACGCTAAGTTATTACCAAGCTCAGCTTGACCAATCGCGGTAATATTTTGTTGTGCTAAATGCAGCCGCGCAATACATACGTATGGGCTTTCTTCACAGCTCCATACGGCTTGTGCATCATCAAGTGGCATTGTTTTTGGGTTTGTTCTTAATTGTACTTCAAAGCGAAATGTTGCACTGCCTTGACGTAAACGTCGCTGCAAATCTAAAGCGAGGTAATTATTATCGATACTTGGTGCGCCAAGTTCACTGCCTTCAGGCACTAAGCGATATTTTACAATCTGTTGTTCGCCTAATTTGAACGGTAATATTGCCCAATAATTAGCGCTTAAACAGCTTGCTTCAACTTTTTGCATAGCCTGTAAAATATTGGCTGTTTGTATGTGTTTTGGATTATTTAAATAGGCATCATAGTTTTTATCGATCACGCCTGCAGTGGTGAATTGGCACATCTGTTGCGCATTTTTGGTGAAAAACCGATCCATATTTTGAAAAATAAAATCTGCGGTATCACCTTCGCCAATTAGCTTTGGCCCATCTACTCCAAAGAGCTTCACTGCCAATCCTAATGTGCTGTGTAAATCTGGTGATGATGGTAACGTATCACTTGAAAAGCGCACTGCACATTCGTATTCTTTGCCTGCAAAAATGCCAATTTTAAATTGTGGGTCTATATCTGGATTGATAATAAAGTGGCCGTAAGCGATGCCATGTTGCTTTCTAAATACAGCTCGTTGTGCTGGCTGTTGACCTTTTTCTATACGCGGCACTTGACCAAGGCCAACAAACATTTCAGTTAACCGCTGGCAGGCTAGTTCAACATCTTTGTCATTTGACCAACATGGCACATTGTTAGCAGTTGCTAGCGTTTTAATACTGAGATTTTTGGGTTTCTTAGCCATTATTATATTCCTTATAGTATTGAAGCGGCTCTAGAGGTATTAGCTCTAAAAGTCCTTTTAAGCAAGTTCACTATTATTGAGCTGACTGCCATTTAGTTGTTTATTAGTGCTGCGTAATTTTTCAAAATTATTAAATATATGCCTCACAGCCATGCTTGGTATTCCTACTGTTACTAATTAACTAACTTTTTAATCTGTAAAAGTAGAGCAATAATGGAAATAAAACTATTACACGGTATTTCACGTGCTATTTATAGGATGTGTTAGGTATTTTCAGGGGGTGATACAACAGCGCCATCAATATAAGCATAGTTGCTTTTGGTTGCAGTAATGATGATGCCAACAGTTTAATGAGGTCATGAACTGTAGCATTGAACAATTATTTTAAGGGCTAACTCATACGTTAACATTATGAATTGGAGGTTCTTTATTTGCCGATTGTTTATCAAAAAGAAGACGCGAGAGAAACTCGCGCCTCCTATTTTCACTATCGACTTCGCGCTATTATAAAGCTTTAAATCTAATTGCTGTGCCGCCGCTGGTGGCAAGTTTAAGCGTTAACTTATCAGCAGCTGTGACTATGCGCTTTTCGATTTTTAAATCGTATGGGTTGTTTTTCCACTGCGCATTATTACCATCACGATAAATTTGTGCCTCAAACTTTTTACCTTGCTCTAAGAAGTCGAGTTTTATCTCTATGCTGCGAGCTTGCTCATCGGTTACTGCTCCTAAAAACCAGTCGTTACCAGAGTAGTTATCACGCTTACGCTCTTTGCGAGCAAACACCACGTAATCGCCAACCTCACCCGCTAGTGCGATACTTTGTTGCCAATCTGTTGGTACGTCTTGAATAAATTTAAATGCGTCCGGTTTGGCTAAATAGTTACGCGGAAGATCAGCGGCCATTTGGATTGGACTATACATTACGACATATAACGCGAGTTGTTTCGCAAGTGTGGTTTGTGGACGATTTGTATCACCACCTAATCCATTAAAACTCATATCAAAAATGCCGGGTGTAAAGTCCATTGGCCCAGCTAACATACGGGTAAAGGCGAGCATTGGAATATGCTCTGGTGGATTTGGCGGTGTGCCCCATGCATTAAACTCTTGGCCGCGAGCACCTTCGCGGGCTATCCAGTTCGGATAAGTACGGCGCAGACCTGTGTCTTTTATCGGTTCATGGGTGTTAATACTGATTTTATGTTTTGCAGCCAGTTGCACGCTGTGTAGGTATTCATTAACCATAAATTGGCCATCGTGCCACTCATGGCGAGCAATGCCGTTTTCATCAATGCGTTTGATGTTGCCGCCATCTGCTACGTAACCTGTTTTTACTTGGCTAACGTTAGATTTTTCGTACAGTGCGTAGGCGTCTTCCATCTGGTTGCGGTAGTTGGTTACGTTGCCAGACGTTTCGTGGTGGCCAATCAGCTGTACGCCTTTTTCTTTGCCATAGCGAGTTAGCTCTGCAATATCAAAGTCAGGGTAAGGTTTGGTAAAACTAAAAACATCACCATTGAAGAACCAGTCGCCATCCCAGCCAATATTCCAGCCCTCGACAAGTACCCCATCAAAACCGTATTTAGCTGCAAAATCCATGTAGCGCTTGGTTTCTTTGGTGGTCGCACCGTGCTTTTCACCGCTGCCCCAAGTGTTCTCATTGATATGCATGCCCCACCAAATACCGACATATTTACCTGGTTTAACCCACGATACATCACCGAGTTTATTTGGTTCGTTGAGGTTTAAAATAATATCTGAGTTGATCAAATCAACGGCTTTGTCACCAATTTGAATTGTGCGCCACGGAGTATTAAATGCGCCATGTTTTTTAACCGCAACACCATCAGACCAAGGCGTTAAGTCGGCTTGTAAAGTCCCTGGGCGACGTTGATTGAGCACCATCCCTGCATAATCAACTAATGCAGCTTCGTGAATGCTCACATGGACGCCATCAGCGTTTTTAAAGGTAAATGGAGTATGCGCAAGAGCAGCTTGTTGCAGTGGAGTGGTGTTATAAACATATTCATAACGGTTCCAACCACGAGCTGGGATCCACCATGCGGTGGCTTTATCCGCACCACTAATTGCAAATTCGGTTAGCTCCTTAGTGATTTCAATATTTTCAAATCCAGCTTGTTTAGGTACTTCGTAACGAAAACCGACGCCATCATTAAAAGCTCGAAAACGAACCGTGTAAGTGCCGCCTTGTGGCGCTGGCTTTTTAAACGTAACCGCGAGCTCATTATGTTTATCTATAATAGTTTGGCGTTCACCCCAAGGTTGCTGCCATTGGCTGTTATGTTGGGAGTTGTTAACGTCGGTGATTGTAAAACCTTCAGCAAAGGCGGCTTGTTGTTTAAATTCGAAGCCAAGAGCTGAATTTTCAATAACATCTTTGCCGTTAAAGCTGATTTTATAACTTGGTGTAGCTTGCTGATCCGAAATGGTTATTGTTATATTTCCGTTCGGGGATTGAATCGTCGCGTCTTTAGCAAAACAAGCACTTGAAAGTCCAAGCAGAAGTAGCAAAGGTAATCGCATAGCTGTTCCTTGAGGTGTAACCTAATTGAAGCATTTAGCATAAAGCGCAAGGGCCTAGATTACGAGATGACTGCATACGTATTCAGCTCATTAGTTAGCTTAGGTTAAATATTGAAAAATAATTAACGAGATATTTTTAACAGAATATAATTAACAAAAGATTAATCTAATTGGTTTATAATGAATGAAGTTAAATAAGAAGATATTAAAATGTTAAAGCAGACCTTCATTCTTTCATTGTGTTTAATGGTTTTTAATAGTTACGCTGGTATTATCACCATTAATGATCAACAGCAAAAACCGCTCGCTAATGCCGTCGTCTGGTTAACGCCTGCGGATAAAAGTGTTGAATTCCCCGCGCCAACTACACCCTTTATAATGACTCAAAAAGACCGGCAGTTTATTCCCCATGTGTTGGTGGTACCGCAAAATGCTCAAGTTGAGTTTCCAAATGCAGATTCAATCATGCACCACGTGTATTCGTTTTCCAAAGCTAAATCGTTTGAGCTAAAGCTATACCGAGAGCAACCACAGGATCCGATCAGTTTTGAGCAAACGGGCGTAGTTGAATTAGGCTGTAATATTCATGATTGGATGTTGGGGTATATTGTGGTGGTTGATAGTCCGTATTACGCAATGACCAATGATAAAGGACAAATTGAGCTGGCGCTTGAGGCCGGAGATTTTACACTCAATATTTGGCACTCCGAATTTAGTGACATCAGCAAAACTGAAAGCAAAGCCATTGCACTAACTAGTGCGCCGGTTGTTTATCAAATAAAACAGGCGATTATTTCTCGTGTTGCGGTGGGTGTTGATGAATTTGACGACTATGAATAAAGCTTGCTTTTACCTAGGTGTAGTGGGGCTAACATTAACGTGCAATGCTTTTGCACAAGTAAAGGGCTTAGTGCAACTAAGTGCAGTTCAGGGTGATCAATACGTAAGTTGGCAACAAGGTAGCGTAGGGCTATACCGATACGATAGTGACAATGATGGCATTGTGCTTTCTCAGGGAGTCGTTGATTTTAGGACTGATTTAACCACCGCTTGGTCAGCACATGGGGTTATTAATGCTTATCAAGATCCGCAGCCGACTTTAGGTTTTAGCCAAGCATATTTGCAATATAAGCCGCTAACAGCGAGTAACTATAAATGGCATCTGCGGGTAGGTGGTTTTTACCCGTTATTATCATTAGAAAATCCAGATATGGGCTGGCTTTCACCATATAATTACACTAACTCAGCAATAAATTCATGGATAGGTGAAGAGGTACGTACCGTTGGGGTTGAGGCCACTATCAAGCGGCCAGGGCGCAGCTTTAACAGTACCCATAGCTTTGCATTGGTTGGCGCTACATTTAAAGGTAATGATCCTGCAGGCACATTATTAGCTTGGCGTGGCTTTGCAGTGCATGACCGCCAAACGACCTTTAATGAAAGTATTGCGTTTGCGCCAATCGCTTCATTTAATAGCACCGAACTTCAGTATCAGGCAAATCAGGTCTTGCCCTTTGAGGAGGTTGATGGGCGCTTTGGTTATTATGCAGGAATTCACTGGGATTATTTAAAAAAATCACAATTTCGTTTTTATTATTACGATAATAATGGCGACCCTGCAGCACTAAATAGAAGTACTGGGCAATATGCATGGGATACTCGTTTTAGCAGCGTCGCGTGGCTATATAAATTTACTGCGAATACGCGCTTAATTGCGCAAATGATGTCGGGCACTACCGCTATGGGTGCTAAACGCGGTGTAAATAATAGCTTCTATAGTCACTTTATATTAGTAAGTCATAAAATGGCCAAGCATCGTATTTCAATGCGTTATGATTATTTTGAGGTAACCGATCATGACGACTGGCAATTTGATCCTAATGCCAGTGAAGGTGAAGGTATAACCGCGACCTGGCGCTATCAATTAACGCCGCAGTGGCAACTAGGGATTGAGGGCTCAGCATTACATAGCCAAGCAGATAATCGCATGGCGATGAATAATCCCAAAAACCTATCACAGCAACAAATTAGCTTAAATGTTCAGTGGCGCTTTTAATGGTAATTCAGATAGTTTGAACTATATTAAGTTGTGGCTGATGTTGTATTTTATGCAAAGGTGAAAAATGAACTTACAGAGTATTCGAATCAAGAGCTCGCTGCCAATTGTGTTACTTGGGATTGCGATAATAGTACTGATAGCAGGCTATACCCACTTAATTAACTTACAAAAAGATGCATTAGAAGCGCAATCTGAGCGATTTCTAAATGCTATTTCAGTAGTGGTTAATGGTGACCGTGATCTCTATCAAGCCAAAGTAGCTGAATTGCACTTAGTAACCAATAAGATAGGTAATGCCGAAGAGTTGCAAGATCATCAAGAAAACGCACAGCAAGTGACCGATCGTTTTAATCAATATTTACATTTTTTATCAGCCTACCCGCAAGTAACGGCGCAGTTTACTGGCTTTGATAGTGCCTTTAAAAAATGGTTATCAGCATCAAACGCGTATATCAATGACCCACAAAACAAGCAAAAAAATCAGCAGGCCAATACTGAGTTTGCAGCGCTGCGCGATATTTTAGATAAAGCAGGTGAACAAGCTGAGTTGACGTCTAAACAAGAAAAACAAAAGCTGCTAGAGAAGATAACCACAACGAAACTGTTTTTACTGACTATGGTGGTGGTGCTGTTAGCCATTTCAGCTTGGTTCAGTTATATGATCCCACGTCAGTTAACGAAGCAAATGCATTACGTGACTGCGAGAATTAATGATATTGCCTCTGGTGATGGTAATTTAACAGAGCGTATTGTGGTAAAAAGCCAAGATGAATTTGCCGAGCTGGCAACGGCATTTAATCGCTTTTTAGATAATTTGCAGCAATTGATCCGTGATATTTTAGGCCAATCTAATGAGCTTAACCATTTAGGAACTGATTTAAGCCAGTTCGCAAATCAAAATAATCAGATCACTCAAAAACTCAGCCAAGCATCTGAATCAATTGTCAGTGCGGTTCATCAAATGAGTGTTGCTAGTCGCGAAGTAGCTAATGTGGCGCAGCAGTCATCAAAAGAAGCCGATAACTCACAGCACCTGGCTAAGCAAGGTTTAACGGCTGTGGCTAATTCGAGTGATAAAATAGTCGCGCTATCTGAAAATATGGAACATGCCAGTAACAAATCAACCGAACTGCAACAAAGCTCTGATAATATAGCTAAAGTGCTAGAGGTGATCCGCGCGATTGCGGAGCAAACTAATTTACTTGCGCTTAATGCTGCTATCGAAGCGGCGCGAGCTGGCGAACAAGGGCGGGGGTTTGCGGTGGTTGCCGATGAAGTACGCACCTTGGCAACGCGCACTCAAGAAAGTACCAACGATATTCAAAAAATGGTTGAGCAGTTTGCCAATAGTGTCGAGCAGTCTTTAACGGCAATTAATGGTGGCAAACGCTTTGCAGATGAAGCCGTAGCCTCGTTTACGCAAACCAATGATGTGCTTAATGCGATGCAAGAGTCATCAGTAAAAGTGAATGATATGGCTATGCAAACAGCCCAAGCTACCGATGAGCAAACCGCAGTAGCGGAAGAAATAAGTCATAATTTATCGTCATTGAACGAGCAAACCATGCAAGGTGGCGAGCTGGCACGTTCAACCGAAGAAGTCGCGGTAAGAATGAATCAATTAACCGATGAATTAAACCGCCTATTGCAGCGCTTTAAAGTTTAATTGTTTGCTGTAGGCAATAAAAAAGGGTTCGATAGAACCCTTTTTTGCGTTGTTAGTATCTAATACCAATCGACTTAAATATTTAACCATTCTAGCGCGCTAAATAAAGCGCTAACTGCGTTAGTAATTTTTCATGTACGACTGCATGGATGCAAGAGGTAGAGCAATGCAGGAGCAATTGCCGAGAACAACTACATGTCAAAATCTCTGCCTTGTTACCACTGTATTTTTCTGTCGCTATAAATGGTCAGTAACTTAAAACGATTGGTATAACGTTTACTTTTTTCCGAAAGCGCGCTTCATAAAGTTTGGTGTTGCTAATGCGCCATGGTGAATACCATTATTGTAATACTCTGTAGTTTGCGCAAGCTCTGCTGCTGCGTCTTCTCTAAAACCAGCGAATGCTTCATCTTTACGAGCAAGTGTTACTGACCATAAGCCACTTGGGTAAATAGGTTGTGGGAATGGCAGTGTTTGTAAGTCGTTAAAGCCTACATCAGTCATCGCATCGCGCATTTCAACCAGTAATGGCATATGCATAAGCGGTGATTCACTTTGTTGTACCATAATGCCGCCAGGGCGTAGTGCATTTAAACAGCTCGTGTAAAAGGCATGGTTAAACAAACCTTCACCTGGACCGACTGGATCAGTGCCATCAACAATCACGATATCGATTGATTCTGCTGCAGCTTCACGCATGTATTTAATACCGTCGTCAAACATTACTGTAGCGCGAGGATCTTGGTTTGCTTCACATAACTCAGGGAAGTATTTAAGTGACATTTGCGTCACTACTTCATCGATATCGATTTGTGTAACAGACTCAACGCCCGGGTGCTTGAGTACCTCACGTAAAGTGCCGCAGTCACCACCACCAATAATAACTACATTTTTTGGGTTTGGGTGTGCAAGTAGTGCAGGGTGGCTGATCATTTCATGGTAAAAAAAGTTTTCACGGCTAGTTACCATAGTACAACCGTCAATAATCATTAGATTACCGAAGTCTGTTGTCTCGTACATTTCGACTTTTTGAAAAGGCGATTGCTGTTCTTCTAGCTTTTTGTTGATGCGCATAGAAAACGCACTGCCGTCACGTTCACTGATTTCTGTAAACCATTTACTTTGATCTAAATTTGCCATGTCGCTAGTTACACTTTTGAGTTGAGTATGAAAAAGGGGCAATTCTGCCAGTGCTTGGCGTTTTGCTCAATGAAATTTTATCAGTATAGCGAATATATTTTATCTTAGCTTTGGCTTAAAGGTCATTTTTTGTTAGCGTAGAGAGTTATGACGTACTAAAATGCGTGATTCCGCGAAACTTGTTAACTATAGAAGAATTTGCCATGACTTGGGGTTTAGATACAGCACGCTCTACATATAACGTTGCTCATTGGAGCGATGGTTACTTTGATATTAATAGCCAAGGTGAGCTGGTTGCTTTCCCAGATGGCGATCAAACGAAAGCCGCTATTTCATTAACCGAGTTAACGGAACAATTTAAAAAGCAGGGTTTAACGTTACCAGTATTAGTACGCTTTACCGATATCTTGCAAAATCGTGTAGATACTATGACCAGCGCATTTAGTAGCGCGCGCAATGCCCGTGCCTACCAAGGTCAATATACTTGCGTATATCCGATCAAAGTAAATCAGCAGCGTTCAGTAGTAAGTAAGTTATTGGCGCACCCGAGCGGCTTAGTCGGTTTAGAAGCCGGTTCAAAACCTGAGTTAATGGCGATTTTAGGTGTGGCAAAACAACCGATCACTATTGTTTGTAATGGATACAAAGACAGTGAGTTTTTACGTTTAGCATGTATTGGCCAAGCGATGGGCCATAAAGTTAAAATCGTAGTTGAAAAGCTATCTGAGTTAACAACGTTATTAGCCGAGATTGAAGATCTAGGCATCGAGCCTGCCATTGGTATTCGCATCCGTTTAAACTCAGTGGGTAAAGGGAAGTGGCAAAATACCGGTGGCGAAAAAGGTAAATTTGGCTTAACAGCTGGGCAAGTATTAACGGCCGTTGAAGTACTCAAAAAACACAATAAGTTGCATTTAATGCAAATGGTGCATTTTCATATAGGCTCACAAATTGCCAATATTCGCGATATTCATCGTGCTTTACGTGAATGTTCACGCCACTTTGCAGAATTAAGCCAGCTAGGTGTGCCATTAAATACCGTTGATGTAGGTGGTGGTTTAGGCGTTGATTACGAAGGTTCTGGCTCGCGCAGTGCCTGTTCAATGAACTACACAGTAGAGGAATATGCTCGTAATGTGGTGAATGCGTTTGCTGAAGTGTGCGAACAGCATGACTTAGCGCATCCGGCTATTATTACTGAATCAGGCCGTGCGTTAACTGCTCACCACGCAGTGTTGATCACCGATGTGATTGATGTTGAGCAAGCACCAAATCACAGCAACCCTAGTGCACCTGAGCCAAATAGTGCGTTAGTGTTAGATGAAATGTGGCAATGTTTACAGCGTTTAAACCCGCGTATGGCATTAGAAATTTATCATGATGCAATGCACTTATTTAGTGAAGCGCACGACCAATACGTACATGGTTTAGTAAGTATGTTGGAGTGGGCGAAAATAGAGCAGCTGTATTTTACTATTTTGCATCGCGTGCGAGCGTCATTAAGCAATGCGCGTGCTCACCGTGAAGTACTGGATGATTTAAACGAAAAATTAGCCGACAAATTATTTGTGAATTTTTCATTGTTTCAGTCATTGCCTGATGTCTGGGGGATCCAGCAATTATTCCCGGTAATGCCGATTGAAAACCTTGATAAGCCGTTAACGCAACGCGCTATCATTCAAGATATTACCTGTGACTCAGATGGGCAAATTCGTGAATATGTTGAGGGAGCAGGGATCGAAACAAGCTTACCTATTCCACAATATGTACCTGGGCAACAATACCACATTGCGATGTTTATGGTGGGAGCTTACCAGGAGATTTTAGGTGATCTACATAACTTATTTGGTGATACTGATTCAGTCCATGTAGAGCTCACCGAACAAGGTTATCAACTAACCAATGCGATCAAGGGTGATAGCGTTAAGGATGTATTAAAGTTTGTTGATTATGATAGCGATATTTTCTCGGATAACTTTGCTACCACAGTACAGCAACTCGACATTAGTGACTCTATTAAGCAGCAGTATTTAGCTGAGCTAAATGCGGGCCTTGAAGGGTATACATATTTTGAAGATTAATTGCGATACTCTTGTATTGCATTCTAAATTGCCGAACAGTTTTAATGAAAGGAATTAAGTAGTAATGTCTTGGATCCGTTGTGTTTTTAGTATTTTCTTTTACACCATAAATACACTAATTTGGTTTGTTCCCATTTTTATTTGTGGCCTAATTAAACTTATCCCTATCAAACCGTTACAAAAGTTAATGAGTTGGACAGCTAAGCAATGCGCCTCTATTTGGGTTACGTTTAATACGTTAAATCAAAAGTTATTAACACCAACCAAGCTAAGTGTTACCGGCCTTGAAGAGCTCAAACTAAAAGACTGGTACTTAGTGATTGCCAATCATCAGAGCTGGGTGGACATTTTAGTTTTACAGCGTGTGTTTAATCGTAAAATTCCATTTTTAAACTTCTTTTTGAAAAAAGAATTGATATACGTTCCTGTTCTGGGGCTATGTTGGTGGGCGCTCGACTTCCCTTTTATGACTCGTACCAGCAAAAGCCAATTAAAAAAGAATCCTAAATTACGTGGTAAAGATTTAGAAACAACCCGTAAAGCCTGTGAAAAGTTCAAAGAAATGCCGGTGAGTGTGGTTAACTTCGTTGAAGGTACTCGCTTTACAGCGCAAAAACATTCGCGTCAAAATAGCCCGTTTCCTCATTTACTCAAACCTAAAGCGGGTGGGGTGGCGTTTGTGATGCAAGCTATGGGTGAGCAAATCTCTAAAGTGGTAAATGTCACTATTCAGTATCCTGAGGGCATTCCTACCTTTATGGATTTTGCCAGTGGACGAGTAAAACAAATTAATATTCATGTAGAAGTGATGCCGGTAAGCCAAGAGTTGATAGGTGATTACACGGGAGATTCTGAATTTAGAGTACGTTTTCAATCAGAATTAAATCGCTTATGGCAAGAGAAAGAACAACAGCTTAGCGAGTTTGAGTAAAAACTTAAGTCATAGTCGCAAATGCTAATAGGTAACGGCCCAAATCAGTACTGTTAAGCTTGTATTGGTTTTGGGTTTGTTACAGTGTTAAGCAACAATCAATATAGCTAAAATGACTGTTATTGAGCCTCCCGCAGCAAGGAATTAGAATTATCATGACGACTCCAACTCATTTACAGCAATTTGTGCAGCCTTGGTTTCAGGGTATGCCTGACACAGTATTATTCAGTTCTCTTACAGCCACTGCAATTGGAGTGTTCTCGCTGTTAGTAGTGTATTTATTTACCCGCCGTTTAATGCTACCAGGTATTCAAAAGGTGGTGACTAAACTTTCTCCTGAGCGAATTGGGCTATTGGCGCCTATGCTGACAAAACTTAATCGTCGTTTTGCCGGGATGTTGTGCTGTGTATTATTCTTAGCAACATTTGATAGTGTTTATCCAGTTACTGAATTTGCTGCTGAAGTGCTGAAGACGATTGGCCAAACTTTATTAATTATTCATGTTGGCTTTATCATCAGCAGCATAGTAAGTATTGCAGGTGGCATTTATAACCAACTAGAGTTTGCTCGCGAAGTGCCGATTCAAGGGCTGATCCAAGTAGTAAAACTTATTACCTTTATGATTTGTGTGATTTTGATTGTCAGTATCGTACTGGAAAAATCGCCAACCTATATTCTTTCAGGCTTCGGGGCAATTGCAGCGGTGACCTTGTTAGTATTCAAAGACACTATATTAGGCTTTGTAGCCAGCATTCAAATTGCAGCAAATCGTTTAGTAACCTATGGTGATTGGATCCAAGTAGATAACTATGGTGCTGACGGCGAAGTAATTGACCTTGGGTTAAATACCGTAAAAGTACGAAACTGGGATAACACTATCACCACTATCCCCACTTATATGCTGGTGGCCGGCTCATTTAAAAACTGGCGTGGTATGCAAGAATCTGGAGGTCGTCGGATCAAGCGCTCACTCAATATAGATATGAATAGCATTCGTTTAGCTGATGACGAGCTGACTAAAACGATTTCTCAAACTATCGCGTTAAAAGAATATATTAAGATGAATACCTTACCTGATCCGGTATCAAATTTAGGGTTATTTCGTCGTTATGCTGAAGGATATTTAAAGCAGCACAGTAAAATAAACACGTCACTGACATTAATGGTGCGGGAGTTACAACCGTTAAATCATGGCTTACCGATAGAGTTTTATTGTTTTAGTGAAGATAAGCGCTGGATATCGTACGAGCATCTGCAAGCAGAGATCATGGATCATCTACTTGCGGTATTACCTATTTTTGACCTACGCGCTTATCAAAGTGTCTCGGGGCAATTTAGTCCTGCAGCAATCACCCCAACCGCTATTAAACCTACCATTAAAGTGGCAAATAATACTGAAGTAGGCCAAGGCTAACAAATACGATTAATAGCCACCAAATAGGTGGCTTTGCTAACCTTAGCCATGCAAAAGCTGCAACAACAATCACAATATGCCAAATGTTGTGAACTGCGGATGTCCAAATTGGTGAATACAATGCAGCCGCTAAAAAACCCACCACAGCGGCATTAAGCGCGGCAATACAGCTGGCAAAGCGGGGGCGTTCGGATAATTGCAGCCAGCTTTTTTGAAATGCTAACATTAATAAAAAACCAGGAGTAAAAATCAGTAAGGTTGCAATCACCGCACCAACAAGCGGCTGCTCGCTATTAAGCTCTGCGCCTAAATAACTAGCAATGGTGAACATTGGCCCAGGCACCGCTTGTGCGCTGGCGTAAGCTGATAAAAATTGCTCAGTGTTTAAACTTGGTAAGCCAGCTTGAAGTATCGGCAATACCACATGACCGCCGCCAAAAACCATAGCCCCAGCTTGATAAAAGGGTGCAAAATCTGCAAATTGAGAACCTAGTGGGACAAAGCTCACTAGCAATAATAGTGCAAATAGAATGAATGCAGGCCAGTTAACTGTGCGCTGCTTAGTTGCTGTTTGATTACTTTGAGCTAGATTAAGCAATGGCCATATTGCGCCAATAGCAGCGGCTGCTAATAGAACCAATATTTGACTGCTCAGGCTCGGTAATAAGATCAGCACTAAGGTACTTAACATAGCAAGCGCTTTGAGTACCCAGCTAGTACAAAAGCTTTTTGCCATACTCAGCGTAGCATCGGCCACAATTACTACGGCAAATAGTTTTAAACCGGCAACTATTGCAAAGTAAATAGCATCAAATTGGTGGGCGCTAATCGCTAATAAAGCCATGATCAAAAAGGAAGGTAAGGTAAAGCCAACAAAAGCAGCAATACCGCCTAATACGCCTGCTCGCTCCACACCAATGGCAAAACCCACTTGGCTAGACCCAGGTCCAGGCAGAGCCTGACTAAGACTGATTAGTTGTGCATAACGTTGAGCATTGAGCCATTGCAAGTTATCAACAAAATGACGTTTAAAATAACCTAAATGTGCAGCTGGCCCGCCAAAGCTCATGCAACCAAGTAAAAAAAACTGCTTAAAAATAGCTAGTAACATGAATTCTCTCGTTTCTTATTGCCGTAACAGCTTAGTATGACAAAATTTCGTGACAATTTTATGGTTTTTAATCTTTGTACCTGTCTACAATGTAAAAAAGGCTTTGTTAAAGTTAAGTAGTTATGCGATTTATTGTTTATATTTTTATAATTTTTGCCTTTATAAACTATGCCTATGCTGCAAATGAACCTAATGCGGCTGTGCAAAAAATATCGTTAGCCGTGGATCATGCACCACCGTATAGCCAAATTAATCAAAATGGTGAAGTATCAGGCGCGATTGTTGATATTTTTCGGGAGATGAAAAAGCAACTTCCTTTTAAGTTAGAGCTGGTTGGTTGCCCATTTTCACGCTGTGTAAGAATGTTAGAGCAAGGCGAAGTTAATGCGATGGGAGGTTTGATCCTCACACCTATGCGTCAGCAAGTAATGCAATTTGTAACCCCACCTTATATGGTTTTAACCTCGTCATTTGTATTTTATGCACGCGAAGATAGCCAATTACAAATCAACAACTATGACGATTTATATGGTAAAAAAATTGCGATTATGCGAGGTGCCGTACATTTTAAACGTTTTGATGAAGACGATGAACTGACTAAAATAGCTGTTTTAACAGAAAGCACAGCTATTAACCTATTATTGAAAGGGCGTGCAGATTTAGTTATTGCCGTTGAAGATACCGCGGATCATGCTATGAGTGTGCTGAATCAGCCAGCCAATAAACTGGTTAAAATGCAGTATCGTTTTAATGATACAATCTATGGTTATCTCGCTTTAAGTAAACAGTTTTCAGTAACCCCATTAGCGCAGCAGGTTGATGCGCTAATGAAAACAATGGCTGCCACTGGTCAGCTAAATACATTAATTGCTCCCTATGAACTTCCTCCTCTTAACGAGCAAGCGCTGAGCTTTTAACATCTTCTTCATATTTCGTTCATTACAATGTTTGCATACTAGCTGTTAATGAAAGAATTAATAACCAAGGAAATACCATGACTTTAACCAAACCATTACTAACAGCGACTATTGTTGGATTATTATTAACGGGTTGTGAGACCACCAACACAGGAATGGGAGCTGGTATTGGTGCAGCTACAGGCGCAGTACTTGGTAAGGCAACCGGAGATCATGATGATAAACGTATCTTCATTGGTGCCGCTATTGGCGCGCTAGCCGGCGCTGCGGTTGGTGACTATATGGATAAACAAGAAGCGGCTTTTCGTGATGAGTTAGCCGGCTCCGGTGTTGAAGTTGTGCGTGAAGGCGATAACTTACGTTTAGTGATGCCAGCTAATATAACTTTTGCCACCGATCAATCGTATATTTCATCTGGCTTTCATAACACCCTTGATGCTATTGCTAAAGTGATGAATAAGTACGAAAAAACTTATTTAAGTATTGAAGGCCATACCGATAGCACAGGTAAAGATAGCTACAACATGACGTTATCGCAACAGCGTGCGCAGAGTGTGAAAGGTTACTTAGTGAATCAGCAAATTCTAGCTGGGCGTATTAGTACACGTGGTTACGGCGAAACTCGCCCAATTGCCAGCAATGACAGCGCCAACGGCCGCGCGCAAAACCGCCGCGTGGAAGTTCAAATTGTACCAAATACTAAAGGTTAATGTTTTATCTCAATCATTTGCTACCTAAGCAAATGATTGAGATTATTTACCGCTTACCGCTTACCGCTTACCGCTTCAATCCCTATTAAACTGCAGCTCACATAATTTTTGATAAAGTGGATTACTCGCTAGCAATTGTTGATGAGTACCTGTTGCGATTATCTCTCCGTGCTCCATTACCACTATCATATCAGCATGTTTTACTGTGGCGAGGCGGTGGGCAATGATAAGCGTAGTACGGTTTTGCATTAAATGTTCAAGCGCAGCTTGTACATGATGCTCACTTTGCGCATCTAAAGCGCTGGTTGCTTCATCGAGTAACAGTATTTCTGGGTCTTTTAATATCGCTCTTGCTAATACAATTCGTTGTTTTTGGCCGCCTGATAAGCGCACCCCTTGCTCGCCTAAAAAGCTCTCGTAGCCGTTAGGTAATTGTGCAATAAATTCATCCGCGTGAGCATGTTTAGCTGCAGCATATACTTGTTCGTCGCTTGCATCAGGGTTGCCATAACGAATGTTATGCATCACATCAGAGCTAAATAAAATCGGGTTTTGTGCCACCATGCCCATGCTGTTTCTGAGCGTATTAAGGGATAGATCTTTGATATTAATATTATGAAACTTAATGTCGCCACCGGCAGGGTCATAAAAGCGTTGTAGTAATTCAAATAACGTGGTTTTACCAGCACCTGACGGACCAACGATTGCTACTGTTTGGCCTTGTTCAATCGTTAATGAAATAGTTTTTAAGGCGCTCACATCAGGACGCGATGGATAATTAAAGGTTACTTTATCAAGACTAATGGCTGGAGCGTTAGAGTTGTTATGTAATAACTGATCTTGTGGTGCTGTAGGGTTCGTGATCTCACTTTTAACCGCGAGCAGTTCAAGTAACCGCGCGGCAGCGCCCGCTGCACGTTGTAGCTCGCCATATACTTCAGCAACGGTTGCTACCGACATCGCTACCATAATGGCGTAAAACACAAATGCACCTAACTCACCGCCAGTCATTGTGCCTGCCAGTACATCACTACCACCTATCCACAGCATCACGCTAATTGCGCTAAAGGTCAAAAATATTACTGCAGCAATTAAAAATGAGCGCTGTTTAATACGGCTTTTCGCAACGTTAAAGGCTTTTTCGGTCTCTAGTGCAAAAGCGTGTTGTTCGCGTTGTTCGTGGCTATAGCTTTGCACTACTTTAATATTTTGAATTATTTCTCCCGCATAAGTGCTGATATCGGCAATCGCATCTTGGCTGGAGCTGGCAAGTTTGCGTACTTTTTTACCAAAAATCATCATGGGTACTAACACCAGCGGCACACAGGCAACTACAACTAAAGTGAGTTTTAAGTTAGTAAATAACAACATGGCTAAACCACCGACTAGCATCAGAGCGCTGCGCAGTGCCATTGAAAATGACGAGCCAATGATTGATTGCAACAAAGTGGTGTCGGTTGTTAAGCGCGACATTAATTCGCCACTGCGGTTTTCTTCAAAGTAACTCGGGTGCAGGGTGACTATGCGATCAAATACCGCTTTACGAATATCATTACTGACGCGCTCACCAATCCATGACATTAAATAAAAACGGCTGAATGTTCCTATGGCTAATAAGCTGATCAAGCCAATTAGCACGATTATAGCTTGTTTTAATTGTTCTTGAGAGCCCGCAATAAAGCCGTGATCAATAACAAATTTAACTCCTTGGCCCAATGATAAATTAACCCCGGCAGTAACAAGTAATGCTGCAAGAGCTGCAAAAACCACCCATTTATACGGCTTAATAAACTGAAAAATAGGAATTAAACTACTAAAAGCAGCTTTGTCTTTTTGCTCGGTTTTACTATTGCTCATAGTGGATTCTTTTAGATGAATAGGGTATAGATATGGTTACTTAAATCATAATTTCAATAACTAACTAAGGGACTAACCATGACAACTGAAAAAGTAACGGGCGAATTTAACGTTAAACTCAATCCTATTGAAGGTTATGCAAAGGGCATTGATGGCGTAAACCTGGGTCGTATGTCGATTGATAAAACGTTTACAGGTGAGCTTGATGCAACCAGCACTGGCGAAATGCTCAGTGCCATGACCGCAACTCAAGGCAGTGCCGGTTATGTGGCAATTGAACAAGTAGTTGGCACACTTGCAGGTCTTCAAGGCAGCTTTGTGCTGCAACATTTTGGCACTATGGATAAAGGCCAAGATTCATTAATTTTAAACGTGGTGCCAGATTCTGGTAGTAATGAACTTGCAGGCCTTAGCGGAAAAATGGCAATTCGCATCGAAGCCGGTATACACATTTATGATTTTGAGTATCAATTATAAGCGATACAGCCATGCAGAAAATAATTGAGTTTAAAAAGCAGCGTGGCTTTTTTAGAGGCGGTATTGATATTGACGCACTTAATGAGCGAATTTATCAATTAAACCAAGATGGCTGGAAAGTAATAAATGTTAGCGCCTCTACAGGATTATACGGCCAAGTTTATTCATACATCTTACTTATTGAAAATGAAGAACTATAAGGAATATAAATGACGTTATCACTGTGGCTAAGCTTAGTCGCCATTTGTATGATGGGTGCAATGTCTCCTGGGCCAAGTTTGGCTGTGGTGTTAAAACATAGCATTCATGGCAGTATGAAGAATGGCATGTTGGCAGCGCTGAGCCATGGTGTTGGCGTCGGTTTTTATGCTGCAGCATCGTTACTTGGCCTCGGTGCACTAATGTTGCAATTTCCTACTGTGTATCAAGTGTTAGTTTACTTAGGTGCAGCGTACTTGGCATATTTAGGGGTTAAAATCTTATTAGCCAAACCAAGTAATAGTGAGTTAAAAGTGGCTCAGCAAAGTGGCAGCGCAAAACAAGCCTTGCAAGACGGCTTTGCTATTGCGTTTCTAAATCCTAAATTAGCGGTATTCTTTTTAGCCCTGTTTTCACAGTTTATAGATCCTGCCAATCTCAGTTTTAAGATCGGTTTGATTATGTGCTTAACGGTTTTTACTATTGATACTGGCTGGTATCTGATTGTTGCAGCATTGACAGAGCTTTCAAAGAAGCGCTTTGCTTTTACTAAATCATCCCCATGGTTTGATAAAATATTAGCGGTGATTTTTATTGGTCTAGCAATAAGGGTGGTGCTAATGGTGTAGTTTATTAAATTTTACCAATCCTTACTATTTATCTTAAAGTTGCTCTTAGCAATTTCTAATTCACCTGTGTAATAGTGGCTTATGACTGAGTTATTCCGTTAGTCAGTCGATTTATTTTACGTTATCTACATGATCGCAGCACTTCTAAACTAAGTTCCTCACCTTGCTAGCTATTGCCCTTACTGCTGCATACGTATTCATCACACTTATTTTACTTTTTAGTTACACTTTATTGGTTTTATTTTATCCACAATTTCAAAACAAACAGCACACAATTATAAAATCAATAGGGTAGAAAGCTCATGGGGAAATTCAAACTAAGTGCGTTAATGCTCGCAATGTTTGCAGCCAGCAGTGTATTAGCTGCGGTTGAAAGTGACGCGCAAAGTACCGTAAAAAAACCACAACTAGAAGAAGATCTTGAAGTCATTGAAGTGCGTGGCTTTAGTCGTAGTTTAATCCAATCACTTAATCAAAAACGCTTTACTGATACGGTATCTGAGCAGTTATCGGCGGATGACTTAGGTGCTTTGCCTGATGTATCTATGGCTGATGCGCTCACTCGGTTACCGGGGATCTCAGCGGTACGAACCGGCGGGCAAGCGGCAGAAATCAACATTCGCGGTATGTCCGGTGGATTTGTATTTTCAACTTTAAATGGCCGTGAACAGGTATCAACTAGTGGCAGCCGTAGTATTGAGTTTGACCAATATCCGTCTGAATTGATCAGCTCAGCAGCCGTGTATAAATCACCAAAATCATCGCTTATCGAAGGTGGTGTTGCAGGTACGGTAGAACTGCAAACAGCTAGCCCGCTTGATAATGATCAGCAACATAAGTTTGTGGTTAACGCCAGAGGTATGTACAACGACCGAGCGTCAGAGGTGAACGATGCCACTGAGTTTGGCGACCGCATTAGTTTTTCCTATCAAGGTAAATATCTTGACGATACTTTAGGTGTCGCACTTGGTTATGCTCGGTTATTTCAACCCAGCGTAGCAACACAGTTTATTGGCCTTGCCTATAACGATAATAAAGACGTTGATGGTGTTGCAAATGATACTAATGGCCCCGAACTTAAACCTGAAAATGAGTATATCAGCGAAGGTTTTGAGCTTCAGCATTTAGGTGGAGAAGAAACTCGTAACGGTTATATGGCGGCGATTGAATGGGCACCGGTGGATAATTTTAAATTAAAAGGGGACGTGTTTTTATCACGCTTTGATACTGAGTCATTTGCCCGTGGGTTACGAGTGAAATTAGGTGGCCCAACGGCCACTTATACAAACGCTCAGCTAGAGGGAAATTCAGTAGTTGGTGCCTCTGTTAATCGTACTTCAAAAGGCTACACTCGCGTTGAAATTGTGAATGATGATAACCAAGACTTTGATGAAGTAGATAGCTACGGTGTTAACGCCGATTGGCAAGTGACAGAACGTTTAAACGTTAATGTTGATGTGTCGCTGTCACGGGCTAAAAGTAACTTTCGCAATGGCTTATTGTGGGCGTTGGTTGCCGAAGACGCCTCAGCCGAAGAACCTGTGTTAGATAAAAACGTATCAATAAACTACCAACTTAATGGTTTAAATTTACCTGATGTAGGCTTTAATCAAGCGGCTGCATTTAGCGATATCGACCGAGTAATGGTTAGTAAATACGGTATTTACCCTTATCAAAATGAAGATGAAGTAAGCGCTTATCGCCTTGATTTTAAATACGAGCTGAATAACAGCTGGTTTAGCTCTGTTGAATTTGGCGCGCGTTATTCAGATCGCGAATACAGCAATAACCGCTCAGTGTTTGAATACGGTAATGATGGTGATTTTTCAGTGAGTGAGCCGCCACTGCGTTTAACCAATGACATGGTAAATGTTGTTGACTGGGAAGGTGACTTTAGTTATTTCCCATCATATTTGGCGATTGATTTAGACAAAGCGCTTAATGCTTGGTTTCCTGAAGGCGCACCAGAGCCAGTTAAAACTTGGGGTAATGCAGATGGCGTTGTCGATCTTGATGGTGATAAAATACCTGATACACAAGGCTATACCACTAACTACTCATGGACCATGTTACAAAGTGGCTCAGTATATGAGGAAGTGCTTTCAGCCTACGTCATGCTTAATATTAATACTGAAATTGGTACTATGCCGGTACTGGGTAATATTGGTATTCGCCGTGTTGATACCGACCAATCGGCCACTATTTTAGAAAATGTTAATGGTGATTTATCACTCGGTGCACAAAACATTACCGACAGTATCGGCATCATAAATCAAAATTATTTACCTAATGTACTTGGCACAACTTATACCGATTATCTGCCATCCCTTAATTTAAACTTTCAGCTAACGGATAACACGCAATTACGCTTTGCGGCGGCTAAAGTAATGTCGCGTCCACCGATTAATCGCCTAGCGGGGGACGCCAGTGCGCAGGCTGATAAAACCAGCGGCAAAATTAACGGCTCAAGTACCAATAATCCATTCTTAAAACCATTTTATGCCGACCAATACGATATCTCTTACGAGCATTATTTTGATGAGTCAGATGGTGCGCTAGTGATCGCAGGTTTTTATAAAAACATCGATTCGTTTATCGATACCATCGCCATTGAAGGGTTTGACTTTAAAGGTAATGGTTTTAACGTCCCTGACTATATAGAAAATCCAGTCAGTGGTGAGCAAGTTGCCACAACTAACGGCACTTACACAACGGCGGTAAATAACGCCAATGGCGGTTATATTCGCGGTATTGAACTTGCCTACACGCAAGTATTTTCGTTTTTACCCGCCCCTTTTGATGGCCTTGGGTTTAACGGTAGCTATTCATACACCGAGAGCGAAGTTGAATCTATCACCAGCTTAGGTGGTGAAACGGTTACACAAGGTTTACCTGGTTTGTCTAAAAACGTGTTAAACGGCACTTTATTTTACAGCTTAGATAATTTTGAAACCCGCCTTAATGTGCGTTACCGCTCAGACTTTGTTTCAGAGCAAGTGGCGATCAATGAGCAAGTGGTTAATTTTGATGCCGAGACCGTGGTCGATTTTCAAACCTCTTATCAATTTACAGACTCATTTGGCATGTTGCTACAGGTTAATAATCTTACTGATGAACCAACCCAAAGTTACTTTGGCAATGAAAACATCACCGGTACTACCCAGTACTTTGGTCGTCAGGTTTATTTAGGTTTTACCTATAGCCACTAATAGCAAATTGGAGCATAAATAATGAATAAAATAACTAAATTGACTCATTTGCTATTAGCAGTGAGCTTAACACTACTGTTTGGCTGTGGAGGCTCAGGCAGTAGCGATGTAAAAGCAGGCCAAGCCTTATTGACTTGTGATGTACCGCAAGTCCCTAATGCAGCAGGCACTCAATGTGTTGCTCCTGAGCCTATCTCTTGTGACGCACCGCTGTTTCCAGATGCAAATAATGAAAGCTGTACCAGTGGCTATAACCCCGACTTACCAGACCCAGTGGTATTCGCCGGGGAAAATGAAGCCGTATTATTTTATAAACGTGATAAGAATGAAGGGTACGAAGGCTATCGTTTACACTCTTGGAATACCGACGGCTGTGATGCTTACGCGCCGCCGTTTGATGCCACCGATTGGGCTAATGGCCATGAATATAATGGTGTCGATCCAAACTATGGAGCTTATTGGATTGTCGCGCTAAAAGACGGTTATACCGAGTGCGCTAATTTTATTATTCATATTGGCACAGAAGGTTCAGGTAAAGCCCATGGTGATGTGGATTTAACCATGCCACTGATGCAGGACGACGAGCGTTTTGTACGTATGAACTTTACCTTTGATGGTGAGCCAACAGTATTTGAATACCCAGTAGAAGCGCTTGGCGAACGCCCGGTTGCAATTGACGGTGCATCAGCACACTGGATTGATTTAAATACTGTGCTGTATAAGCCAAGCAATGAGCTTACGCAGATTATTAAGCTGCATTCATCAGCTGCTGCCGATTTGGTTGTTGATGTTGATACTGGCTTAAATGGTGAAACCGTTGAATTAATGGCAACGAGTTTAACCGATGCACAAGCAGCGAAAGTACCGCACTTAACAGATTGGACTGCCTATCAAGGTAATTGGGATGCCGCTACTGCAAAACAACTTATAAAACAACAGCTCGTTGTAGCGGGCTACGATGCAGAAGGCAAGCTACTTGAAGCAAGTTTTGTGCAAACCGCCAAAGCCCTTGATGCACTTTACACCCAAGGTGAAAACGACGCAAATGAAGCCATGCTAGGCGTGCATTATAATAACAATGCAATTGATGTTTCAGTATGGGCACCAACCGCTAGCAATATGATGCTTAATGTATTTGACGCCGATAAAGCACAAGTACATAGCACTGCCATGACGTTAGACAGCAATACAGGTATTTGGTCAGTGAGTTTAGACAGCAAATACGACCGTCATTATTACCGCTATGCGTTTGATGTTTACCACCCTACTACTCAAGCGATTGAAAGTTTATGGAGTACCGATCCTTACTCACTGAATGTATCAAGCAATGGCCTGTATTCGCAGTTGATCAACTTAAATGATGACGATACCAAACCACAAGGCTGGGATGAGCGCAGTGTACCAACAATTACCAACCCGGAAGATGCCATTATCTATGAAGGTCATGTACGTGATTTTAGTATTCGCGATACGTCAGTAAGCGCAGCAAACCAAGGTAAATATTTAGCATTTACTGAGCTTGAAAGCATCCCTATGCAGCACCTTAAGCAACTAGCTGACAAAGGTTTAACGCATTTTCACTTACTCCCTGTAACAGACATTGGCACCATTGAAGAAGATGCGGATAAGCGCGTTGAAATCATTGACACCCTAGGTAAGTTATGTGAGCGAATAGACGATGCCGCCGATGCTTGTAAAATCGAAAATAAAAACAGCATCATTGCTAATTTAATGCAAAGCTACTTTCCGGGTTCTGATGATGCTCAAGCACTTGCCAGCGCGATGCGTGATTTAGACGGTTTTAACTGGGGTTACGACCCGCATCACTTTATTGCCCCAGAAGGTTCGTATGCATCAAGCAGTGAAGGGGTTGCCCGGGTTAAAGAGACACGCGCCATGGTACAGTCACTTCAAGAGATCGGCCTTCGCGTGGTTCTTGATGTGGTATACAACCACACAACCTCATCAGGCATTTGGGAAAAGTCAGTGTTTGATAAACTCGTACCGGGTTATTACCACAGATACAGCGAAGTAACGGGCGATATCGAGCGTTCAACCTGTTGTGAAAACACCGCGACTGAACATGTAATGATGGATAAATTTGTTAGCGATTCACTAGTCATACTTGCTCGCGACTTTGGCTACGATAGCTTTCGCTTTGATGTTATGGGGCACATGCCTAAATCATCAATTTTAGCAGCGCGTGAAGCGGTGCAAGCTGTTGACCCTGACAACTACTTTTATGGCGAAGGCTGGGATTTTGGTGAAGTCGCTAATAACCGATTGTTCACTCAAGCTAAGCAAGCTGATATGGCAGGCTCTGAAGTTGGCACATTCAATGACCGCATCCGTGAAGCTGTGCGCGGTGGGGCTATGTTTAGCAATAACCCGACCGATGGTAATTTAGCAGACCAAGATACTCTGCGTTTATCACTGGCGGGTAATTTACAAAACTATATCCTGAAAGACTTTAAAGGTAATTCGGCAAAAGGTAATAGCTTTAGCTGGAATACTCAGCCGACGGCTTATGCTTTAGACCCTGCTGACAGCATTAACTACGTATCAAAGCACGATAACGAAACCTTATGGGATCAACTGCAATATAAACATGCAACAAGTATGAGTATTGAGCAACGAGTGCGTGCGCATAATATGGCATTAGCAATTCCATTAGTAAGCCAAGGTATCCCGTTTATGCAACTTGGGGCTGATTTACTACGCTCAAAATCAATGGATCGTGATAGCTACAATGCAGGGGATTGGTTTAATGCGGTAGATTTAACGAAAGAAAATAATAATTGGAATATTGGTTTACCTAATACTGAGAAAAACCAACAGAAATGGCCTGAAATCATTAAGGTCTCAGGTAATCCACAAGCTGCTGCACAGCCGCAAGATATCGCTTACGCAGGGGATGTGTTCCAAGAGTTTTTAGCTATTCGTAGTAGCAGCCCATTATTTAGATTAACCACAGAGCAAGATGTTATTGACCGTGTAGGTTTTCACAATGTTGGTAAAAACCAGCAACATGGTTTGATTGTAATGAGCATTGATGACGGTCAAGGTTTTGCAGATTTAGATAACCAAGTTGACGCGCTCGTAGTAGTAATTAATGCAACTGAGCAAGCGCTTTCACATACAGTACCAACCGCTGCTGGGTTTGAATTACATCCAATACTTAAAAACAGCACCGATAGCAGTATGTTTGGAGTGAGTTTTACTGCCAGTGAAACCGACGGTACATTTACAGTCCCAGCTTATACAATCGCGGTATTTGTAAAACCACAAGGCGAGAACCAAGGTGTAGGCTTAAGTGCGAATGCAACAGTGGGCGCGCCAGACGTAGTGCCTTTTGGCAGCACCACAGTATATGTGCGAGGTAGTTTAAATGATTGGGGCACAGCTGACAGCTTTGAGTATATGGGCAATGGTGAATACCGTATCGCTATTACTTTAACTGCGGGAGATTATGAATTTAAAATTGCCTCTGAAGATTGGTCGAGTGTGGATTTTGGCGCGCTGTCTGATGCTGATAAAGCAGTGTTGGAAAATCAAACCGAGCCTTTAATGCGCAGTGGCGCGAATATGACCTTTAATGCCGCAATTGATGCAACTTATGTATTCTCGTTTGATGCCAGCGATAAAGACAATCCAACGCTGAGAATTTATAACGAAGAACGATTCGTTGGCACGCCTGTATTTGTTCGTGGCAGCTTAAATGAATGGGGCACCAGTGATGAGTTAATCTATCAAGGTAAAGGCGTTTATACCTTTACTAAAATACTCAGTGTAGGCAGTTATGAATTTAAAATTGCTTCTGAAGATTGGGATACCGTTGATTATGGTTCCGGTGAAGCGGATGCAATCGTAACCGTTGCCGAAGATAAGTTATTAGCTGTTAAAGGCGCTAATATGACGATGGATGTTGCAACCGAGGGCGAATATCAGTTCATTTTTGATGCCAGTGATTTGAATGCACCCACGCTGAGTGTATTTAATGCGCAAATGTTTGCAGACACTCAAGTTTACTTACGTGGCAGCTTAAATGGCTGGGGTACCGACAACCCCCTAATCTATCAAGGGAATGCTATTTATAGTACATCACTTGATTTAGATGCCGGTGATTATGAGTTTAAAATAGCCTCTGAAGATTGGAACACTGTGGACTACGGCGGGGTAGGCGATGCACCAATAGTTAATATTAACGAGATAATGTTGCTTGAAGTGATAGGTGGCAATATAGCGCTGAGTATTACCGAATCAGGTAATTACACGTTTAAAGTGATTGGCCCAGATAAGGACAATATGAACCTACTTATTACTAAACAGTAGTGATTATATTTTCCTAGGCTTAAGCTGAGCATAACCCTGTATGCTCGGCTTTTTTAGTGCCTACTTATTTAAAATTGCATTAAAAGGCTTAACTTGAACTCGGGTGAATGTTTTTAATGCACTGATTTTAAAGATTTTTATTTAACTTAAATTGTTTACGGCTATACATAAATAGCATGATGCCAGGAATGTATAAAATAACAGATAGCAGCAGCGTGTTTAGCCCCGCAGCATATACTAGCCATAGTCCATAAATACTGGCACCAAAGCCCATCAGCTTAATAGCAACAGAAAGCTTTTTTGCAAAGGCTACTTTTACCATGTAAGCGGCCACTAAAAAGTAAGGCACTAATATCATGGACGTAGAAACAAGAACTAAAGTGTTATAGCTTTTACCGGTAAATAAAATAAGCACTAAGCAAAGTTGCACAGTTAGGCTGGTTAAGGTCAGTGATGCAATAGATGTCCCATTGCTATTTTGTTGCTTAAATATGTTAGGAAATGCGCCATATTTGGCTGCGCTGTTAGGTACTTCTGCAGCATAAATAATCCAACTTAAATAAGAGGCTAATACAGACACAATAAGTCCCGCGCTAATAATAACTTTACCACTGGTCCCTGTTATCATTGCCATAATACCTGCCATTGAAGGGTTACTAAGCTCAGTAATATTGGCCTGACTCATTAACCCAAATGCCAACATAGTGATGGCTATATATAAAATTAGCGCAGCAATCACGCCTATAAATGTGGCAAGGCCTATGTCTTTACGGTTTTTAGCTCGAGCGGAAAGGACTGCCGCACCTTCAATGCCAGTAAACACCCATAAAGTAATTAGCATAGTGTTTTTTACTTGTTCAATAAAATCAGTTTTCACGCTGACATTACTTTGATTTGCTTTAAATATTGCAGGGTCAAAGTACGCGTAAGCAAAGCCTATAAATAATAATAAGGGTATCACTTTAGCTATGGTGCCAAGTAGGTTTACAAAAGAGGCTTGCTTAATGCCTCTAACAATAATGAAATGCACAGCCCATAAAATAATAGATTCACCGATAAAGGCTGCAAAAGTATTACCATCGCCAAATAGAGTGCGTTCTGGGGTATCAATAAATGCACCTAAAGCAGCAAACGCCACAACTAAATAACCAACAACACCAATGGTGGCACACAGCCAATAGCCCCATGCAGATAAAAATCCAGCAAGCTCGCCAAAACCTTCTCGGGCATAAATATAAATACCGCCATCAAGTTCAGGTTTAGCGCGAGAGAGTTGCAAAAAACATCCAGCAAGTAGCAAAATACCAACACCAGTAATAAGCCAGCCAACTAACACTGCATTTACGCCCGCAACTTCAGCCATATTTTGTGGCAAACTAAATATACCCGCACCCACCATGGCGCTAAATACCAGCGCGGTTAGCGCTACTAATCCAATTTTATTTTCTTTCATTTGACTGCTTATACTGTGTTAATTACTAACCTTTTAAAGGCGCAAAGTGATGGTTTAATTGGGCTATATGCTCAGGTCCAATACCACAGCAACCTCCAATTAGGGTGGCGCCTTGTTTATGCCACTTTTTAGCCCACTCTAGATATGAAAGAGGGGTTAGATCTTCTCGTACTTCATCTAAACCTTCGTTAGCCGTAGCTTCTTTAGTTTGTGGTGCAAATGCATTCGCATACGCACCTATTTGTACGTGCTCTGCCTGCAGGTCTTTTAAAACATCTAAGGTTACGGTTAAAGCATGCTCAATAACCTCTGGTTGGCAGCAGTTAAATAAAATGCCCGTTACCTTTGCATTTAGCATGGCAGTTACTGCATCTTTTACAGATTCTCCTGAGCGCAGAGTTGCTTGATTACTTGGTTGTTCATCTTCAAGGGTAAAAGCAACCCATACCGGTTTTTGGTTGTTGCAGATCTGGTTAATTAACGTGTTTATATCTAGCGCTTCTTGAATAAGGCTTTGCGTTTCTATTAGCCATAAATCAGCATAAGGCGCTAAACCTTCGATTAAAGGCGTTGCGATACGACTAAGTTGATCTGCTTGGTATAAATCTGGACGATAAGAGCCAAACATAGGTGGTAAACTGGCTGCTATTTTAGTTCCTATATTATTTTGTATCACAGCGTCTTTTGCGGCTTGGCCAGCTGTTGCAGCAAGTGATTTGGCTGATTGTGCAAAGCGCTCTTCACCAATGTGAAAAGGTACTAACGCATAGCTATTTGTGGTAATAATATTGGCACCACTTTGAATAAAGCTATTGTGTGCTTGGGTTACTTTTTCAGGCGCCTCTATTATGGCAAGCGCAGACCACTCCGGCTGTTGAAAGGGAGCGCCAATGCGGGTGAGCTCTCGGCTCATGCCGCCATCAAGTAAAGTTAAGGTGTGAGTTGTCATTGCGCTTCCTCTGTATGAGATAATCTTGTTGTGGATGTTTAGACGTCTATAAATCCGATTGCGAGAATATAGAACACACGACCTGTTTAAACAACCCTTTGTGTTAATCTTTTAGGTTTATTGGCAATACTTCGTAATAGGGTAACAATTTAGCTAAATTGCATTCAACTCAGTGATCACGTAATTTAAATGTTTAATCAAATTAAGAGTAAGCTATGAGTACCCCTATTTTAAAAAGTGCTAAATTCGACTCTAAAGTAAAATCATACTGGGTAGTGCTTGGAGTTATCACTTGTGTATTGTGTTTGGTGGGAATTCCATTTATCCCATTCGTCGCTTTCATTATCTGGCTGGTGGCAGGGCGAATATTGGCAGCTATGTCAGCTAACTTATTAGAGCGAAAGCTAGTTGTTAAGCGCGGTGTATTTTTCAAAGAAGAAAAATCCATCCCACTTGAAAAAATAACTGACGTCGGGTTAAGCCAAGGTCCACTGATGCGCTTGTTTGGTTTGTACCGCTTGAGTTTTGAAACCGCAGGTCAGTCTGGTCATGGCGCATTAGTATCGTTACTTGGGGTAGTTGATGCCAGTGAGTTTCGCGAGGCAATCTTAACTCAAAAAGATAATCAAACCGCACAGCAGTCAACTACAAAATCGGCTGATCATGAACCACAAAGCCAAGTTGAGCTAATACGCGCACTTACTTACAGTGTGAAAAATATTGAACAAATGTTAGTGACAATGCTGGATGATAAAAAGTGAGAACAGCTTTATATTATACTGTGTTGTTTAGGTTGTTCTCCCCCCACATTACAGTGCCTCTTAACCTCTTTGTGAATAAATCACGTAAAGATTTTTTGTACAAAAACCGTGACTATTAAGCAAATAAGTCATTATTTTTTGGGTGTGATAACGTAAGGCCAATATCTGAACTTTTTCATTAACAGCAAGGGTCTTCTTTTGTTTTAACCCTCCCAAAGTGTCTTATGCTATTAGCTCAAATTATCTCTAAACCTCTTTCCTTGTACCTTTTACGGGTGTAATTTAAAGCGGTTTTATCTGAAAAGGATGCAGCTTTATTAGGGGGCAAAGTAGTTGATTTCTAATAGGACTCTAATTTTGTAGCATATATTTGTGCTACACAAACACATGGAGAGAAGTTAAATGGCTAGTAAAGAGTCAACCGCAGTAATTTGGATGTTGTCAGATTCATTTATCTTAAGTGTGATGTTACTAATCGGTGGTTTTTTAGGTAAAGCTATCAGCCCATTCCAAGTTGTCTTTTTGGTTAATGTAATTGCAGCTTGTGCGGCCATTAAATTATTCTCGAAAGGTAAATGGGAAAATATCAAACCCCAAAAAATGAAGCTACATATTTTCAGAGGACTGCTTGGTGTTAGTTCAACAATATGTTTGTTTTATGCTCTGCAATATTTAAGTTTAGCGGAAGTAACCGCGATTAACTTTTTTGTGCCACTTATAACGTCCATTTTGTCGGTGTTTATCTTTAGAGAAAAACCAAAAGCCTATGTCTATATGGCTATTATTTTGAATTTAGCTGGAGTGATGATGCTGCTTTCTCCAAAACTAATGGCGAGCCAAGTAACGCAGCAAAACCTCTATCTAGGATTGATCTTTGCACTGTCAGCGGTAGCTATTTTAGTCATTTATAATATTAATTTAAAGAAAATAGGCAATGCAGAGAAAGTTGTGCCTCAAATGGTTTTTGCTCCCCTCTATTCGGCGATTATCTTATTACCCGTCGCTATTTTTGTGTGGAAACCTTTAGATACAAATAGTGCTCTACTAATTATGCTATATGGTGGGCTCCTTATTACTAAACTTGCAGCACGTTTTTTCGCTTTTAATAAAAGTGACTTATCTAAGCTAATGCCGCTTGAATATGCGCAAATTCTATTTTCTAGTATTTTGGGCTACATTTTTCTTCAACAAACTCAAACTTTATTGGGTATCACAGGCATTGTATTGATCGTGCTATCAAGTATCGCTCATGTTTTATTCATGCACTTTGAGAGGAATAGCGACACTAAGAATATGAAAGGAATTACCAATGATTAAAGTCGTAACGCAAAAATTCCGGCGATCGAGTGATCGCCGGGCTGTTTTAATCTTTCATCTAAACATTTTTCCTAGCACCTAGAATCTTTACCCTTGTATTACTGGCTGACCTGCTAGCATATGTAGTTCTTTACTGCGCTCGGTTTGCATTTCGTATGAAGCGGTTTTAATGCTGCTCACGTAATTCCACTTAGCGGTGGCTTGCTCTGGGGTAAAGGTCACGGTTAAGTAACCTCTATCGACTAAGTTGTTATAGATAAGATCATTGACTAATAGTGCAATAACTTGCTCCATTTGTGCCGTAACTTCAGGTCCTTGCGTATTCAGCGCTAGGTATTCTTCAAGACCAGGCGAAGACACCGAAGAGGTAGCAAATTCTACACCGGCATTTTGTGACGCTGCAATTGGGTTTGCAGCATCAGTAACTAATTGCCCAGCCCAACCGTTATGAGTATCACCCGCTAAAACCACTAAGTTCTTTTGTGCGGCAATGGCAGTACCAAGCAGCACTTCACGTTCGTAGGCGTAACCATCCCATGCATCTAAATTGTATGGTGCAGTAGTATCAACTCGAGCGCGTTCCGCATCAGTAACACTTGGATCGCCTGCAAGCACGCGGCCTTTGATTTGTGCAAGTTCAGCAAATAATGCCGATGCTTGTGCTAATAATGCATTTGTGTCGCCGCCATTTGCTTGACTTATTTGTAAGCTCACTAGTAGTTGCAGTACTTCAAACGGCAAATGCATTTTGGTCATCAGTACTTGTTGGCCAAGTACCTGCCATTTTGAGTTTGATGTTGTCATGCCATCAGTGAGCCATGTTAGCTGCTCATTGCCAAGTAATGCGCGCGATGGTGAGCTTAGTGCATTTGCAAAATCACTTTGTCCTTGTGCACTGGTTAGGTCAAAATCAGTATAGCTTAGCTGTTCATCACGGGCGAGTACACGCGTGTCTAGCATGTATAAAGAGACTAAATTACCAAACTCAAAGCGACGGTAAATTCGTTCTTTATCTGCTACATTACGAATTGGCATCCATTCAAAATAGGCCTGTAGGGCATGTAGCTTACGTTCGCTAAATTCACCTTCGCCTTCATTATGGTTTTCTGCGCCATTTCGCCATGTGTCATTGGTAATTTCGTGGTCATCCCACACAGTAATAAAGGCATAGTTACTATGAGCTGCTTGCAAGTTATCATCAGTACGATAGTGAGCGTAGCGGTTACGGTAATCAGCTAAGCTAATTATTTCGTCACTGTTATCTTCTGGCAGTAAACGGCCTAAAATACCAGCATCTTCAGTAGCGTAGCCATCATTGCCGTATTCATAGATGTAATCACCTAAATGCAATACAGCGTCTATGTCTGTTTGCTTGGCTATTTCACCATACACATGGAAAAAGCCTGCGGGGTAGTTGGCACACGATATAACAGCAAATTTCACTTTATCAATACTGCCTGTTGGTAGTGTTTTACCTGCACCAATAGGTGAGGTTTTGCCATTCGATTTAAAGCGATAATAGTAAGTGGTGTTGGCGTTTAAGCCTTGTAAGTCGACTTTTAGGGTGAAGTCTGTAGCTGCACTTATATGTGTTTCACCATTGTGGCTGATATTAGCAAAGTTAGGGTCGGTTGCTGCTTGCCATTGTACTTTAATGCTGGTGGTTGTTGGATCTAGAGGGGTTACACGAGTCCACAGAATTAGGCTGTCAGCTAATGGATCACCACTGGCAACACCATGAGCAAAGCTCACGTCAAGAATGTCGTCATCTTCATCATCAAACCGACAAGCTGTTAATCCTAATGATAAAACGGCGACACCAAATCCTGCCGCCGAGGCTTTTAAAAAATTTCTTCGTGTAAACGTCATTGCTCTGTACCGCTAAATTTAAAAGTAAGAGCTTATCCGACCAGTATGACTTTTATGTGAAGCTGTTATGCCAATTGCATTAAAATACTTGGCAAACCTGTTCTGCATTACAGGTAATAACGGTGACGTTTTCATAACCAACGCGGGTAAGTGCTTCAGCGCTTAATGTTGCGCGTGCGCCACTGGCGCAGTGTAAGTAAATTGGCCGAGCTGGGTCTTTTTCGATTTCCATTAACTTCATTTCTAGTAAACCTCGGGGAATATTAATTGCGCCGATAGCTGCTTTTGCCGCATGTTCGGCGGGTTCACGTACGTCAATTAATAGCCCTTTGTTGTCAGCAATTTCTTGCTTGGCCTGTGTAGCCTCAATGCGGCGTTGATTTGGCGTAATTATTTTCATTAGATCTGGGATTGAAGTAAGCATGTTATTCCTCGAAACCTAGTTTTTTTAAAAGAGTGATCATCGGGCACCATTTACTAAATGCTGATTGAATTAAGTTTAGAGCAATAAACACTGTAAACCAAATCCACAATGGATCATGAAATTGCTGTAGTAACAATGATATGCAAATCATTACACCTGCTATCAAGCGAAGAGCATCGTTTAGTTTCACGGTTAACCTTAGTAATAGTGACTGTTACTATTTAATATATTAGATAAAGCTACATTAGTAAATTATAATATTAGACTTTTCTAATATAGCTAACTATAATCTGCTGTACTTTGAATATAAGAGTGGAACTATGACTATCGACTTTGCAGCTATGGCTAATAACGTAGAGCATGCTGAGCAGCTATTAAAAATTTTAGCAAATAAAAACCGTTTAATGATTTTGTGCTCTTTGCAGGGGCGTGAAATGAGTGTTTCTGAATTAAATGCGGCTGTACCACTTGCACAGTCTGCTTTATCGCAGCATTTGGCTGCACTACGAAAAGCAAATATTGTTAGTACTCGTCGCGAAAGCCAGACCATCTATTATCGGGTGATTAACGACAACGCACAGGCTATGTTAGCCACGCTCTATGGTTTATTTTGTAAGGAATAACCAAATGGATAAGCTCGACAGTGCAGTAAAAAATAGTCTTAACGGGCGTATTCCTATCATTATTTTTGTAATGGCTGTGTTGCTTGGCATTATGGCGCTGCAGCAAACTCCCCGTGAAGAAGAACCGCAAATAGTGGTGCCGATGCTGGATATTTATGTCTCAGCTCCTAACATTGAAGCTCCCGAAGTGGCAAGGCTGGTCACGCAACCACTCGAGAAGTTATTGGCGCAATTACGCGGTGTTGAGCATATTTATTCAACCACACAAAGTAATGGCACAGTGGTGACATTGCGCTTTACTGTGGGTCATGATCGTGAACAAGCAATCCTCGATACTTACGCCAAACTATATAGTTATCAACATACCATGGCGTCAGTTATTAGCTCATGGCAGGTGCGCCCGGTCGAAGTAAATGACGTGCCGATTGTGATGCTAGGCTTATTTAGTAAAGATCCTAAATTATATAACGACTATGAGTTAACCCGTTTTGCTAACGAAATTGCGAATAGTTTACAGCGCATAGAAAACACCAGTGAAGTTAAAGTGATTGCTGGGCGCAAACGCACTTTAACGGTCAATTTAGATGCGACGGCCCTAGCAGCTCATCAAACTACGCTCAGCGATGTTTATTATGCACTGAGTGTATCTAATCAATTATCTCAGGTTGGCAGTGTTGTTAATGCAGAGCAACAAATCATGCTACAAGCTGGTGATGTGTTACGAACAAAAGCCGCGATTGAGCAGCTTGTTGTAAATGTTATTAACGGCAAAAGTGTTTATTTAAAAGATATTGCAAAAGTACTCGATGGACCAAGTGAGCCTGAAAATTATCAGTGGCTAGCGCAATCTGATACCACACAAGAGCATCCTTTAGTCACCTTAAGTGTTGCTAAAAAAGCGGGCACAAATGCAGTCGCGGTCGCAAATGATGTACACGCAATGATGGCTGATTTAAAAACTAATTTTTTACCTTCGCAAATAAATTACACAATACTTAGAGATTACGGGCAAACCGCTAACGAAAAAGTGAATAATTTAACCTCAAGCTTAGTGTTTGCGGTATTTACCGTAGTGATTTTTGTTGGTGTATTTTTAGGCTGGCGAGCCGCTATCGTTGTTGGTTTAGCTGTGCCAATTTGTTATGGCATAACCTTAAGCCTCGATTTTGCGTTTGGTTACACCATTAACCGAGTAACGTTATTTGCATTGATATTATCACTGGGCTTGCTGGTGGATGATCCGATAACGGGCATTGATAATATTAGCCGTTTTTTACAAAACAAAGGCAATAAAAAACAACAGATTGTCGCTGCAATGAGCGAAATACGTGGGGCATTATTAATGTCGACACTGACCATCATGGTGGCTTTTATTCCTTTGGCTTATATCACTGGCATGATGGGCCCATATATGGCACCAATGGCATTTAATGTGCCTGTAAGCGTGATGGTCTCAACCATTGTGGCATTCTTTGTAACTCCTTGGCTTGCCATGAAGTTATTAAAACAACCGGTTGTTGAGCACAATGATTTAACTTCCCCTAAAGTAGCTATTTATGAACGCTTATTAACGCCTTTACTGGCCAGTAAAGGGCGCGCAAAACTGATTTTATGGGCAACCTTAGGATTATTTATTATCAGTGCATTGCTGCCCGTGATGCGAATTGTGCCGCTGAAGTTATTGCCGTTTGATAATAAAAATGAACTACAAGTACTGATAGATATGCCCGAGGGGACGAATCTGGAGCAAACAACACTGACCGCTCGTAAAGTACAAGCAATAACATGGCAGCTTAGTGAAGTAAGTGAAATAGCTGCGTATGTAGGGCAACCATCAAGCATGGATTTTAATGGTATGGTGCGCGGTTATTATCGCCGTGAGGCCGCTAATTTAGCTGAGCTTAGAGTATTACTATTAGACAAAGCGCAGCGCGAGCAACAGTCTCATGGTGTCGTGATGCGTTTACGTAAACAGCTTGAGCCATTGGCCGTTAATGGCATTGTGATAAAAGTGGTTGAAGTTCCACCCGGGCCGCCAGTATTTAGCACCTTAGTGGCTGAAGTGTATCGTGATCCGTTTGTTGATACGCAAACCCACCATCAAGCGGCTCAACAAGTTGCACAACGACTGAAGCAAGAGCCCCATGTGGTTGAAGTTGATACAAGTATTGCAGCCACGGCACCGATGCAGCGCTTTATTACCGATAAAGCCAAGGCGGCTTTGTCGGCGGTATCAACACAAGATATTGCCAATACATTAACGATTGCATCTGCGGGTAAAAATGTGGGCGTAATGTATGTCAGTGGTGAAACGCAGCCCGTTGAGATCAAAATGCAATTACCATATCAGCAGCGAAACCAATTAGCGCAACTGCTTGCTATACAAATCAGAGGTGATAGAGAGCTGGCAAAATCAACTAATGAGTTTGGTTTAACTAGTGCGCCACGACCGTTGGTGGCTTTATCTGAGCTGGGTGAATTTCATAACCTAAATGTCGCAAAACCGATTATGCGTAAAGACCAACGCGAGGTTGTATACGTGATGGCAGAGCTTAATGGCCGTACTCCTGCAGAAATTATTGCGGACGTAAATGCTGATTTAAATGTAAGTAGCGATGATTTTGAGCAAACAAATTGGTTAGCCCGCAGCTTTTTTAATAACGGTGGAACTCAGGCTTGGCAATTACCACAAGGCACGCATGTAACGTTTAGTGGTGAAGGTGAATGGCGGATCACAATTGATGTGTTTAGAGATATGGGAATTGCGTTTGCTTTTGCGTTAACCGCCATTTTTATTATTTTACGAATACAAACGCAATCTGCCAGTTTATCGCTGATTATTATGTCGGCTATTCCACTTACTGTGATTGGTATTATGCCGGGTTTTTGGTTATTAAATCAGTTTGGTGAGCGCTCCATAGCCGGTGCTCCAGAGCCTGTGCTATTCACCGCAACAGCGATGATCGGCATGATAGCACTTGCTGGTATTGTGGTGCGTAACTCGCTTATTTTAGTTGAGTTTATTAATCAAGCTCGCGGGCAAGGGATGGCAATAAAAGCGGCATTGATTGCCGCAGGCACAACGCGGATGCGGCCAGTATTACTGACTGCTGGCACAACTTTATTAGGCAACTTAGTGATTACGTTAGACCCCGTATTTAGTGGTCTTGCTATCGCTATTATTTTTGGCATTGTGGCATCAACATTGTTTTCGTTGTTTGTGGTGCCGCTAGTTTATTATTTAGTGTTTGCGAACACACAAACAACCGAGGATGAAGCTCATGCAAGGTAAATCAAAACTGTTCGGCTCAATCATTGCGTTGCTAGTGATTATTGTTGCTGTGCTTTATATGGCAGGCAGCTTTTCAAATAAACAAGCCGCAGGAAATAAACCCGTATTAGCAACGACATATGAGGGAAAAGTCGCTACCGTTGAGCGGACGGCGATCAAGCGCAGTGAAGATGTTCCCGGTACTGTGATTGCAAAACAAAACACGCAAATTTCGTCACGAGTGATGGCACAAGTGGAACGTTTAAATGTACGTGCTGGTGATAGTGTTGTGCAAGGCGATGTTCTCATTACTTTGCAGCAAGACGATTTTAAAGCGCAATTGGCACAAAGTGATGCGCAAATAAAAGCCATTCAAGCGTCACTTACACAAGCTGATAAACAGCTTAAGCGCGTAACTGACTTATATTCACAAGGGTTGGTATCGGTTAGTGATAATGATGAGGCAAAAGCGAAATTTGATAACTTAACCGCAAGCTTAGCTGTTGCCAAGCAACAGCAAACCCAAGCACAAGTCGCACTTGAATTTACCCGTATAAAAGCGCCCATTTCTGGAGTTGTTGTAGAGCGGTTAGTTGAACCAGGTGATACCGCAGTGCCTGGTTCACCTTTATTGGCACTTTATAATCCACAACAATTACAGCTTGAATTTAATGTACGAGAACGTCAGGCAATTAGCCTCACACTGGGTCAAAGCTTAACGGTCAGTTTGCCTTCACTTAATATAACCGCTGTTGCGGTGGTGAGTGAAATTGTTCCGATTGCCGATAGTGCTGCACGTAGTATGTTAATTCGTTTAGAGTTGCCAACACAATCAAACTTGATGCCTGGTTTATATGCACAGCTTCACTTGCCACTGGATACCGAGCAAGGAATTTTAATTGAGCCAAGTTGGGTGCATGAGTACGGTCAATTAGCCATGGTATATGTTATTAACGAGCAAAAGATTGAGCGCCGCTTTGTTCGTTTAGGGGAGGTGATTAATGCTAAACAGCATATTATCGCCGGGCTTAACGCCGGCGACACATTAGCGGTGGATTTTAAACCTAAATGAAGGTCGCAACTTCATCGAGTGATTTTTTCACCAAGGCATGATTAGGCACAGTAGCATCATCACTTGGGTAACCGACAATGAGCAGCATATAGGGGCGTTCGTTGTCTTTGTCGCGGCCACAAATGTCGGTTAAAAAGCTCATTGGTTTAGGTGTGTGAGTTAGTGTTGCAAGCCCTGCGCGATGTAATGCTTGAATTAAAAAGCCGGTGGCAATACCGACTGACTCATGCACATAGTAGTTGGTGTTTTTATCATCAGTATTTAAGCCGCCTTTCTTTTGGCTGAATACGGCAATTAGCCAAGGTGCATGCTCTAAATAAGGTTTGCTGGCATCAGTGCCTAATGGCTTTAGAGCATCTAACCACTCTTCACCAGCGCGGCCTTCATAAAATGAGCGTTCTAATTTCTCGGCTGCTTCACGAATTTGCTTTTTCACATCACTACTATTAATTGCTACAAAATGCCACGGTTGGTGGTTTGCACCACTTGGTGCTGTAGCTGCCGCTTTAATGCAGGTTTGAATAATATCTTTTGGCACTGGGCGGTCGCTAAAACTACGAATTGTATGACGACGCTGGCTGGTCGTTAAAAACTCATTAGCGCGTTCTAGCATCTGTTCATGTGGATATTCAATAAAGTCTGTAAGTGGTTGGTGGTCATGTTGCTGCATGGCTTTTCGCTTCTTATTAAATGTTGATAACTATTTTTATACCCAGTAGCGAGATTGGGTGCAAGTAATATCTACTTTACAGTCATGTTATTTCCTAAAATAATGATTATTAATTGCACGTTGTATTCACAGATTGTTCAGCTATATTTGCATACAGTATAGTTCGAAATTAAGAATGCATGGGTAGCTAAAAACAAAGCAACATTATTACAAGCACATGCTTTGAATACTCAGCCGAGCATACCGGCAGTCATTATTTAGACATTCAAAAATCATTAGTGCAGGCAGATTTTGTCGATAACTTAGTTATATAAAGTTATCGCTAGTGCAAGCTGATGATGAAAATAACTACCGCAGTATTAAATACAGCTTTGAGTTAGTGTTACTTCAGAATTTAAGTTCACCTCTCCTAAGAGTGAAACCAAGCCGCACTTATTGCGGCTTTTCTGTGGCTCTAAAATGAGTTAACTCGTTTGTAAGCCATTTCTTACTGGTGATTTGTGTATCATCTTCAAGAATAACAGCATAAGGTTTGCCACTCCATGAGCTTTTACTGGCAAGATTCTCAATAAACTCATCAGCGGTTTTAGCGTAGCGTTTGCCTTTGCGGTATTTCATAGCAAGATGATCAGCGGCTTCGGTGCTGGTGTGTTGATCACCGTTACGAATGAAAGTCGCGTTGCTTTGCGCGATAAAGCTGAGCAAATGAGTGACTTCTTGTTCAGCGGTTGCCGCAAAGCTCAACTGACTAACCGTGAGTAAAAGGCAAGCCATCAGCCTGTATATAGTGTGGGTTAAGTCTTTCATCTGTAGCCTCATTTAATCCAAAAAGTTTATTACGTTACCTGTGCCATCAAAAAAAGGTAAAGCTCTGAATAAAACTGATGTGCTAATGCATGTGCTGGTATAACTTTCAGCTATTAATACCTTATTTATTATGTAGAATAATACATCAATAAGGTCAATTAAATTATCATGGCTTATTAATTATCTGATAGGGATACTGTTTTGGTACTTGCATTGAACTTGCCGGGACAATATTTTTTACAAAAATAAAGGTGGAATTATGAACAGCTCAGATCGCGCTATTGACGAACTAGTACTTGGGTTTTGGCGATTATTAGATTGGCAAATTACTCCACAACAGTGTTTAACTTTTCTTGAGCAAGCAATTGAAGCCGGTGTAAGGCACACCGATCACGCTGACATTTACGGTGGATATGGTTGTGAGGCAGAGTTTGGTAAAGCTTTAGCTTTAAAGCCAAGTATTCGTGATGAGATCAAAATTATTACTAAGTGTGGTATCAAACCTGCTTTTGCAAGCTTAGGGTTAGCAGGCCAAGCTAATCATTACGATTCGAGTGCCGCACATATTATTAGCTCAGCACAGCAATCGTTAAAGCATTTTAATACCGATAGATTAGATGCATTACTTATTCATCGCCCTGATTATTTGATGAATGCAGACGAAGTAGCTGAGGCATTCACTACTCTTAAGCAAAATGGTGATGTACTCGATTTTGGTGTATCAAACTTTACGCCATCACAACTAAGTTTATTGCAGTCGCGTCTTGATTTTGAATTGGTGACCAATCAAATTGAATTTTCACCGTATGAAATGCAAGCACTTGATGATGGTAGTTTAGACCAATGTCAGTTACTTGATATTAAACCTATGTGTTGGTCACCTTTGGCTGGCGGTCGCATTTTTGCAGAAAATGATGAAAAAGCGATTCGCCTGCGTCAAGTACTTGAGCAAGTCGGCAGCGAAATTGGTGCAAGTTCTATTGATCAAGTGGTTTACGCGTGGTTATTAATGCACCCAAGTTCCCCATCAGTGGTACTGGGTACTGGCAACATTGAGCGTGTTAAATCGGCTGTTGCCGCTAAGCAGTTAAAACTCAGTCGTGAACAATGGTATCGTATTTGGCAAGGTTCAACAGGGCACAGTGTGCCATAGGAGTTGTAAGTTTTAAGCTATAAGCAGTCTGAGTTGAGGGTAAGTCTTGATATAAAATATGAACTTAGCCGCTTACCGCTTACCAAGATCGAGAAAGGGCCTTACGGCCCTTAGTGTTGCAGCAAGTAACACATTCTTTTTATAGGCTAAAGTCCATTGAAAAAGCAACGTAAGCCTTAATATCACTGTCATCCATATCGGTATCAGATAGACCAAAAGTGAAGCCATCTTTAGAGATAGATACACCGTAATCGATGATATCGTCATCACCAATAAAATCACCAGAGTAGTGGCCTAAGTGTAAGGCCATTTCAGTGCCATTAGTACCAACTGCGAAACCGTAATCTGCAGTCAGGTATAACGAATCACCAAAGTCTGTGCCATCACCGCTTGCGGCTGAAGTTGCAAGAACTGATGCGCCAAAGCTAAAGCCACCCATACTGATGCTACCGTAAATTTCAGAAAAATCAGCGTCTGCGCCAGAAGCTGCATCAGGGTAAGCGTAATAGATGTAGCCAACGTCATAGCTCATATTTTCATTAATATCGCCACCAAAACCAGCATAGAGATCAAGCTCGTAGGTCATTTCATCGGCCCAGCTTGCATTTGAAGCCCAAGTACCAGCATAAAAACCTGATTCGTTGGCATAATCAATACCACCTGAAATTGCAGCATCACCACCGGTTTGTTCTTGACCACGCCATAAGTAGTTTGAAGTTGCTGCGGCATTGGCTGTTACTTCTGCATATGCTGCTGTAGATGTTGCACCCATGAGTACAAGTGTGCTGATCGCAATTGCTGATTTTAGTTTTAACATGTTTGGTATCCTGTTGTTATGCTGATTTTTTGGCTCGCAATTATTAATTAGATTGCAGTCTATAATTGCGGATCCTATTTTTAGTTGTCTACTAGGGTAATAGCACTGCTTGTGCCAAGTTAAATGAAAAGCAATAATTTATATTTAAATTACTTTATAAACAAAGGTATAAATATTTATAGTGAAAGGAGGAGATTGTTTTTTACGAAGCTTGCGCACTTTATTGGTGCGTAAAAAAACCCGCATGCACAACTCAGTTGCAGCGGGTTTTTGTATTTTTTACTGTGGTTTAACCAAAAATAGTACGCATTAGGCTGATTGTTTCGTTCACGCCACGGCCTTTTTGTACTTCGCTGATAATTGAATCACGCTTTGCGCGAATATGCTCAGGCATATCGTCAGCAGCAAGTGCGCGATCAACAAGTATTTCAGCAGACTCTTTACCACGACGCACTTTTCTAGTGCCAGTGGTAGTTGTACGCTTTGGCTTGCTCAATAACTTGATGTAGTTAGAGTTTTCAGGCGTGTTTTTGTCTGCATGATAGAAAAAGCACGGAATTAATGCTTTGATTGCAACAAGTTGTTGATCCAGCTCGCTGTCACCACTTGCCATTTTAAACCAAGACATACCATGAACTGCTTGGACAATATCCTGCCAATAACGCGCAAAGTCACGATTATTTAATTTAGTAATAGCCAATGCTGAACAAAGTGCATCTAAACGGGTGTTATTAATTGGTGTAAAAACATCTGGGCGGCGCATTGCTAATAGACGAGTTGCCGGTGCAAGCGTTGGCTTTTCATTGCTATCAGTAAAGGCTTTTAAATATTTGACCACAAATTCTTGGTAATCAGCTTCAGTTACTTCACCTTCTAAAGGTATATGTGCTAATGCTTCATCAAATAATGCCGGCAGGTCGGCAAGCATTTGATGAAAAGCTTTGGCGCTTTTAGTAGAGCTAAACCATTCGACATCAAAATTATAACTACTTGGATCCAGTGCAGAAGTATGTTTACCACTAAATGCTAATAAATCTTCAGGGATCATCTCTTTCAGTGATTGCTCGCGAATACCAGCTATATAGTTGGCAAGGCGTAACTGTTCATCAAGGGCTAACACATCTTTATGCTGCTCTATAAATACACTAACTACAGGCCAAGGCGCTACGCGTAATGTTTTCAATTGTAAGAAGCTAATTGCTGAAACTAATAAGTCATTAAGCTTTTTTAAAATTGGTAATTGATTGGTTTCGAGTAAATCATGATTAATACGGTCACGGCTAGCATTAAGTAGTTCATAGCACCAACCTAAGAAGTCTTCAGGATGATTTTCTATTTTCACCGCCATCAGGTTTAAGCTGATTTCAGAAGCCTGCTTTAGAATATTTTGATAAATATGGCCTTCTTGTTCGCCTAATGCCATTTGTGAAGGTGAAATGAGCAATTTTTTCATGCCTGATGGTACTCCGGTTAAATACATTTTTCAGTTGTTTAATTTTAGCGCAAAACGTCTTAAAACAACAGGGCTGTGCATCATACCGAAGAATACAGGGGATGCAATCTTGATAAGTTAAATCTGCACAAGATTGCATTTAAAGGGTTTAATCTGCTTATTCAAGTGAAAATAACTGCTCTACAGTAGTTTCAAACTGCCGAGCTATCTTCAATGCAATGATCACTGAAGGTGTAAAGCGTGATGTTTCGACCGTGCTGATTGTTTTGCGTGAAACGGCGCTAGCATCGGCTAGCTCTTGCTGTGAAAGCCCCGCGGCTTTGCGAAATTCAGCTATATGGTTTTGCAGCTAAAGGTATCAAAATGTTTCAGTAACAATTCATATATTCACTGTAGAATGCAGGAAATTGCATTTTTCTTCGTTGCACAATGATTTTAATGCTAACTCCCGCTATGATAAGAACATTATTTGCACATTTGAAAGGACCATCATGAAGACCTTATTTAAAGTTATTGGTGTCATATTATTATTGCTTGTTGCTTTAATTATTGCTGCACCGTTTTTAATTCCAACCGATGCCATTTTTAATAAAGTCTCTGAGCAGGTTGAGCAAACCACTGGGCGTACTTTAACTATTAAAGGCGATAAAACATTATCCGTTTTTCCTTCTTTGAAGCTTGAACTTGAAGATGTGCATTTTGCCAATATGAAAACTGGCTCACGTGCAGATATGGCAAGCATGCAGCAACTTGCAGTTCATATTCCTTGGTTTTCGCTATTTGGTGGTGAACTTAAACTAGAAAAGTTTGTGATCAATGAACCCAATATTCTGCTTGAAACAGATAAAAATGGTAAAGCTAACTGGCAGTTATTTGATGCAGTAGCTGCGAAACCTGAGCAGCAAACTCAAGCAGGTGAGGCAGTCAAACTACCTGAAAACTTTGATATTCAATTAGGTGAAGTGGCTATATATGGTGGGTCGTTTACTTATTTAGATGGTCAAACGGGAGCTAAACAGCAAATTAGCGATTTAGAATTGGCTATCTTACTGCCTTCACTGCATAAATCACTCGAAGTCAAAGGTGGGATCACTTATATGCAAGAGCGCTTTGAGCTTGATGTAACAGTTGATAACCCAGCTAAAGCAATAGCAGGTGATACATTTAATGTGACAACTGATGTCACTTCAAAGTTAGTTGATGTTGAGTTTAAAGGCTTAATAGCCGGTCAAGGTAAAGATATTCAAGGTCAATTAGCGCTCAGTGGTGATTCAGTAAAAGACATTGCTAAATGGCAGGGAGTCGAGCTGAACGCTAAAGAAAGCGCCTTTAATGCATTTAGTGTTAGTGGCAAAATGCGTATGCAAGGTGATAAGTTCAACCTAGCTGAATTAGTCGCCACTCTTGATGCATTAGAGATCAAAGGAAAAAGCGAGCTTAATTTAGGTAAGCGTTTAGCCGTTAATGCTGACATCGATTTAGGTATGCTGGACTTAAATCCTTACTTACCTGAGGTGGTAGCGCCAGCAGAGAAACCAGAACCTAAAAGTGACGAGCCAGCCAAACCAATTGTATGGGATGACACAAAAATGGATTTAAGTGGCTTAAATGCCTTAGATGCGAATGTGGTGATCCGTTCAAGTGGCTTAAAAGCAAATGAAATCAAACTTGGCGCTAATCAATTCACTGTAAACCTTAACAAAGGCGTAGCGAAAATTAGCCTAGATAAGTTTGCCGCCTACGAAGGTAATGGTAAAGGCACTGTAACAGTTAATGCGAAACAAGCTCCTTACAAAATCAGCACCAACTTCTCGTTAGATAAAATAGACGCACAACCATTGCTGACAGATGCCGCTGGCTTCGATAAGCTAATGGGCAAAGGCTCACTCAATTGGGACTTAGCAACATCAGGTCAGAGCCAAAAAGACTTTATGAGTGCCCTACAGGGTAAACTAGCATTTGAATTTGCCGATGGTGCAGTAAAAGGCGCCAACATTGCTGAAATGGTTCGCAAAGGCAAAGAGCTAATTAAGGGTAACTTTGGTGCAATATCCGAAGGGCTAGATACTGGCTTTGATAATTCCCAGCAAACTGACTTCTCTGCGCTAACGGGTAGCTTTAACTTTACCAATGGCGTAGGTAAAAACACAGATCTGAGTTTGTTAAGTCCATTAGTACGTATTAGTGGTGAAGGGGATGTTAATCTACCCGCAACGACAGTTAACTACCGCTTAGTGACAGGCATAGTCGATTCACTCGAAGGGCAGGGGACCAAAGATGATAGTACCGGCTTTAAAATTCCAGTACGAATCAAAGGACCATTTCATGATGTTGGCATCAGCTTAGATGTAAGCAAAGCGGCAGAAGATGAAGTAAAAGAAAAAGCGAAAGATAAAATTAAAGATAAGTTAAAAGGTTTGTTTGGCAAATAATGCCGATTTTATTCGGTGATAAAACAATCAGGGCATAAAATTGCCCTGATTGTTTTATAATCAATGCTAAAATAGCAAAATATGTTTCATCGACAAAACAACCATCCTCGTTATTCTAAATTAATTAAAAAATAACCTACCACTACCCCCGCAATGCTGATACAATTGCCCGCCCTTGGGAGACAACTAGATTGTTTTTTGAGTGGTTTTTAACCTAAATGTCTTGATTTTAAACAAATTTAAGACAGTTGTAATAACTACACCGGAGGTCATTAACATGATCCAAATGCAAACTCAGCTGGAAGTTGCTGATAACAGCGGCGCTCGCAAAGTGCAGTGTATTAAAGTCTTAGGCGGTTCGCACCGTCGTTATGCAGCGATTGGTGACATCATTAAAGTTTCTGTTAAAGAAGCGATTCCTCGCGGTAAAGTGAAGAAAGGTGATGTTAAAAACGCGGTAGTTGTGCGTACTAAGAAAGGCGTTCGTCGTCCAGATGGTTCTTTGATCCGTTTTGACAGCAATGCGGCTGTTATCTTAAATGATAACTTGCAGCCAATTGGTACACGTATTTTCGGCCCTGTGACTCGCGAACTTCGTAATGATAAGTTCATGAAAATCGTTTCACTAGCCCCAGAAGTACTGTAAGGAGTCAATCATGGCAGCAAAAATCCGTCGTGATGACGAAGTAATCGTTCTAGCAGGTAAAGACAAAGGTAAGCGCGGCAAAGTGCTTTCAGTTGTTACCGAGTCTGGTCGAGTATTTGTCGAAGGCATTAACTTAATCAAGAAGCACCAAAAGCCGGTTCCACAATTGAACCAGCCAGGTGGTATTGTTGAGAAAGAAGCGTCTATTGACGTATCAAACGTTGCGATCTTCAACTCGGAAACGAGTAAAGCAGATCGTGTAGGTTTCAAGATTGAAGATGGTAAGAAATTACGTATCTTTAAATCTACTGGTAAAACTATCTAATAGTTGGAGTAGAATGATGGCGAAACTGCATGAAGTATATAAAGACAAAGTAGTTGCTGAACTTCAAGAGAAGTTTGGTTTCAGCTCTGTCATGCAAGTCCCTCAGATCGAAAAGATCACATTGAATATGGGCGTGGGCGAAGCCCTAGCTGACAAGAAAATTCTAGACAACGCTGTTGCGGATCTAGAAGCAATCGCTGGTCAGAAGCCACTCATTACTAAAGCACGCAAATCTGTTGCTGGCTTTAAAGTACGTGAAGGCTACCCAATTGGTTGTAAAGTAACCCTACGCGGCGAGCGTATGTGGGACTTTTTTGAGCGTTTGGTTTCAATCGCTATCCCACGTATCCGTGACTTCCGTGGTGTAAGTGCTAAGTCTTTTGATGGACGTGGTAACTACAGCATGGGCGTACGTGAACAAATCATCTTCCCAGAAATTGATTATGATAAAGTAGACCGCGTACGCGGTATGGATATCACAATCACTACATCTGCGAAAACAGATGAGGAAGGCCGTGCGTTGTTAGAAGCGTTTAACTTCCCATTCAAGAAATAAGGGTAGGGTTATGGCAAAGAATTCTATGAAAGCGCGCGAAGCAAAGCGCACGAAATTAGTTGCTCAGTTCGCTGAAAAGCGCGCAGCACTAAAAGCTATCATCAGTGATGTGAAAACATCTGACGATGATCGTTGGGACGCGGTACTTAAGCTACAAGCTTTACCACGTGATTCTAGCCCTGCACGTCAACGTAATCGTTGTAACATTACGGGCCGCCCACATGGTTACCTTCGCAAATTCGGCATGAGCCGTATCAAAGTTCGCGAAGCAGCTATGCGCGGTGAAATTCCTGGCCTTAAAAAGGCTAGCTGGTAATAGAATCACGGGAGTAAGACTATGAGCTTGCAAGATCCTATCGCGGATTTGTTTACACGAATTCGTAACGGTCAGTCAGCGAAAAAAGTATCTGTAACGATGCCTAATTCAAAGCTGAAAGTAGCATTAGCTAAAGTATTAAAAGATGAAGGTTATATCGTTGATTTCACAATCAGCGGTGATGTTAAACCTGAGCTTTCTATCGAGTTGAAATACTTCGAAGGCAAAGCTGTTATTGAAAATATCCAGCGTGTTAGCCGCCCTGGTTTGCGTATCTATAAGAGACGTGACGAATTACCAAAGGTAATGGGTGGTCTAGGTATCGCTATCGTATCAACTTCTAAAGGCCTAATGACAGACCGCGCCGCACGTAGTGCTGGTGTTGGTGGTGAAATCATTGGTTTTGTAGCTTAATCGGAGGGGAACTATGTCTCGCATAGCAAAGGCACCAATTAATGTTCCTGCCGGTGTAGAAGTTACATTAAAAGGCCAGGACATCACAGTTAAAGGCAAAAACGGCGAATTAACGCGTACTATCAACTCTGCAGTTGAAGTACAACTTAACGACAACGTTATTACAACTTTACCTCGTGAAGGCGTAGCCAATGCATGGGCACAAGCAGGTACTGCTCGCGCTCTAATCAACAATATGATTGTTGGTACGCATGAAGGTTACGAGAAGAAACTTCAGTTAGTAGGCGTTGGTTACCGTGCTGCAGCTAAGGGTAAAACATTAGATTTAACTCTTGGTTTCTCACACCCAGTTAATTTCGCAGTTCCTGAAGGAATTACGATTGAAACTCCAAGCCAAACAGAAGTTCTAGTTAAGGGCGTAGATAAGCAGTTAGTTGGTCAAACAGCTGCTAACATTCGTGCATACCGTAAACCTGAGCCTTATAAAGGTAAAGGTGTTCGTTATTCAGATGAGAATGTACGCCGTAAAGAGGCTAAGAAGAAGTAAGGTAAGACGATGGATAAAAAAACAGCTCGTCTACGTCGTGCTAAACGCACTCGTAGAAATTATATTGAACAAGGCACAACGCGTCTTGTTATCCACCGCACGCCACGTCACATTTACGCTCAAGTTGTAAACGCTGAGGGTAATGTACTGGCTGCTGCTTCTACTGTTGAGAAAGCTATTAGCGAAACAGTTAAAGGCACAGGCAACGTTGCAGCTGCGCAAGCAGTTGGTAAAGCGGTTGCTGAACGTGCGGCTGACAAAGGCATCGAAAAGATTGCTTTTGATCGCAGTGGCTTTAAATATCACGGCCGTGTGAAGGCGCTAGCAGATGCTGCGCGTGAAGCCGGTTTGCAATTCTAGGAGTAGACAATGGCTAACGTAGAAGCAAAGCAACAACAGCCTGATCTAGCTGAAAAGCTAATCGCGGTGAACCGTGTGTCTAAAGTAGTTAAAGGTGGTCGTATCTTTAGCTTCACTGCACTAACTGTAGTTGGTGACGGCGCAGGTAAAGTAGGTTTCGGTTATGGTAAAGCACGTGAAGTTCCAGCTGCTATTCAAAAAGCAATGGAAAAAGCACGTCGTAACATGATCAACGTAGACCTAAATGGCAACACATTACAGCATCCTGTTAAAGGACGTCATGCTGGCTCTCTTGTGTTTATGAAACCAGCATCTGAAGGTACTGGTATCATCGCAGGTGGTGCTATGCGTGCAGTACTAGAAGTTACTGGTGTGCAGAACGTACTTTCTAAATGTTACGGTTCTACTAACCCGATCAACGTTGTACGTGCAACGATCTCAGCTCTTGAGAATATGAATTCTCCTCAGTCGATCGCTGCAAAACGTGGTCTTCGAGTAGACGAGATTCTGGGGTAAACCATGGCTAATAAAACTGTAAAAGTAACACAAGTAAAGAGCTCTATCGGTCGTTTACCGAAACATAAAGCTACATTACGCGGTCTTGGTTTACGTCGTATCAATCACACTGTTGAGTTAGAAGACACAGCATGTGTACGTGGTATGATCAACCAAGTTTCATACATGGTTAAGGTTGAGGGGTAATTCGAATGCATTTGAATACACTTTCTCCTGCTGCAGGTTCTAAATCTGCTGGTAAACGTGTTGGTCGTGGTATCGGTTCTGGTCTAGGTAAGACTGGTGGCCGTGGTCACAAAGGTCAAAAGTCACGTTCTGGCGGTAAAGTACGCGTTGGTTTTGAAGGCGGTCAAATGCCTATGCAACGTCGTCTACCTAAGTTTGGTTTCACTTCTCGCAAATCTTTAGTATCTGCAGAAATAAACCTATACGAGATCGCTAAAGTTGAAGGCGATGTGGTAGACCTAGGTACGCTACAGGCAGCTGGTCTAGTTAAAAAGAACGTTCTGTTCGTTAAAGTTGTTAAATCTGGCGAAGTTTCACGCGCTGTTACCGTTAAAGGCCTTAAAGCCTCTAAAGGTGCTCGCGAAGCTATCGAAGCCGCCGGAGGCAAGGTAGAAGACTAAGGAAGTACTAATGGCTAAACCAGGTCAAGATACACAAAGTGCACAAAGTGGGCTTTCGGAATTGAAACGTCGATTACTATTCGTATTGGGCGCTATCATTATTTACCGTCTAGGTTCATTTGTGCCAATCCCTGGGATTGACGCCGCTGTACTTGCCGATTTCTTCGAGCAACAAAAGGGCACCATTGTTGAAATGTTCAACATGTTCAGCGGTGGTGCGCTTGAGCGCGCTTCGGTGTTAGCACTGGGTATAATGCCTTACATCACAGCTTCAATTATTACGCAACTATTAACGCATATGTATCCTCCGTTTATAGAGCTTAAGAAAGAAGGTGAACAAGGTCGTAAGAAAATTAGCCAGTACACACGCTACGGCACGCTCTTGCTTGCTACTATCCAATCGATCGGTATTGCCACAAGCTTACCGGGTATGATGGACGGGTTAGTTGTTAACCCAGGTCTCGGTTTCTACTTCACCGCAGTGGTGAGTTTAGTAACTGGTACTATGTTCCTGATGTGGTTGGGCGAGCAAATAACTGAACGTGGTATCGGTAACGGTATCTCAGTTCTAATATTTGTTGGTATTGTAGCTAACCTGCCGTCTGCTATTGGTTCGACAGCCGAAATGGCGCGCCAAGGTGATTTACATGTTTTAGCACTGTTATTGATTGCGGTAATCGTATTCGCTGTTACTTATCTTGTAGTGTTCTTTGAACGTGGACAACGTCGTATCGTCGTTAACTACGCAAAGCGCCAACAAGGTCGTCAAGTATTTGCTGCCCAAAGCACGCATTTACCACTAAAAGTAAACATGGCGGGTGTTATTCCACCAATCTTTGCTAGCAGTATAATTCTGTTCCCTGGTACTATTGCCAGCTGGTTCGGCCAGGGTGAAGGTCCTGTCGCTGATGTGCTACAAGCGATTGCTACAACGTTGACTCCAGGTCAGCCTTTGTATGCAATAGTTTTAGCTGCGGCTATTATCTTCTTCTGCTTTTTCTACACAGCGTTGGTTTTTAACCCACGTGAAACAGCAGATAACCTGAAAAAATCTGGCGCATTTATCCCAGGTATTCGTCCAGGCGAGCAGACATCGAAATACATTGATAAAGTGATGACACGCCTGACATTGGCAGGTGCTTTGTATATAACCTTTATCTGTCTGGTGCCCGAATTCATGACCATGGCATGGCAAACGCCATTCTACTTCGGCGGTACATCAATTTTGATTATCGTTGTTGTGATCATGGACTTTATGGCACAAGTACAGACTCATATGATGTCTCATCAATATGATTCTGTGCTGAAAAAAGCGAACCTTAAAGGCTACGGTCGATAAGGTCAGTTTACGGAGTTGAGCAATGAAAGTACGTGCTTCCGTTAAGAAAATATGCCGTAACTGTAAAGTTATTAAACGTGCCGGTGTTGTACGTGTAATTTGCAGTGAGCCTAAGCATAAGCAAAGGCAAGGTTAATTTATAAGTCGTGCAGGCTGAGGTTTCTCGGCCTGTGTTTTCAGTTGTGATTTGGTCTTCGTTTGAGTATCCTTACGGGCTCTTCAAACAGATGATAACCGAATTCAAATATAGGAGATGTGTTAGTGGCCCGTATCGCTGGCATTAACGTCCCTGATCATAAACATGCAGTTATTGGTTTAACAGCTATTTATGGCATAGGTAAGACTCGCTCTAAGGCTATCTTAGTAGCGACTGGTATCGCCGAAACCACAAAAATCGGTGAACTTTCAGACGAAACACTTGACGTATTGCGTGAAGCAGTTGGCAAGTACACTGTAGAAGGTGATCTTCGTCGTGAAGTTACTTTGAATATCAAGCGCCTTATGGACCTTGGTTGTTACCGTGGCCTACGTCACCGTCGCTCTTTACCACTACGTGGTCAAAGAACAAAGACTAACGCGCGTACCCGTAAGGGTCCTCGTAAGCCTATTAAGCGATAAGGGGATAGTATTATGGCTAAGACACCAATTCGTCGTAAAAAGGTTAAAAAGCAAGTTGCTGATGGTATGGCTCATGTTCATGCTTCTTTCAACAACACTATTGTTACAATTACCGACCGTCAAGGTAATGCACTATCATGGGCTACTGCCGGTGGTTCAGGTTTCCGTGGTTCACGTAAATCTACACCATTCGCTGCTCAGGTTGCTGCAGAGCGTGCAGGTACTGCTGCTCAAGAATACGGTTTAAAAAATCTAGAAGTTTTCATCAAAGGTCCAGGTCCAGGTCGTGAATCTGCTGTACGTGCTTTGAATGCTGCTGGTTACCGTATCACCAACATTACTGACGTGACGCCAATACCACACAATGGTTGTCGTCCACCGAAGAAACGTCGCGTTTAACAATAGGTTAGGAGAAATAACATGGCAAGATATTTGGGCCCTAAGCTCAAGCTGAGTCGTCGTGAAGGTACTGACCTGTTCCTTAAGAGCGGCGTAAGAGCTATCGACTCTAAGTGTAAACTTGAGACTGCACCTGGTCAGCACGGCGCTCGTAAAGGTCGCTTATCTGATTACGGTTTACAATTACGTGAAAAGCAAAAAGTACGTCGTATCTACGGTGTATTAGAAAAGCAATTCCGTAACTACTACAAAGAAGCTGCTCGCCTTAAGGGCAACACAGGTGAAAACTTGTTACAGCTTTTAGAGCAACGTTTAGACAATGTTGTATACCGCATGGGTTTTGCAAGCACACGTGCTGAAGCACGTCAGTTAGTAAGCCACAAAGCGGTTTTAGTTAATGGTCGTGTAGTGAACATTCCTTCATTCGTAATTACTCCAGAAGATGTAGTAGTTATCCGTGAAAAGTCTAAGACACAAGCTCGTATCATCGCTGCTCTAGAACTAGCCGAGCAACGTGAAAAACCGACTTGGGTTGAAGTTGACGGTAAGAAAATGGAAGGTAATTTCAAACGCCTACCAGAGCGTTCAGACCTGTCTGCGGACATCAATGAACAACTAATCGTCGAACTTTACTCTAAGTAAAGTTAAGAGTTAAGAGAGGATAAAATGCAGGGTTCTGTTACAGAATTTCTAAAACCAAGGTTAGTCGATATCGACGCTATTAACCCAACTCGTTCTAAAGTAGTTTTAGAGCCATTAGAGCGTGGCTTCGGTCATACTCTTGGGAATGCCTTACGCCGTATACTTCTTTCGTCAATGCCAGGATGTGCAGTAACCGAAGTTGAAATCGACGGTGTGTTGCACGAATACAGCGCGAAAGAAGGCGTACAAGAAGACATCATTGAAATTCTGTTAAATCTTAAAGGTCTAGCAGTTACTTTGGAAGGTAAAGATGAAGTTTTTCTTACCCTGACTAAGTCTGGTGTAGGCCCTGTGACTGCGGCTGATATTCAGCACGACGGCGATGTAACCATTGCCAACCCAGATCATATTATTTGTCATTTAACGGCAGATAATAGTGCGATCAGCATGCGAATTCGTGTTGAACGTGGTCGTGGGTATGTGCCGGCATCTAGCCGTTTATCCTCTGATGACGATGAGCGTCCAATTGGTAGATTGTTGCTTGATGCATCATTTAGCCCAGTTGAACGTATTGCGTACTCGGTTGAATCAGCACGTGTTGAACAACGTACAGACTTAGACAAGTTAATCATTGATATGGAAACAAACGGCACTATAGATCCAGAAGAAGCGATCCGCCGTGCGTCGACTATCTTAGCTGAGCAGCTAGAAGCATTCGTAGACTTACGTGATGTTACTGAGCCAGAAGAGAAAGAAGAGAAGCCAGAATTCGATCCTATTCTACTTCGTCCAGTTGATGATCTTGAACTAACAGTGCGTTCAGCAAACTGTTTGAAAGCCGAGCAAATTCAATATATCGGTGATTTAGTTCAGCGCACAGAAGTCGAGCTTCTTAAAACGCCTAACTTAGGCAAGAAGTCTCTGACTGAAATTAAAGACGTGCTAGCTTCACGTGGTCTATCTCTAGGTATGCGCCTAGAAAATTGGCCACCTGCAAGCCTAGCTGAATAATCTAAATCACTATATTAGTTTAGTTAGAAGGATAGGGTCATGCGCCATCGTAAGAGTGGTCGTCAATTAAACCGTAACAGCAGCCATCGTAAAGCGATGTTCAGCAATATGGCAGGTTCTTTGGTGAAACATGAAATCATCAAAACTACTTTGCCAAAAGCGAAAGAGTTACGTCGTGTAATTGAACCTTTAATCACACTGGCTAAGACTGACAGTGTAGCAAATCGCCGTTTAGCGTTTGCTCGCACGCGTGATAAAGAAGTAGTTGGTAAGTTGTTCAGTGAAATCGGTCCTCGCAATACAGACCGTCCAGGTGGTTACACTCGTATTATTAAGTGTGGCTTCCGTGCTGGTGACAATGCACCAATGGCTTATATTGAACTAGTAGGTCGCACATCTGCGAACGAAGAAGTTCAAGAAGACGCGCAGTCTGCTGAGTAAGTCTTAAAGACACCAAAAAGCCGAGCATAAGCTCGGCTTTTTAATATCTAAAATTTGGCAAAAAATAATATCGCTATCAGTATCCCTGTATATAGCGCAACATTTCAACTATACCATTATCAAACCAACATCTTTGTAAGCCCACTAAGCGTCACTAGAATCTACTTCCCTTAATAACCATTTGTTATTCAACTAGCTTGTTAATTTAAATTTCATGGTCGGTAATAACATTTATAGCTTTGAAAGTTATCTTGCTACTGAATATGTAGCTGTATAAATCTATAGAGTCTACTTTTACCTATGATTTAAATGCGTGATAACTGCGACTGTCAGTGTTTGACCCTCATAAGTTATTAACAATATACATAGGTAAAGATTATAAACTTAGGTCATTTGATCAAAATATTGATCATTTCAGTAGTGGATCGTTTTTTCGATTAAAGATTGAATCTGGGTTTCTTCATTTAACTTGCACTTATATAGTTAAAAACAGTCTAGTTTAGTGTTGTTTTTGAGCGTTTAGCTTAAATACTCAGCGAACAGTGTTTTATTTTAAGTTTTCTTCAAAAAAAGGTTGATCTGTTTTTGGATCTCCCTATAATGCGACCCCACTGAGACGGCAGACAGCAACGCTTAGCGAGGCAAGAGTTAATCAGTTAGTCGAGTAAAACTTGAGTTTAGATTATTAAGAAAGTTTAAAATTAAGTGTTGACAAAAAAATAGGAAAGCGTAATATGCGCAGCCCTAGCGAGATAAAGTTTAACTTTAATCGCAACGTTCTTTAACAATATAAAGCAATCATCTGTGTGGGCACTCGTA
>NZ_VXCS01000024.1:0-78507 GCF_052850545.1 Pseudoalteromonas sp. 1181_04
CAGACAAACCCGCACTCTCTATAAAATCACCCAACTCGCTAACGACATAAGAAGAAACTATAAACTAGACAATAAAAAGCCCAACGTTGTGCTGGGCTTGGTGTAATACCAATCGACTTAAATATTTAACCATTCTAGCGAGCTAAATAAAGTGCTAACTGCGTTATAATTTATTCAAGTATAACAACTACATGTCGAAACTTACGCCTTGTTATCACTGTATTTATCTGTCGCTATAAATGGTCAGTAACTTAACACGATTGGTATAAATCTATTAACTATTAACCTTCTCGTTGGATCAGTCCTTCAAGAGCGCGAATGTTGGTGAGTAAGTCTTGCCTTTGTGGGTTGGCGTTAAGTGCTTTTTTAAGCTGGCTTAATGCTTCTTTGTAGTTTTTATTTTCAATTTCAATTTGCGCGAGGCCTAACCATGCAGAGAGTTGGTACTCAGGTAAAGCTTGTGCTCGTACATACATTAACCTTGCTTGTGTCAGTTGGTTTTGTTGCTGATAGATATTTGCCAGGCTTAACAGTGCATCGCCAAGATTTGGGTCGATTGTTAATGCTTTATGTAAACTCTTTTGAGCTTGTTTAAAGTTACCTTGCTCAATTGCTAGCTGAGCGGTATAAACTGAAAACTCTGCGCGGGATTGTTTTGATAACTTATTTATAAAAGGGTTTAGTTGCGAAACGAGCTGCTTGGCTAGCTGCCATTTTTTTTGTGCGATAAGCCAATTTAGGGTTTGCATACTAATCTCGCTAGCTTCTGCTATTTGAGGTGGCTGAGTGCTTGCTAATGCATTACTTAACAATTCAACAGAGCGTGAGTAGCTACCTTGTGTAAGATGAAGTTGTGCTGCAAGTAATTGATTACTTGCATTGCTAGGTGCCAGCTTTAAAGCTACTTCAATACTTGCCAAAGCTTGTTTATTGTTGTCTTGTTGTAAGGCAATTTGTGCACGTTGTAGCCAAAGCTCTGGATTGTTAGGGGATGCATTTAATAGCTCTTTTAGCAGAGCTTGGGCTTGACCTAGATCGCCGGCAGCAATTAGTGAAAATAGTAACCCTTGTTGATATTGTGCTTGCTGTGGCTCAAGCATTAATGCCTGACGATAAGCTGCAATTGCGCTCCAAGGTTGCTCAGCTTGTACATGAATATAGGCAAGTTGCGCATAGACTTGCGCATCAGCTTGGCCAAGTTCAATACAGCGGGTTAGATGTGGCTGTGCTTGTTGATAATTACCTTGCTGCATATAGAGCAGACTTAAACCTTGATGAGCTTTAACTAAATCTGGCATGCTTGATAAACTTGCCTTTAACGCCTGCTCAGCTCCTGCAAACTGTTTTAAGGTTAACAAAACTTGGCCACGTAAAAGTTGTAACGCAGGGCTATCGTTACCTAATTCACGTTGTGTAAATAGATCAGCAACAGCTTGGTAGTTACCTTGTTGTAATAGTGGTTTTAGTTGCTGGGCGAAGCTGCGTTCATTAGCTTCGATTTTTATATCTGTTGGGCTCAGTAAATTATTATTGATCAGCAACTGCCAGTGTGGATCGCTTGGTTGTAGCTTTACCTGCAATGAGGTTGCTTGGCTGGCAGCCATATAAAAGGTTAATGGCACGATAGCTAAAGACGTTAACCATTTTTTTGTTGTTAATCTTTTCATTGTATTTTCACTTAAATACTGGCTTTACTAAGGTTTAAATTCAATGGGCCAAATAAATCTGGCTCTCACTATTTCACCGTCTTTTTTTGGTGAACTAAACCGACTTTGCTTAATGATCTTGTCTATTTCAGGCTTTAGCTCAGGGTACGGGTTTTGTATAACATCAATTAAGCTTAATCGGCCATTTTCATCGATAAAAACATCGAGCTTCACGATGAAGGTACTCACACCTTGGCGAGTTAACTTTTTAGGTAATACTGCTTTTACGGGAGTGAGTAGCGTGGGTAAACCATCTAGTTGATTTAAGCTAAAGGCATCCCAATTAACTTCGATAGATTGAAATTCAGGAGTCGCAATTGGCATATTTGCAAGGGTTGGTTTGCTAAGCGAAATTTTACTTTCAATTTTTATATTAATAGCTTGAATAGTTGCCCCCGCACCTTCGACAACGAGGCTTTGCATCGGCTCTGTCACAGCTGATTGCGTCACGGTTGGTGGCGGAGGTGGAGGCAGTGGCACTAAAGCAACTTCCCGAACGATAACTTTGTCGTTGATAGCGTGCTCAGCAATTTGCCCAAGCCAAAGTAAAACTAACGCGCATGCAAGTACCGTTAGGCTCAACATAAAAGCAAAAAACGGATGACGTTTATTAGCTATTGCAGGTTGTGATGCGAGTATATTATTTTGCATATTATTGCTGGGTCGCTAAGTTAACGGTTGCTGCACCAGCAAGTTTTGCTTCGTCTATTACCTTTACTAATAGCTCGGTTGGTACGGTTTTATCAGCTTGGATCACTACCGGTCTTTGCTGTTGTTTTAGCATTTGCTCTACGCTGCTGCGCACACCGGCCACGCCAATTTGGCTACCGTCAAAGTAAACCTGCTGGCTATCAGTTATGGCAAGAAAAATAACTTGTTGCTTTAATCTGCTTGCTGAGACGGCTTGCGGTTTATCAACCTCGACCCCACTTTCGCGAACGAAAACGGTGGTTACAATAAAGAAAATCAATAGTATAAATACCACATCTAATAGTGGTGACATATCAATATGATGCGCAGACTGTTGTTCTAGGCGTTGTTTTAAACGTGCTTGCATTGGCTTAGCTCGCTTGCTGTTGGATAGCACTGTTACGTGTTACGTACAGCAAGTAAGCTTGCATCAGCCATGCAGGAATTGCGCAGACTAACCCCAGTTGTGTAGTGAGTAGAGCATTACTTATCGCTTCGCTCATTAATTCGTTTTCGCCTTGCGACATCACTTTAAATGTATCGAGTAAACCAATAATGGTGCCTAATAAACCAAGTAATGGCAGCGCAGCGGTCAAAATAGAGCTGACATCGTGCCAGTAACCTTGGCGTTGCAGTTTATATTGTTTTAAATGCAGGATATCGTGCCAAATGAGCTGATAAACAAATAGCGCTAATAGGATGATAAGCCAGCAGATAAAATTATCGAACAGTTGCTCAAACATTTTTCACCTCAAGTTGACTAAGTTGCAGTGCGAACGCTTCAAGTTGGGTGTAATAGGCTTTAGCTTTACGCGATAGTAGCGCATTGAGTACTAATGCTGGTATGGCAACAACGAGGCCAAGCTCGGTAGTGATCAAAGCTTGGGCAATACCACCAGATACCACTTCTGGATCGCCTGAGCCAAATAACGTCATCATTTTGAATGTTTCAATCATGCCACTGACTGTGCCCAATAAGCCCAGTAGCGGTGCTACCGATGCTGTGATCGCGATTGCGCCAATGTAGTTATCAAGCTTGTGTTTATTATGCATCAGCTGATTAAATAACTGGTCATCTCTTATTTGTCCTATGTTGCTATCAACAGAGAGTTGAAACAGCGTTGCTTGCATTCCGCTGAAGCTGTGTTGCTCAGGTTGATCAAACGCAGTTTGTAAAGTCAGCGTCGAGACAGCTTTGATCTTACTAAGGCTAAATAATTGATATGCCTTGAATAGCGCAATTAATAATGCAAAACATGCAAATAAAATAATAGGGATTGCCCATAAGCCACCTTTTTCAAGATGTTCAACTGCACCTTCTTGTTGCGCTTGACTGGCAACTAAGCGGGTTAAACTTGGATCAAATGTTAAAGAAGCTGCGATCTTAGCTGAGTTTGTATTTACTTGTGAGTAAGCGATATCAAATGGGTTATTCTCATCACGTGATTGAACTATAGCTACTTTTGGTACTGCAGCGTTAGCTGCTGATGAAAGCAGGCCGGTTAGTTTTGGCTGTGCAACACTAAACCAAGCCACGGGACCTACTTGTAATGTTGTAGCTGCGGTGAGCTCGCCATTTTTCAATACTATATTTTGTTTTTTAAACTCTGGATATAATGCCGCGGTTTGCTGCTCTATCACCGCGACTACATCATTCAAAAGTGCTTGTTGATCGTTTTTACTTTGCGCTTGCTGAGCGTATTGACGAGTAAATCGGTTGAGTAAATTTAGCCGATATTGCTGTTGTTGTTGCCAGCTATCTAAGCGTGTTTGTAGCTGGGTTAAACTCAATGTGTCTTCATCAGCTAAACGGCGATTGAGTGTCGCTTGCTCACGCTCTTTTTTAAGTGCTTGCTGTTTTTCAAATATCTGTTGTGCCATAGTGGTTTGCTGTTTGGCAATCCGCTGTTGTGCTTTATTTAAAACGCTCTGCGCCGTTTTAATATCCGTTAGCAATTGTTGTTTGGCAGCATCCGCAGTCGCGGCTGTTACTACTTGGCTAAAACTCAGTAGTGTAACAAACCAAAAAGTACAGAATCGTTTCATGGCGTCAGCTCCTTAGCTGCATAGCTAAATACAGGCAAGGTAAGCCAGTGAGCTGCTTGTTTTTTTTCTTGTACAGCGATACCGTGGGCAATTTGCTCGCGATCAATCTCAGTATCAAATTGCCATTGCCAACCTAACTCAGAAGGGAAGCCAATGCCCGCATAACTTAAATCATTACTAACAAACCATGCTTGTGCGGCACCCAAATAAAGCTGTTTTACCCATATTTCTTTACCTTCACTATTACTGATTGCCATTTCATGAATTGAAATTCGGTTTTGAAAATCAGCCAATTGGCCAAGCATTTTTAAAGCAATTTGTAGCTTTTCATTCGCATCTAGGCTTTCGTTATCTAGATCGCCAATACTTTGCCAGCTCGCCAGTAATGGGGGAGGTAATTGTACTTGCAGTGAGCGCAATTGCTGGCTGAGCTGGATTAATTGACTATTGAGCGCGTTTTCATCGGTCTCAAGCTGGCTTTGTTGTTGAATTAGCGCAGTGCGCTTTTCTGCCAGCTCAGAGGTGTTCTTTTGACGATTTTGGTTTAGCTGTTTGAGTTGTGCTTGCTCTGCATCAAGTAAGATTAATGTTTGTTGCATCGAGGTTTTTTTTTCTAGCCAATGTGTTTCTAACTCACTAGTTTGTTGTTCTATTTGTAACCACTGATTAACGAGGTTTTCAAGTTCGCTAACCGGATCAGCTAAGCTTGAGAATGAGCTTAGTAAAATAACTGCCCCAACAGATTTTATAAAACGTTGCATATGCTAAGTAATGCCCTAAAAGTAATAACCATTTACAGTACAAAGCCAAGCTCTGGCTTTAACTTTATAAAATTAAAAAACCTTGATTTTTAAGCGCTTAAACTTAATTTTTTACGCCACTCATGCCCCCAAGTTTACTGTGCATTTACAGTCGCGTTACGTAAGTTTAAAAGTGTGAAAAATAGTACAATGATTGATAAAATAATACAAGTGATAACATTTCGCATTTACATTAATATTACTCAGTGCTAGGATTCCGCCGAACTTAAATCAACGTGCTTAAATGACTTGCTACAAAAACAACGTGTTAGCAAGTTCCCTGCTAATGGAGCTAAAATGGGTAAAATGACTAATAAACGCCGAACTTATATAAAACCGCTGGCTGCTTTTGTTACCGCAACTTTATCAACTTGGGCGTCTGCTCAAGGAGCTGAAAATATACAAGAGCTATCAGTAACCAAAGCAAAAACGCAATCGGAACAAAGCTATAAAGTTGAAAAATCATCATCAATAAAGAACACCCAGCCGTTGGTTGATACTGCAAAATCAATAACGGTTATTAACAAAGCTGTGATGAAAGATAGAAATGTAGATAGTTTGCAAGATGCGTTACGTAATGTTTCGGGTATTTCATTGGCGGCGGGTGAAGGCGGTGCGCCAGCTGGTGACAGTTTATCTATTCGTGGTTTTAGTGCTGCCAATGATATTTTTATCGATGGTATTCGTGATATTGCCGGGTACGACCGTGATACTTATAACGTTGAGCAAATCGAAGTTGCAAAAGGCCCAAGTTCAGCAACAACAGGTCGAGGTTCAACGGGTGGTAGTATTAACTTAACTACAAAAACGGCGACGTTGGATGAATTTAATGATGCTTCGCTGCGTTTAGGCACAGAGAGTGATTACCGCGCGCAAATAGATAGTAACTTTAAAGTGGCTGAAACATCAGCGTTACGTGTCAATTTACTGGTTGATAAAGGGGATGTTGCTGGGCGTGATCATGTTGAAAAAGAAAAACAAGCAGTCGCGGTTTCGTTTGCGACTGGTTTAGGAACCAATAGCCGTTTTAATCTTAATGCTGATTATCAGAATCAAGATAATATGTCTGATTACGGTATTCCGTGGGTTGGTTCTAGCCCTGTTGCTGAACTTGCTGGTAGCGAAAATGCAGCGCCACCGGTGAATTTCACTAATTTTTACGGTAACGTATATCGTGATTTTGAAGATATCGAAGCGTATTCAACAACTGCAAAGTACGAGTATGACTTGTCGCAAACAACCACGCTACGTGCCCAAGGTCGCATTGGTCGTGTAGAGCGAAAAGATACAGTGACAGCGCCGCGTTTTATTGATGTAAAAACAACAACTGATATCAGAATGAGCGACGTTAAAAATCGCGATACGCGCAATGAATTGGCTACACTGCAACTTGATTTAGTTGGTGAGTACTATTTTGCTGGTGTAAAACATAATGTGGTTACTGGTGTTGAATTAACTAACGAGACATTTAGCCGTTGGAATGTGACTGCATTGGTAGCTGATAATTTAAAGAACGAACCAGCGCTGAATGACTTATACAACCCAGATGCTTATTTACCTTACACTGGTCAGTATGGTCGTGATGGCACTAGTACTGAAGCGGTTGCTAAAACCCGTGCAATTTATGCATTTGATACAATTACATTTAATGAATATTGGCAATTAACTGCGGGTTTACGTTCAGAGCAGTACGATAGCGATTATCAGTATGATTACAAGGATCCAGCATTAACGATCTCAACTAGCGATACCATGACTAGTTGGAACGCATCTGCTGTATATAAGCCAAGTCAAAATAGCAGCATTTACTTTGGTGCAGGTAACTCGTATAACCCATCGGCTGAAGGCATTGCAGTATCTACTCGTGGTAATTCAAGTGAGTTAGATCCGGAGAAGAGCCAAAGCTATGAGTTAGGCACTAAATGGAATTTACTTGATGATAAGTTGATGACCAGTGCCGCTATTTTTAGAACGGTTAAAACTAATGCGCGCGTGGATGATCCTAATAGTGATCAGCGTGGTGTTGAAGTGCTTGATGGTGAGCAACGAGTGCAAGGTTTAGAGTTGTCTGCAACAGGTATTATCACCGATGAATTAAGTATCATCGGTTCTTATAGCTATCAAGATAGCGAAGTTACTGAATCTACGGTTGATGGTGATGTTGGGCATAACTTGGCTCGAGCACCTAAAAATAGCTACAGTGTTTGGGCTCGATATGACTTTAGCGACGCGATAGCTGCAGGTTTTGGCGCACAATATATTGGTGAGCGTTATAATGGTAATTCAGCGACCAGTCGTAAAGCCGACAGTTATGTTTTGTTCGATATGATGCTTTCTTATCAAGCAACTGAGCAGTTAAGCATTCAGTTTAATGGTGAGAATTTAACGGATGAAGATTATGAAGATAAACTAGGTGGCGGACACTTTATTCCTGGTCAAGGTCGTTATTTTACACTAACGGCTAGTTATTCTTTCTAATTACAAATTAATGTTTGTTGAATAGGTTAAAGCTTATTAAACAGGTTAATGCTTATTAGCCTGTTTTTTTAAGATTTGGGAACTTCCATGCTATTAAAAATACCAGACTTGCTTAGTGCTGATGAAGTCGCTTATTGCCGTAATGTTTTATTGGCCGCGCAATGGACTGATGGCAGTGTTACCGCAGGTTATCAATCAACGAAGACCAAAAATAACTTACAATTACCTGAGCAAAGCGCTGCAGCCAAAGAGCTCGGTGATATAGTTATGGGGGCTCTGGCTCGCAGTGATCTATTTATGTCAGGGGCGTTGCCTGCAAAAATTTTTCCACCTTTATTTAACTGTTACCAAGGTGGCCAATCGTTTGGTATTCATGTTGATAATGCGATTCGACAAGTACCTGGCACACCAGTGAAAATTCGTACGGATTTATCAATGACGTTATTTTTGAGCGAACCAGAAGACTATGATGGTGGCGAACTCGTTATTGAAGATACTTATGGCTCTCACACAGTAAAACTCCCTGCAGGTAGCATGGTGTTGTATCCATCAACCAGTTTACATAAAGTCACTCCCGTAACTCGGGGGCGACGTTTAGCTTCATTTTTTTGGTTGCAGAGCATGGTTAATAGCGATGAAAAGCGTGGTTTGCTATTTGAGTTGGATATGTCGATTCAAAGCTTGCGCGAAAAAGTCAGCGATAGTCCTGAGATTGTTAGGTTAACTGGCGTGTATCATAATTTATTAAGGCAATGGGCACAGACGTAAAAAGGTTGTAGTGATGTGTATTTAAACTCAAAATATAAAAGTATATATTTATAAGGCGCTACCACGATTGGTTAAGTGATAGCGCTTTTTAGATCTTACAATGCACATTATTAAATATGTTATTGAAATAGTAGTTAATTAAGACTCTTTTTTGCAAAGCTAACAATTACCAGTAAATTTGCGATAAACCATAAGTCTTTAATAACAAAAAGGCCTAATCTTGCAAGTAGTGTTGAGCTGTCAAAAGCTCCTTCAGCTGAGAATAAAAATGTCTGCGTCATTAAAAATACGGCACTGCAGCCAAGAGCCGCAACATAAATGGCTAATGGATGCTTTTTAATGATAGCCAGAGCGAGTGCTAAAGCAAAAAAGATGTCGTACGCACCAATTAGATTAGACGCTGTTTGCACTGAAAATAAGGTATATAACCAAGACATAAAAATAGAGGTTGATACCAGTGATATAATTCCATTTGCTTCAAACTCGTAAAATTTCATACCACCAATCCAAATAAGCACTAATGCAACAGGAAAGAAGTTCAAAATTGCCATGCCTTGAGCTGACAAGCGCTGCGGTTTATAAAGGTAAATAGCGAGAGAAACAAGTGCGGTGTACTTAATTATACCTTGCCCAGAGCCTATAATTGGGAAGCCACCTAAGTCAGTCATCCAGCGGCTTTCACTTAATAAGGTAACAAGCGGTATAACGGCAACAGTGATCAGGCTAACAAAAGCAGGGGTCTGAAAACGTGATTGTTTTAAACTTAAAATAATAAATAAAGCGGTTACTAAAAAAGCCACTCCTGCGAGTATTGATTGCCCAGTTTTAGGGATTACATTGGCTAATTGATAAAAATTGAAAATAGCATGCACATTATTTACCCCTGCTCCTAATAAGAGACTAAGACCCAATAGCGATAAGCTAATAATTAGCAGTGAATGAATACTGAAACGAGTATAGGTTGGTTGCATTTTTTATAGGTGATTAAATATAGATACTGTAAAAGAGTGGTAAACGAGACTTTTTATTTCAAAAAATATAAAAAAACCAGCTTATTGAAGCTGGTTTAAGTTTAGCTATTTATACCCATTTGGGTTATTACTTTGCCAACGCCACGTATCTTGCATCATCACATCGATACCACGCTCTGCTTGCCAATCAAGTTCACTAAGGGCTTTTTCAGGCGCAGCATAACAAGCTGCAATATCACCTGGGCGACGAGGTGATACCTGATACGGAATATCTTTACCACAGGCTTTGCTAAATGCGTTGAGCATTTGTAGCACCGAATAACCATTACCGGTGCCAAGATTGTAAACATGGGCACCGGTATCTTGGTTTATTTTATTAAGTGCCTTTAAATGACCAAGCGCTAAGTCAACAACATGGATGTAATCACGCACACCAGTACCATCAACCGTATCATAGTCATCGCCGAAGATACCCAGCTGCTTTAATTTACCCACTGCCACTTGCGCGATGTAAGGTAATAAGTTGTTTGGAATACCATTGGGATCTTCACCAATTAGGCCTGACTCGTGCGCACCTACGGGATTAAAGTAACGCAAAATTGCAAATGCAAAGCGCTCATCTGATTTAGCGATGTCTTGTAACATCATTTCAACCATCAGTTTTGATGTGCCGTACGGATTAGTAGTGCCACCTACCGGGAAATCTTCTTGAATTGGCAGGCTTGCTGGATCACCATATACTGTTGCCGATGAGCTAAATACGAGTTTAAACACACCTGCATCGCGCATAGCATCAACGAGAGTCAGCGTACCTTGCACGTTATTTTGGTAATACTCAATGGGTTTCACCATTGATTCACCGACAGCCTTTAAACCGGCAAAATGAATAACACTCTCAATTGTATGTTTTGCAAACACGCTGGCCAAAAATGTTTTATCAAGGATGTCACCTTGATAAAAGTGCACAGTTTTACCAGTGATTTTTTTTACACGCTCAAGTGATTCCACACTCGAGTTGCTTAAATTATCAATGATAACAACATCATTATCTTGTTGTAATAATTCAACAACAGTGTGTGAGCCTATGTATCCCGCGCCACCTGTTACTAAAATTGTCATGAAATCTCCATATATAAGGTGAAGGTGTATAGTTGTAATTTCATCATAAATAGCACTTCAATACATGCTTTATCTGATCTTTTTGTTGCTCCATGATGTTACGGTATCAATTAATCATAGTTAACTGGTGTCTGGTTACATGTTTTACGTAAATGATAACAATGATGGTGAATAGTATTAAGCTATAGTTAAGTTGTTAATGCTATTATTTCAACTACATTAGCCCACGGGCATTTTGGAGATAGACAATGAATACATTTAAAAAAGTAGCGATGGCTATGTTAGTTATGCTGCCGGTATTTGCTCAAGCAGGAGAAGCTGTCGTTAAATGGCAAGACTTCAATGACTACCGTGATGTACGTCCTTCAAATGAACCTAAAGGCTCATACCATAAACATGTAGCGAGCAGTTTCGAAAAGCACTTTAATAAACTGGCAGAAAAGTTGCCCGAAGGATATAAGTTTAATGTTGAAGTGACTGAGCTGGATTTAGCCGGTGATGTACGCTTTGGCGGTATGAATGATTTACGTATTGTAAAACCAATTTATTTTCCACGCATTGAGTTTCAATATTCGGTTACTGATAAAGACGGTAACGTGATTAGTCAAAGCGATAAAGTCGAATTAAAAGATATGGGCTTTATGGATAAAATTAAAATGGGCCGTGATGAACAGTTTTACTATGAAAAACGTTTGATCACTGATTGGTTTGATAAAGAATTACTGCCAGTTGTCACCCCAAGCTAAATTAACAGTAAAAAGCGCTAAAGTTTAATGTTAGCGCTTTTTTAGTTACTTGAACGTTGCGAGTAATTGCAGTAACTGTTGTAATTTAATAACAGTGGTTTTTAGCTTTTCTTCACTCAAACCTTCTGAACTTAAGCTTTCTACATCTGCAGCTACATCTAACACATAAGGTTTGAAGCGTTTTGCTTCAAAGGTAAAACCAGCATCGGCAGGAAATAACGCTGTAAATTTACCTAAGCCTTGTTGTTGCAACTCATCTAATTTTTTATCTGCGTCAAGTGACTGACGATAAACAATTTTTAAGTTGGCATTGAGTTGTTCAATAATTGAATCCATTTTTTTCCTAAAGCTTTAGACCGCAATGCCGATATAATACGGGTAATAAACTAAAAAGTCAGGTATGAGCTATGAATATATCAGGTGGAAATCTACCGGCCATGAGTGGCGCGGGTCAAAGTGGCGAAGTATACAGCGCAGCATTGGCAAAAAAACAGCAAAAAGCGGATGGTGCAGCAGCACTGGCACTCATTGAAGGTGCCGCTAGTTCGAGCGCTGCACAAACGCCAGCAAAATCAGTTACAGCTTCGCTTGGCAATAACGTTAACGTATACGTTTAAGCCTTGTATTTATAAAAGCTTGAGGTCAATCGGCGTTTTACTTTTTTGACCGCCGATTTCGCGCATCAGCTTTGGTACTAAAAATCCTGGCAATGCGATAAGCATTTCGGCCATGATTTTGCGTGCCTGTGATTCGTTGATATCAAAATGACTCGCTCCTTCAACTTTATCAAGTAAATATAAATAATAAGGCAGTACGTCGGCATCAAATAACGCTTCGCTTAATGCGACTTGCGCTTCGCTGGTATCATTTACATCTTTTAATAGCACCGCTTGATTGAGCAATGTGACACCTACCTTTTTGAGTTTTTGCATTGCCACTTTAAAATCATCATCAATCTCGTTGCCATGGTTAATGTGATTAATAAACACAATTTTAAGTGGAGACTTTGCAAAACGTTCGCACAATTGGTCAGTAATGCGAGATGGGATCACCACCGGTAGGCGGCTATGAATTCGCATTCGTTTAATTTGTGGTAATTGTTCAAGCTCATCCATAAACCAACTAATTGCGTCGTCTTTGGCCATTAACGGATCACCACCACTTAAAATCACCTCGTTAATATTAGCATCCGATTTTATGTAATCGAGCGCTGCAATTAAGCTGCGTTTATTTAGCTGATTTTCTTGGTATGGAAAATGGCGACGAAAGCAATAACGGCAATTAACGGCGCAACCAGTTTTAAACATCACTAAAACTCGGGATTTATATTTATGTAATAATCCTGGTTGAGCGTTGTTTTGCTCTTTTAATGGATCTTTATCAAAACCTGTTTTAGCGATAAACTCTTGGTGGCGCGGCATGACTTGCAGCAGTAATGGGTCATTTATATCGCCATAACGCATTTTTTTGATAAAAGGCACAGGCACACGTACCGGGAAAAGAGCTCGTGCTTTGAGGTCTTTTTCGTCGGCCATGCTTGATAAACCTAGCATTTCTAGCAAGGTGCTTGGGCAAGTAACAACATTAGCTAATTCTTTTTGCCAGTTTATATGCAAATTTGCTTCATTTCTTTGTATCATTGGTAGGTAGATTACTCGAAATTATTAGATAGAGGAAACGATGGCGAATTATAGCACCAACGAGTTCAAGGGCGGCCTAAAAATTATGATGGACGGCGAGCCTTGCAGTATTTTAGAAAATGAAATGGTAAAACCTGGTAAAGGCCAAGCGTTTAACCGTGTTCGTATTCGTAAACTTATCTCTGGCAAAGTACTTGAAAAAACTTTTAAATCAGGTGAGTCAGTAGAGGGTGCTGATGTAATGGATACCGATCTTGCGTATCTTTACACTGATGGTGAGTTTTGGCATTTCATGAATAACGAAACATTTGAACAAATCGCAGCTGATGAAAAAGCGCTTGGCGATGCTGGTAAATGGTTAGTTGAAAATGATGTATGTACTATTACTTTGTGGAACGGCAATCCAATAGCTGTTGCACCACCTAACTTTGTAGAGCTTGAGATCACTGAAACAGATCCTGGTCTTAAAGGCGACACAGCAGGTACTGGTGGTAAGCCAGCAACGCTAAGTACTGGTGCTGTTGTGCGTGTACCATTATTCGTACAAATCGGTGAAGTAATTAAAGTCGACACCCGTAACGGCGAATATGTAAGCCGTGTTAAGTAACTTTAATATAGCTTAATAAATCCCAGCTTAAGCTGGGATTTTTTTTGGAGAAAATATGTCAGCAGATCTTTGGCAACCAAGCGCACAAGTAAATACTTTGGCACAACGAGCCGCAATTTTACGCACTATTCGGGAATTCTTTTACCAACGCCACGTTATGGAAGTTGATACGCCTAGTTTAAGTGCAGCGAGTGTTACTGATGTTCATTTAGCGAGTTTTAAAACGCAGTTTATTGGGCCCGGTTTCGCTAAAGGCTTACCGCTTTACTTACAAACATCACCAGAATTTGCCATGAAGCGATTATTGGCAGCCGGCAGTGGTGCTATTTACCAAATTTGTAAGGCATTTCGTAACGAAGAGGCGGGCAGCCATCATAATCCTGAGTTTACTCTGTTGGAATGGTATCGCCCTGGGTTTGATGAGTTTGCGCTGATGGATGAAATTGATGAATTAATGCAGCTTATCTTAAATGTTCCACCTGCAGAGCGTTTAACCTATCAAGATGCTTTTACCAAAGCATTAGGACTTGATCCGCTCAGTGCCACTATTGAACAGTTACAAACACTTGCCTGTGAACAGGGTTTTACTGATATCGCTAAGCATGAAACTCACCGTGATACGTTACTACAATTATTATTTTGTATGAAAGTTGAGCCAACAATTGGCCAACAAAAACCTTGTTTTATTTATCATTTTCCTGCATCGCAAGCCGCACTGGCGAGTATTTGTGAGCATGATATTAGAGTCGCTGGGCGGTTTGAGCTTTATTATCAGAATATGGAGCTGGCGAATGGTTTTAATGAGCTCACCAATGCACAGGAGCAAGCTAAACGTTTTACTGAAGATAACGCATACCGCAAAGCGAATAACTTAACACAAGTGCCTATGGACACCCGTTTAATTGCCGCTCTTGAGCATGGTTTACCACAATGCGCAGGAGTAGCATTAGGGGTTGATAGGTTAGTGATGTTAGCAACGCAAAAAAACACGATAAAAGAAGTCATCGCGTTTGATGTAGGCAGGGCTTAAAAGGCTCAAGATTCAAGGTTAAGAAAAGGTAAAAGTAATCTAGCTTTTACCTTTTAACTTATCCCTTGAAACTCGTTTTTATAACTCGTAGATAAATGTGACGCCGGCAACCATTGGTTCGCCAAGCTGAGTGTATGTATGAGTTGCATACCCTTCGCGTGGGTCGTTACCAAATTCAAAACCACGTGTAGGTACTTCTTCATCAAACACGTTACGTGCCCAAGCGCGAATTGACCATTGCTCAGCCTCGTAACCAGCAGTTAAATTAACTAAATTAACGTTCGGTGCCTGCGAGTTGTGGCTATCTGAGAAGTAATAATTATCTTTACCTTCAATGCCGATTGTAGCAAATAACTCATCAGTAAAGTTATAGCGAGCCGTGAATGCATACTGGTATTTAGGCGCTTGTGATTGCTCGCGACCATCTTGATCTAATGGGGGGGAGTAGAGGCTTGTTCTGGCAACATAATCGTTTATCTTAGTATCTAAGTAACCAACACTACCGGTGAAAAACAAGTTATCAGTTAACTGATAACTGCCTTCAATTTCAAGGCCGTAGTTTTCACCTGAGCCAGCATTATCAAAGTAACTAGTGAAGTTTTGATCCTCTACTAACCATGACTTTAATTGCATATCTTCACGGTACATATAAAAAGCTGCTAAGCGTAGGATGAATTTTTCATCTAACGAGCTACCTTTAACGCCAAATTCACCATTCCATAAATACTCAGGTTCAAAGGTTGTGTGTTGTTTAAAAAAGTCGGCGCCAAGCTCGAATTCTTTTGCTTTTGCGAGCGCTTCTGAGTTAATTCCACCGGCTTTGTAACCACGAGTCAGGCTGGTATAAATCATGGTACGGTCAATCACTTGATACTCTAGTGCAAGTTTACCACCGACCATCACATCATCAGTGTCAACAATAAATCCGTTACTATCAGTATAATCCCCTTGGTATTGCTCAACACGCAAACCGGTAATTAATGTTGTTTTTGGATTGATGACTGTAGCTAATTGACCATATACCGCTACATTGCTCACTTCATAAGTTGAGTTAAAAGCTTCATGGTCAGAAAACTTTCGACGCTGGCGGTCAAGATCTACGTCTTTTCCTTGGTAATAAATTCCAGCCACCCAATCGCGAGACTTGCCATTGAATTGTAATTCAGCGGTTTTATCTTTGCGATCACGATAATAAGCGTCTTCGTAGCTATAACCATCGGGGTGCAGTCCTGCACCGCATAACTGCGGCTTATTAATATCGTTACATACCCAGTCTTCATCAAAGCTATAAACTAAATCACTATCAATACCTGATAAGTTTAAACTGACATCAAACCAATCAAAGCCAGTGTAGATGTTGGCAAGACCTATCGCGATACTTTCTTGGTTATCTTGGCCTGGGTTATCGGCTACACTATTACGGCTATTATCAAGCGTAAATGCATCATAGCCGTTATTGATATCAATATAATGAACGCTTAATTCTGTGCGAAGGTGATCTGTAAGTTGGCTGTGTAGTTTAAAACGACTAACCAGTTCATCTTGCTGTTGTGTTGACTCGTTTAAATATAGGTTATCAACATAACCATCAGACTCACGTTGATAAATACTAGCGCGCACTGCGGTGCTGTCTGTAATACCAATACCTGCGGCAACACCGGCTTCATAACTGTTGTAGTTACCTGCGCCTAGCTGCACTTTGACGCTTGGATCAAAAGTTGGATCGGCTGATTCCATTTGGATCATACCAGCCATACCATCAGCACCAAAGCGAGTACCTTGCGGACCGCGATAAATCTCAACTTGGTTAACATCAAACAGTAATGAACTACCACCTAACCCTGAATAATTAATGCCATCAATCACTAAGCCAACAGAAGGGTTAATAGGGTCAACAAATTGTGAGCGTAAACCAACCCCACGAATTTGGATGTAACGGCCACGAGAAGCACCAGCGGTAAAATTTACGTTGGCAGCACTGGCAAGCATTTCGTCTAGAAAACTAGCGCCTCGGTCATTAATTTCGCGTTCGCTAAATAAACTGGCACTGGCACTAAGGGTTTGAATGCTTTCTTTTTGAAAGTCTCCGGTGACGAGTATTTTTTCAAGATCAGTATCTTCAGCAAAAGCTGGGGCGCTTATCAAAGGTAAAAGCGCGGCAGTAATTAAAGACAGGCGTAGTTTCATTCTATTACTTAACTCCATTTTAAGGACTTGCATGATAGCAACTATTCTCATTAAAGTCGTGATACCAGTTATATTTATGTGCTATAAACGCGCACAGTATACATAATAAGGAATACAAATATGACCTTTAAAGTTGACTTTAAAGTACGCGACTACGAATGCGATTTACAAGGCATTGTAAATAATAGTGTGTATTTTAATTACCTAGAGCATGCGCGCCATGAGTTTTTGCATGCGAATGGGGTTGATTTTGCTCAGCTTACTCGCGATAAAATTAATTTAGTCGTAATGCGTAGCGAGATGGATTACAAGCAATCACTAATGCCCGGCGATGAGTTTTATGTTGCTGTAGAGCCTGAGCGTATTAGTCGCTTAAAGTTTGGCTTTCGACAAACCGTGGTACGAAAGCATGATGAAAAAGTGATGTTAAAGGCACTGGTGATTGGCACCGCGGTGAATGAGCGAGGTCGGCCATTTTTGCCCGAGCAAGTTGATCTACTATTTAAGTCTGAGTAATTTTCCGGTGCCACCTTTTTTACTATCTTAGAACATTTTTTTACATTAAAAACATGCATTATTAACGGTATAAACTGTTATTTATTGTTATCATGTTGCAATTGAGTTTTAGGTTAGTAATTACATGAAATTAGCAGCAATCCCGATGCTTATAATCGGTTTATGTATTGGCTGCTCATCGACAGGGACAGTCACCAGTGAGCAATTAAAATACACTAAGTGGCAACTATCACGGGTTGATGGTTTAGCGATCCCTGCATCATATTCAGCATCATTAAGTTTTATTGAAGCTCTGCAAGTCAATGGTTTTGCTGGTTGTAATAAATTTTTTGGTGAAGGTCAACTTGATGATAATCATTTAACGGTGAATAAATTAGGTATGACCCGTAAATCATGCGGAGATAAATTGGACGAGTTTGAACAGCAGTTTTTAAATGCGTTAAAGCAAGGTGTGCCACTGCAAATTCAAGATCAACAATTGGTTTTAAATGGCGAGCAAACATTTGCGTTTATTCCCGCAAGTTGATCTCTTGCAGGCTCGCAATATCTAACGTACACTCGTTAGCGAACAATATATAGAATTTTACTTGTCGGAGTGCCTTGAGTTTTTAACTTAAAGGCTGAGATCGCGAAAGCGGGATCCGTGAACCTGATCAGGCTAACACCTGCGTAGGGAACAAGCTGCCTAAAACGGGTGCTTGTGCGCCAGTTTTGGGCATAAGCACTGTGGCTGCCAAGGTTGGTAATGCTTTTTTGTAACACCAATCTACGATCCATGTAGCATTTGCTACTCTCTATTGCGTTGCTTTTTATCGCACAGCAGTATCTGACAAGACAACCCTTTTAGCAATGAGGTAAGTCATGTCAAACACATCAAATAAACCGTCTCGCCGCGAAACTCGTGCGGCTGCATCAGATTATATTTATAACCTTACTGGGCAACCATTTCCAAGCTCACACAAAGTTTATGTACAAGGTACGCAAGATAATGTGCGTGTTGGTATGCGTGAAATTACTTTGAGTGATACCTTTATCGGTGGCACCGATGAAAACCCAGTGTACGAATCAAATGCACCACTGCGTGTTTATGATACGTCAGGCCCATACACAGATCCTGATTTTACTCTAGATGTTCGTAAAGGGCTGGATAAGTACCGCGAACAGTGGATTGAAAGCCGTGGCGATACTGAAATTTTAGGCTCAGTCAGCTCGCAGTTTTCTCAGCAACGCATGGCCGATGAAGGCCTTGATCATATTCGCTTTGAGCATCTCCCAAAAATTCGCCGCGCTAAAGCCGGTAAAAATGTCACGCAAATGCATTATGCTCGCCAAGGTATTATCACACCGGAAATGGAATATGTCGCAATTCGTGAAAACATGGGCCGTGCGCAACTTCAAAAAGAGTTATTAGCACAGCAGCACCAAGGCGAGTCGTTTGGTGCGAGTATCCCTGAGTTTATTACTCCTGAATTTGTGCGTGATGAAATTGCCCGTGGTCGTGCGATTTTACCTAACAACATTAATCACCCAGAAACCGAGCCGATGATTGTAGGGCGCAATTTTTTAGTGAAAGTGAACGCTAATATTGGCAACTCATCAGTTAGCTCATCTATTGAAGAAGAAGTTGAAAAAATGGTCTGGTCAACCCGCTGGGGCGCTGACACAGTTATGGATTTATCAACGGGTCGTTATATTCATGAAACTCGTGAATGGGTAGTACGTAACTCACCAGTGCCAATTGGTACAGTGCCTATTTATCAAGCGCTTGAAAAAGTAAATGGGGTTGCCGAAGATCTAACGTGGGAAATTTTCCGCGATACTCTAATTGAACAAGCCGAGCAGGGGGTGGATTACTTTACTATTCACGCTGGGGTGTTATTACGCTACGTTCCAATGACGGCAAAACGTGTCACTGGGATTGTGTCGCGCGGCGGTTCAATTATGGCGAAATGGTGTTTAGCGCATCATAAAGAAAACTTCCTTTATACTCATTTTGAAGATATTTGTGAGATTTTGAAACAGTACGATGTATGTTTCTCATTAGGAGATGGCCTGCGTCCTGGTTCAATTGCAGATGCCAACGATGACGCGCAATTTAGTGAACTGCGTACGTTAGGTGAGCTGACCAAAATCGCGTGGAAACACGATGTACAAGTGTTTATTGAAGGCCCAGGGCATGTGCCAATGCATATGATCAAAGCCAATATGGAAGAGCAGCTTAAGCATTGCGACGAAGCACCTTTTTACACCCTTGGCCCGCTGACAACTGACATCGCCCCAGGCTATGACCATATCACCTCTGGTATTGGGGCTGCGCAAATTGCATGGTATGGCTGTGCAATGCTGTGTTATGTCACACCAAAAGAGCATTTAGGCTTACCAAATAAAGAAGACGTAAAAGAAGGGCTGATCACCTATAAAATTGCCGCTCATGCCGCCGATTTAGCCAAAGGTCATCCCGGAGCGCAAGAGCGTGATAATGCGTTATCAAAAGCGCGTTTTGAGTTCCGCTGGCATGACCAATTTAATATTGGTTTAGACCCTGTTCGTGCTCGTGAATACCATGACGAAACACTGCCACAAGAATCTGGCAAAGTAGCACATTTTTGCTCTATGTGTGGGCCAAAATTCTGCTCAATGAAAATCACCCAAGAAGTACGAGAATACGCTAAAGATCTAGAAGCCAGAGGCATAGATCCTAACAACGTAGGTGATGCTATTGAGATCAAAATGGTCGATGTTGAAGCCGAGATGCAAGCTAAATCAGCCGAATTTAAACAAAGCGGCTCAGAGATTTATCATAAAGCGGTTTAAAAACTAGTTAGCGAGTTAGAGAGTTGGCGAGTGAAAAGCTCGCTAACTTTACTCTTGTAGCTAGAAAACTGAATTAAGGATTCTCATGTCTTACAATATTGCGGTGGTGGGGTTTGGTTTAACGGGCCGTTTAACGGCGCTTGAGTTGAGTTTACAGCATCGGGTAACTGTTTATGAAGCGGGTGACGAACAAGCGCTTGATAGTGCAGGAAGAGTGGCAGCGGCGATGCTTGCACCACTGGCTGAATCTGTATTCTGCGAGCAAGACTTGGCCTTGATGGGGCTGGATTCAATAAAGCGTTGGCCGAGAATTTTAGCGCAACTTGATGAAGCGGTGTTTTTCCAACAGCAAGGCACACTTGTGGTTGCACACCAGCAAGATAAAGGTGACTTACAAAGTTTTATACTGCGTTTAAAGCCTTTAGCTGAACATCAAGGACATCAGTTAACAGGGGCACATATTGCTGAATTAGAGCCAGAGCTTACAGGGCGTTTTAACCAAGGTGTGTATTTACCTTGCGAAGGGCAAATTGATAATCAGGCTTTTTATCAAGCCAGTTTTAACACTCTAAAGCAGCGTAATGTGAGCTTTAAGTTTGCACAACAGGTTGATGTAACATCGCTAAATCTACAGCAATCGTTTGATTATATTATTGATTGCCGTGGCCTTGGCGCTAAAAGCGCAGCGTGTAAGCTACGCGGAGTGCGTGGTGAAGTAGTGCGTTTGTACGCCCCTGAGGTTAATTTAACGCGGCCAGTGCGGTTAATGCACCCGCGTTATCCTATTTATATTGCTCCGAAGCCAAATCATCAATACGTAATTGGCGCGACAGAAATTGAATCACAAGATAAGGGGGCTGCCACTGTGCGTTCGACTCTTGAGTTGTTGTCAGCAGCGTACACAGTACACAGTGGTTTTGCTGAGGCGCGAGTGTTGAATATTCAAACCGGCCTGCGTCCTGCATTTAGTGATAATCGCCCGCAGGTTTCCCAGCAGCAAAATGTGATCAGCATTAATGGCTTATATCGTCATGGTTATTTACTCGCACCGAGTTTAGTGGCCGATGCCATTGCACGGATAAAATAAGGCTTATTATGAAAGTAAGTATGAAAATAACAATTAATGGTCAACATTTTGAGTTAGCAGATAACGCCAATATAGCCCAAGGTTTGACGCAGTTTGCAGCAAAAGAGCCTTTTGCAGTGGCGCTTAATGGTCAATTTATACCGCGTAGTCAATGTGATACTACCTTACTTAACGAAGGCGATAGCATTGAATTACTGTCACCGATCCAAGGTGGCTAATATGAGTAGCGTAATATCAGATAGTTTCAGTATTTATGGTGAGCAGATCACTAGTCGGTTATTAATTGGCTCAGCACTTTATCCATCACCTGCGGTTATGGCCGATTCGATTGTTGCCTCTGGCGCGCAGATTGTTACTGTGTCATTACGACGTCAACAAAGTGCCGCCGCAGGAGATGACTTTTGGCAATTGATCAAAGATACGGGCTTAAAAATTCTACCCAATACAGCAGGCTGTCACAGTGTCAATGAAGCAATTACACTGGCACAAATGTGCCGCGAAGTGTTTGCTACCGATTGGATAAAACTTGAGTTGATTGGTGATGACTATAACCTGCAACCAGATCCATTTGCATTACTGGAAGCGACACAGATTTTATTAGCCGAAGGCTTTAAAGTATTACCTTATTGTACTGACGACTTAGTGTTATGTCAGCGTTTAGTTGATGCAGGGTGTGAAGTGCTGATGCCGTGGGGAGCGCCTATTGGCACAGGTAAGGGCTTGTTAAATAAATATAACTTAAAAACTATTCGGGAGCGCTTACCCGATACCACATTGATTGTTGATGCTGGCCTTGGCTTACCATCACACGCCTGCCAAGCGCTTGAATTAGGTTATGATGCGGTGTTATTGAATTCGGCTATTGCAGGGGCGGGCTGCCCTGTTACCATGAGTCATGCATTTAAAGCAGCCGTTGATGCGGGTCGTTTTGCTTACCGAGCGAAGGCGATGCCAGAAAAAGACGTCGCTGCGCCATCTACGCCCACTATGGGTATGCCATTTTGGCATCAACAGTAATAAATGAAGTAAAAAATTAGGAAATACGTAACTATGAATCATGTTGTTTGGACAATTGCTGGCTCTGACTCTGGCGGTGGTGCAGGTATTCAGGCGGATATTAAAGCGATGCAAAGTTTTGGCGTCCATGGTTGTACAGCGATCACCGCATTGACTGCGCAAAACAGCCTAGGCGTTGAAGCACTTAACCCGATTTCAACCGATGTTATTGAGTCGCAATTACTCGCCCTTGAAAGCGACATGAAAGCCCGTGTTATTAAAATTGGTATGCTTGCCAATGTGCAGCAAATTCAATTGATCAGTGAGCATCTAAAACATTATAAAGCCACTTGGCCGGTTGCGCCTTTGGTTGTATATGATCCGGTGGCCATTGCTAGCAGTGGTGACTTACTGACAGAAGAAGATACCGTTAGCGCAATTAAAGAATGCTTATTGCCGCTGGTGGATGTGATCACTCCGAATACCCATGAAACGCAGTTGCTCACTGGGATATATTTAATTGGTCCCAGTGCTGTAAAAGAAGCGGCGGCTAAGCTGCAAAGCTGGGGCGCAACAGCGGTGCTGATCAAAGGTGGCCATTGGGATTATCCAAGCGGATATTGCATTGATTACTGCAGTGATGCCAGCTCTTATGGCAGTAATGAATATTGGCTTGGTAACGAAAAAATTCAAACGCCGCACAGCCATGGTACCGGTTGTAGTATGGCGTCAGTGATTGCAGCGTGTTTAGCGAAAGGTTACCCGCTTAAAGATGCCTTTATTTTAGCCAAAGCCTATATAAATCAAGGCTTAAAAGCTGCGGTTCGTTATGGTGAAGGAATTGGCCCTGTGGCACAAACGAGCTTTCCCGATAATCTTGATGATTACCCACAAGTCATTGAAGCGGGTAGTTGGCTGGGTGATGAGCTGGATTTTGAACAACCAAACGAATTTACTATGGCGGCAGGTTTTACTGAGTGTGAAAACAAACAGCTTGGTTTATATGCAGTGGTTGATAGTCTCGATTGGTTAGAAAAGTGTTTAGCGCAAGGCGTTAAAACTGTACAACTTAGAATGAAAAACGCCAGCGAAGAAGAGCTTGAACACGCTATTGCTGCGGCGGTCACACTTGGTAAAAAGTACGATGGCAATGTGTATATCAACGATCATTGGCAGCTGGCAATCAAACATGGCGCTTATGGTGTGCATTTAGGTCAAGAAGATTTACTTGAGGCTAATCTGGTGGCCATTAAAGAGTCGGGCATGCGTTTGGGGATTTCGACCCATGGTTTTTATGAAATGCTGCGCGCTCATAATTACCGCCCGAGTTATATGGCGTTTGGCGCTATTTACCCAACCACGACCAAAGATATGACAGGGCAAATTCAAGGGCTTGAAAAGTTAAAGCATTTTGTGCCGTTAATGAGTGATTACCCAACGGTAGCTATTGGTGGCATTGATTTAGCACGAGCGGGCGAGGTTGCTGCAACCGGTGTTGGCAGTGTAGCTGTTGTTAGGGCTATTAGTGAGGCCAGTGACTATCAACAGGCGATTGCCGATTTACAAATGGTTATTAATAGCAATGAGTGAGGCAATAAAAGGATCTTTATCTGACAAAGAGCAGTTACGTTACAGTCGTCATTTAATGCTTAAAGAAGTCGGCTTTGAAGGGCAATTAAAGCTCAAAGCCGCTCACGTTGTGGTAATTGGAGCGGGGGGGTTAGGCAGCCCCGCATTACTGTATTTAGCTGCGGCTGGCATTGGCGAATTAAGCTTGCTAGATGATGATAAGGTTGAGCTTTCAAATTTACAGCGCCAAGTGCTCTATAAAGTAAATCATTTAGGGCAAGATAAGGTCAGCGCTGCGGGCAAAGTATTAAGCAGCTTAAATAATCAAATCAAGATCAACACAGTAAGTGCAAAACTAACCACTGAAAATGCTGAACAAGTTTTTACTGGCGCAACCTTAGTACTTGATTGCAGCGATAACTTCAGCACTCGCTATGTAGTAAACCAGCAATGCTTGGCACTGGGTATTCCACTGGTGTCGGGGGCGGCAATAGCGAGTGAAGGGCAGTTGATGTGTTTCGATTTTCGCCAGCCACAGAGCCCTTGTTACGGGTGTATATTTGGAGCACAACCGCAACAGCAAGCGCTTAATTGCAGTAACGCGGGCGTGCTTAGTCCGTTGTTAGGTGTTATTGGCTCGATGCAAGCACTGTTGGCAGTTAATATCTTGCTGGGCCATCATCAAGGCAGTCAGTTTATTCGTTTTGATGGGCTAAGTTTAGCGCAGCAGCAGTTTAAATTAACTAAAGCGCCCGAATGTACTGAGTGTGCTGGGGAAAGAGCTTAAATAAAAAACGCGGCATGACTGCATTAGTCAGTCCGCGTTTTTAATTAAAATGAGTTATAACTTAATTATTAATTAGGTATTAATCATCAATCATCAATTTTAGCAAACGGTGTGCCCATGCGAGTCACTGTGCCTGGTTTTTGATCATCAAAGATATCTGCTTTATTAGCACCCCAGGCTAAAATAACCGTGGAGCCTAATTTAAAGCGACCCATCTCTTCACCCTTTTTCAAGGTAATTGCATTTTCACCTGAGGTTTTGTAGTTCCAGCTAAATACATCTTTACCTGCTGGTGGTGTAACTGTACCTGCCCAAATAGTTTCGATACTGGCAACAATTGTTGCACCCACTAATACCATGGCAAGCGGGCCAATTTCAGTCTCAAAAATGGCTACTACGCGTTCGTTACGAGCGAATAGGTTAGGTACATTTTGCGCGGTAAGTGGGTTTACTGAAAATAAATCACCGGGGACGTAAATCATTTTACTCAAGGTGCCATCAATCGGCATATGAATACGATGATAATCTTTTGGCGCTAAGTAAATCGTTGCAAAGTCGCCGCCTAAAAAAGGCGCTGTATCTTGCTCTGAGCCGCCAAGTAAAGCTTGTAAGCTATAGCCATGTCCTTTGGCTTGAATAAGCTGGCCTTCAACAATTGGGCCTAGTTGACTGATGGCACCATCTACAGGATGAGTAATGATGTCATCTTCAGTGGTTAATGGCCGAACGCCTTCTTTTAAAGGACGAGTAAAAAACTCATTAAACGTTTTATAGTGAGCTGGGTCGCTATATTGCGCTTCATTCATATCAATTTTATATTGTTTAATAAACAATTTAATTAAAGTAGTTGTTAGTGCGCCTGCTTTAGCTGCAGCTAACTTGCCTACCATACGGGATACAAAATGTTTTGGCATTGCGTACTGCATTGCGATTTTGAATTTGTCTAAACTCACAAGTTTTTTCCTAAAAAATTATACGCGTGGAGCACGAGCACCCGCTCGGCCATCGGCCATTGTTTCTAAAATTCTATGGTAGCTATCAAAACGTAGCTGTGAAATATCACCATCATCGATTGCTTGGCGAATTATACAGCCCGGATCATTTAAATGCTTACAGTCTCTAAAGCGGCAACCGCCAATAAACTTGCGAAACTCTTTAAAGCACCAAGTAACGCGCTCTACATCTAAATGCCACAAGCCAAATTCACGAATACCAGGGGAATCAATTAAGTTACCGCCTGAAGGTAAGTGATGAAGTCGTGACACGGTTGTTGTGTGTTGGCCAAGGCCACTATTTTCAGAGACCTCTTTGGTCAGTATTTCAGCATCAGGTAAAACAGTGTTAACTAAAGTTGATTTACCCACACCACTTTGACCAACAAAAATACTATTTTTATCAATTAAGGTTTCTTTGAGTGCATCAATACCGTAACCGGTTTTATTACTGACTAGTAATACTTGATAATCAAGTGACCTATAAATATCCAGAATTTTATTGATGTTAGCAAGCCCAGGCTCATCAATTAAATCTATTTTATTGAGCACTAAAATAGGCTCAATGCCCATATCTTCGCAAGCAATTAAATAGCGGTCGATAATACTGGGGGTAAACTCTGGTAGTACCGCAGAGACCATCAAAATCTGGTCAATGTTGGCGGCTATGACTTTTACACCGTCGTAAAAATCAGGGCGAGTAAGTTGCGAGCGCCGTTCATGCATCGCTTCTATAACGCCAGCTAAATCACCTTCGCTGACTTTTGCGCGGCGAAATTGCACTTCGTCTCCGCAAACAATACCTTTAACGGTACGGCGAATATTGCAGCGCAAAACATCTCCGTTATCAGTTTCAATATCGGCATGTTGACCAAACCGACTGATCACCACGGCATTTTCAGGCGCACCTAAATTGTCAGTTTGCCATTGCTCAACCTTGTTAGTGGTTGGCGCAGAATCTGCATTAGACAAGCGTTTTTGGTGATTGGCCTTAATCCTACGGGATTGACCTTTACTTAATTTCTTCTGTTTTGCCACTTTTGGCCCATAACTTAGTTAAATGTCGTGCTTTTTGAAAAAAAAGCTTTAGGTCGACTGATGATACTAATATGATATATCTAAATGCGTTAGATCTAAAGGAAAGCACCGCAAGGTAATTATGTCTTTTCATAAATCAAATCTGATTTGGCTCGACCTCGAAATGACAGGTCTTGAACCAAGTACAGACAAAATACTCGAAATCGCCACGGTTGTCACCGACAGTGCGTTAAACATCTTGGCTGAAGGGCCAACTATTGCTATTCATCAAAGTGATGAATTGCTTGATGGTATGGATGAATGGTGTACTAAGCAACATGGTCAGTCAGGGTTAACTGCACGCTGTAAAGCGAGCACATTCACAGAGCAAGATGCTGTTGAACAAACTTTGGCATTTTTAAAGCAGTGGGTTCCTGCAGGCGCTTCGCCTATGTGTGGTAATTCAATAGGCCAAGATAGACGCTTTATGAATAAATATATGCGTGAACTGGAAGATTACTTCCACTATCGTAATTTAGACGTAAGCACTATCAAAGAACTAGCACGACGCTGGAAACCAGAAGTTTTAGCACAAGTGCACAAAAAAGGTTCACACCTTGCTCTTGATGATATCAAAGATTCCATCATGGAATTAAAAGTCTACCAAGAAAAATTCTTTAATTTGTAAAAAACACTTGCAAACACATCGGATTATTGTAGAATCCTGCCCCGCTTAAGACGATAACCCCCGCGGGGTTAGTGTGCTTGAGCAATTTGAATGCGGCACTAGCTCAGTTGCCAGAACGTTTACCGCGACTTGTCGCGGACCAACGGACAAATTACTGACAATTTTGAAATGCGGCACTAGCTCAGTTGCCAGAACGTTTACCGCGACTTGTCGCGCACCAACGGACAAATTACTGACAATTTTGAAATGCGGCACTAGCTCAGTTGGTAGAGCGCGACCTTGCCAAGGTCGAGGTCACGAGTTCGAGCCTCGTGTGCCGCTCCAATTTCTCACCAAAGAAATTGCAGCAAGTTTCAAATTAAAAGCTATAAACTTTTTTAGAACCTAGAAGCTAAAAATTATAATGCGGCACTAGCTCAGTTGCCAGAACGTTTTACCGCGACTTGTCGCGCACCAACGGACAAATTACTGACTATTTTGAAATGCGGCACTAGCTCAGTTGGTAGAGCGCGACCTTGCCAAGGTCGAGGTCACGAGTTCGAGCCTCGTGTGCCGCTCCAATTTCTAACCAAAGAAATTGGAGTAATTTTAAAGTGAAAAATATTATGCGGTACTAGCTCAGTTGGTAGAGCGCGACCTTGCCAAGGTCGAGGTCACGAGTTCGAGCCTCGTGTACCGCTCCAATCTCTTTAAGCAATCTAAAATAAAATATGCCAAGGTCGCACTAAATCATAAGCAGTTCGAGCCTCGTGTACCGCTCCAATCTCTTAAAAATGAATACCCACCCAAATTTGATTGACAAGCAGTTATTGCTTAAAGCACATATCCAATTTATTTGGTACTTCAATTTAAATTAAATAGTTTTATTTAAACTTGCCCTTGCAGCGTTGCAATAATACGTCTTGCGCCGCCATGATCACGATGTTCGCCTAAGTAGATCCCTTGCCATGTACCAAGCTGTAAACGTCCTTGGCTAATTGGAATCGTTAGTTCGCAGCCTAAGGTACTCGTTTTTATATGCGCAGGCATATCATCATCACCTTCGTAATCATGACGATAATAAGGTTGGCGCTCGGGAACAAATTTATTGAAGTGACTTTCCATATCCATACGTACTGTCGGATCGGCACTTTCATTAATCGTTAAGCTGGCTGAAGTATGCTGTATGAAAAGGTGTAATAAGCCAATTTGGTAATCGGAAATCTCAGGGAGTTGGCTGAGTATTTCGCTATCAATAATATGAAAGCCTCGAGAGCGAGGCTTTAAAAGTAGTTGTTTTTGCAACCAGCTCATATTTTATCGAAACTAACTTCAATATTGGCATTACCGGCATCAGAGGTAAATGGGATTAATATTTTTGCCCCTTCACTTTTATGAGTTATGGTATGGCCTTTACCAGACACAACGATTGGTGTAGCCATATTAAAGTCATAGCCTTTTTCACCAAGTAGATTTTTTGCCCCACCAGTGACCATATTGGTAATTTCACCAACCATATCGGTTACTTCTTCATTGATCGAATCAGGGCGTTCACCTAGCATTCTTTCCATAATAGTCAAGGCAAGGCTCTCATCAAAAGTGATCGAAAATGAACCTTTAGTTTGCGGTCCTACCATGCCAATTAATCCCGAAACGTCGCCACAGGCAACTTCATCTTTTTTTATTTTCGGCTTACCCGGTTTTAGTTCGGTTTGCGCCATTGTGCTGAGCACATTTAATAAAGATGATAAAAAAGGATTGATGAACTCTACATTCATTATTGTTTATCCCTCGAATTTAGCAGTTTAACTGCGGTTATACGTTAAAGTGTAGTGAGTTATTTTAGCTCTGCACTTAATTATTCTTTACAATTTCCACATCTACCATGGGCTTCAATAGTTTGCCCCGATACGACGAAACCACTCTCAGCAGCAAGACTATTAAGTTCATGCGAAATCACGCTAGAGTGCAGCTCTTTGACAAAACCACAACTGTCGCATATCAACAGTTGTACAGGGTGGATATGATCAAAATGATGACACAACATAAATGCGTTAGTACTTTCAATTTTGTGAATAAAACCTAATTCAGCTAAAAAGTCTAAGGCACGGTAAATTGTGGCTGGTTTTGCTCCTGATTCAGTGAGTTTTAGTTGCTCTAATAAATCATAAGCGCCCACTCCGCCTTGCGCACTTGCTAATAGGCGAAATACTTTTTCACGAATTGGAGTGAATCGCGCACCGCGATTGTCACACACTTGTTTGGCTTTACTAACGAGTGATTCTATTTTCATCTTCTCTTATCCTTACGCTACCGTGCTATACTAACATACTGTATTGTAGTTGCAGCGTTTTTATTAGACAGTTTTATTCTAGGAAGGCTAACAATGAATGAATTATTAGCGGTATTTATTTTCTTTTTTGCGGTTATCGATCCAATCGGTACTGTGCCTGTTTTTATAGCCTTAACACGCGGAGATAGTGACAAATTCAAACGTAAAGTCGCGTTGAAAGCTGTTCTGGTGTCTGCTGGGGTATTATTGTTTTTTGTTGTCGCTGGGGAGCTGCTTTTAAATGCTATTAATATCCCCTTGTCAGCGTTTCAAATCGCAGGTGGTATCGTGTTATTGCTGTTCGCTTTGTCGATGATTTTTGGTGAAAGTAAACCAGAAATGGAAATTAAAAGTGTACGTGATAGCACTGAAACGGCCATTTTCCCTTTAGCTATCCCATCAATCGCCAGTCCAGGCGCGATGCTTGGCGCTGTTTTGATGACTCGTAATACTGAATACACGTGGGTTGAGCAGTTAATTACTTCATCAATGATGTTAGCTGTTCTTACTGTGGTACTTGTGCTTTTACTGTTGGCAACCCATGTTCACAAATTAATTGGTGATAGCGGTGCGAGTATCGTTAGCCGGATCATGGGTTTGATCCTTTCATCAGTTGCCGTGACAAATATACTCGACGGGATAGCCCATTATTTTGGCTTACAAGTATTCATATAAAGGCTGTGTAGCGCTGTTAAAAAACTATTGTCATATAAAATTTTGAATTATTGCTTAGAATTATCTAGATTAAATATAACGTAATAAAATTTAAGGAATGAAAAATGTTATTAAAAAAGATTATTTTATGCGGTTTTCTCGCTTTAGGATTAACGGCTTGCGTTGAACCGCCTCCAAGCGAAATGAAGGTTATTCAAGTTACTGACTATGATTTTAGTCATAATGACAATCATGCCGTTACCGTATATTTCGGTCATACGGGAGGAGATCATTACACCGTTACTTTATTACGAGACGAAATTAAAGAGGGAGTGTTTATTGAATCTTCCGCTAAAAATGCGCCTAATTTAGTGTTTGATGCCAGTTGGGCTGGTGAATATTATGTGCAGTCAGCTAAGCATGATACTCATTCATCTTTAAAAATACTTGAGCTAAATAGCGAAGCTAAAGTTGCTAAATTTGAAGTCGCAGCACGTTTGGTTAACCCCAAGCAAAAAAATGATTATATAAGCTTAGAAAAAACCACTATTACAGTGCAAGGCCAGCAATTTGATAATCTAACAAAATCGTTTTAAGTATATTATCTAAAGCGCAGCATACATTTTTGTTGCTGCGTTAAACAACTCAATCTCTGCTACCGACAAACAACAACTTGCTTACGATTGAAGCTCGGCTTTGATTTGTGTAAAATATAGCGCCTTCCAATGAGGGAATAACCCTTATACTTATATATCATCTGAGGATTTTACTTTGAATAGACGTTTTTCTGTGGCACCCATGCTCGATTGGACAGACCGCCATTGCCGTACTTTTCATCGTAAAATGACCAAGCATGCGGTGCTTTACACCGAAATGGTAACAACCGGTGCAATTTTATTTGGGCGTGGTGATTATCTACACTTTAATACACATGAAAACCCCGTTGCTTTGCAATTAGGTGGCTCTGATCCTGAAGCTTTGGCAAAGTGTGCAAAACTGGCTGCTGAACGTGGTTATGATGAAGTAAACCTAAATGTTGGTTGCCCTTCGGATCGAGTGCAAAATGGCCGCTTTGGTGCGTGTTTAATGGGCGAGCCGCAGCTTGTTGCTGATTGTATTGCAGCAATGAAGGCGGAGGTTACTATTCCTGTTACGGTGAAAACACGCATTGGTATTGATGAGCAGGATTCATATGAGTTTTTATGTGCGCTGATCGAAGCGAGTCATAAGGTTGGCTGTGATGACTTTATTATTCACGCCCGTAAAGCATGGCTAAAGGGATTAAGTCCGAAAGAAAACCGTGAAGTTCCACCACTTGATTATCCGCGTGTTTATCAACTGAAAAAAGATTACCCACAGCTTGATTTAAGCTTAAATGGTGGGGTTAATACCATCGCTGATAGTGTTGCTCATTTAGCGCATCTTGATGGCGTTATGATCGGTCGTGAAGCGTATAGTAATCCATTTATATTAAGTGAAGTGGACGAGAAAATTTACGGTGATACTGCGTGTACATTATCGCGTCATGACGTGGTGCGTTCAATGTATGGTTATATTGAAGATGAAATGCGCCAAGGCGCTAACTTTTGGCATATAGCTCGCCATATGTTGGGTATTTTCCAAGGCCAACCAGGGGCGCGAGGATTTAGACGTCATTTATCTGAAAACGGCCATGGTAAGCAAGCAGATTTATCAGTGATGGATAAAGCATTAAGTTTTGTGCCTGAATAGCTGAAATTTTAATCTTGGAAGCCACTTTTTAGTGGCTTTTTTTGATCCTAAAATTTAGTCAAAATATCACTTTTTTAGTTAATTTAACGTATTTTAATTCAGCTAAACGTCACTTTTAAATTGATGTTATCTTTCTATCCTATTGTTATTTATTGTTTTAGTTGTTTTTCTAACGACATGGCATAAGTCTTGGAATCTCCTTGGTGTAATCACCCATAATCAACAGGAGAAAATCATGGGCCTAATGAATCGTGTTAATGATCTAATTCAATCAAACTTGGTCGCTGTGCTTGATAAGGCAGAGGATCCAGCAAAACTACTTAATTTACTTATTATCGAGATGCAACAAGCTCTGAATGAGTGTCGTACTACTACTGCAGCGATTTTGTGTGAAGAAAAAGCATTGAAACGCCAGCAAAGTGATAAGTTAACATCCATAGCACAATGGCAAGAAAAAGCCGAAATAGCCGTTAGTAAAGGCCGAGATGATTTAGCCACAGCCGCATTAAAAGAAAAGCAGCGTGTAGTCGCTGATATGGCAGCTGTTGAACCTGAGCTCGTTAAATTAACCGATTCATTGGCCAAGTTAGCTGACGATGCACAGCGTTTACAAGACAAACTTAGTGCTGCCAAAGCAAAGCGGCAGAGCTTAACTCAGGTGCATAGTGTTTTAAATGCACGAGTACGAGTTAATCAGCAGTTACATAGCGATAAAGTGGCACATGCACTGTCGCGTTTTGATGTGATTGAGCGCCGAGTTGAGTCAATTGAATCACAAGTGGAAGCATACGAAATGGCTGCAGCTAATCAATCAGACACGGCAACGCAAATTGATGCGCTTGTAAAAGACGAAGCCTTGGATAAAGAGCTTGCAGCACTTAAAGCTAAAGTAAAACAGTCGGCTTAGGAGTTATAAAAATGAATACATTTAATAACAATACTCAATGGTGTAAAGATCCATTAAATAAAAAAATATCGGGAGTATGTAGTGGCTTAGCGCGTCGGTTTGACTTTCCGATTTGGGCAACTCGATTAGCAACTATTGTACTGTTTATTCAGTTCCCACTGTTTATTGGTGCGGGTTATTTAATTGCACATTGTTGTTTAGACAACAAGGTTTATTAGGAGAGCGCCATGAAAATTATTGCACTGTGTCTACTAGCAGCATTGTTTATCGCTTCTAGTCCATTTGAGATAATGCAGTTTGACTCATGGCAGCTCCCTTTGTGGATTGCTGACTTGAGTTGGGTTGGCATTGAACTATTTGGTGCATTAGTCGCTGTGGTGGTCGTTATTGCCATTATTGCGCTGGTTAGTGTTGGTTTGATTGGCGCAGGTCTAATAATAGGAGTCGGCGTGATGCTGGCTTTGTTGTTTGGTTCTGTGATGATCGCATGGCCGCTACTGCTGATTGTTTTTCTGTGTTGGTTAGTCGCGGATAATAAAAAGGTGGCATAGCTTGCCACACAGAGGTTACCTTAAATGCTAATTTAGCTGACTATTTTTTCGCAAATATGCTAAATTTAGCACTTAAAGTGATTATTATAACAAGGATCGAAATGACTCTTAAGCCATTACTAACTATCTTCACAGCGGCTTTTTTAGCTGTAAGCCTATACTCTCCAGTGATATTTGCCCATGCAGAGCATCAACATGATACAGCAAGTAATATTGTAGTTAGCAATGCCCAAGTAAGGATTTTTTTACCTGGCAGTCAATCCAGTGTTGGTTATTTAACGCTTGTTAATCATGGTGATGCAGCAGTGACATTAACTAAGGCTAGCCTTGAGAGCCTAGGACGAGTTGAAGTACATGAACATCAGCATGTTAATGGTATGATGAAAATGCAAAAAGTAGATGGGTTAGAGATCAAAGCACATCAACAGCTAGATTTTAAGCCAGGTAGTTATCATTTAATGGTTTTTGAACCAAAAGAGCCGTTAAAAATAGGGCAAGAACTCAAACTCACGCTATATTTTAGCAATGGAGATCGTGTATTTACTCAAGCTACCGTGGTTTCATTAGAAAGCCAAGTTGAGCAAGTATCACTATCTGAACAGCACCATACACATCACTAGGAGATTAAATGTCACAACATAAAGGGAAAATTATAGCAGGGCTAATATTAGTTTTTATTTTATTTTATGCCGTATCTGTGTATTGGAGTGTTGAGCCAAGCCGCGTAAATGTGATCACGCAAGCTAAACAGGATGCGCAGCAGCGTGGCGAAAAACTAGTAACAGGTTACACAACAACTACGGCTTTGATTAATGTTGCCAGCACATTATTGAATAAACCTGGTGGCTATTTATCAAATGATGTAATACCTCCGAGTATTCTTATGGATAATATGCCTGCTTGGGAATATGGCGCATTAGAAATGACGCGCGATTTGGCGCTATCAATGCGTAAAGACTTTAGCCGTTCTCAGTCGCAATCGACCGAACATGAAGCTCTAAAAAAAGCCCAGCCCCAATTTAATATTAGTTCAGAAGCATGGGCGTGGCCAAGTGCCGAGAGTGAATACCAAAAAGGCATTGATTTATTAATCGTGTATCGTACTCAAATAGCTGACCAAAACAGTCGTGACAGTCAGTTTTACGCGCGGGCAGACAACCTACGAGGCTGGTTAAAAGAAGCCGAAAAACGCCTTGGTAGTTTAAGTCAGCGGTTAAGTGCCAGCGTTGGTCAAGATCGGTTAAATACTGATTTAGCTGGTGACAAAGAAGCACACCAAGCGACTTATGCACCATTACAAAATCAGATAAAAACCTCTTGGTGGGAAATTGATGATGTGTTTTATGAATCACGCGGTGCAACTTGGGCTTTATTACATTTTTTGCAAGCGGTAGAATATGACTTTGCTGATGTATTAGAGAAAAAGAATGCACGTGTGAGCTTACAACAAATTATACGTGAGCTTGAAGCAACCCAAGAGACTGTTTGGAGTCCGGTGATTTTAAATGGTAATGGTTTTGGTTTTGTTGCTAATCACTCATTAGTAATGGCAAATTATATTTCACGAGCCAATGCGGCTCTTATTGAACTTAGCGAACTTTTAGCGCAAGGATAACACATGAAAAAGTACTGTTTAGCCGCTGCCCTTTCGATGGCATTTTTGGCTCCAGCGGCTCACGCTGACACTCTATTAGGTTTATATGTTGGTGTTGATGGCTGGCAATCTGATAATTCAGGTAGCTTTTCTGATAGCGGTAATATGCAAGACTTTAATTTTGAAGATGAAACCTTCATTAGCTACTACGCAGCGCTTGAGCATCCAATTCCATTAGTGCCAAATATTAAGTTAAAGTATACCGAGCTTGAGTTAAATGGCTCAACCTTGCTTAATGAGACGTTTGAGTTTGGTGGCACTTCATTTACAACCAATACCACTGCAACTACGGTCAGCGACTTATCACACATTGATTATATTTTATATTATGAGATATTTGATAATGACTTGTTGTCTATCGACTTAGGTGTAAATGCTAAGCAGTTTGATGGCGATATTGTTGTTACCGGTACTGCCAATGGCACAACAACAACAGAAACTGTGGATTTTTCTGGTTTTGTACCATTAGTGTATGGTCGTGCTGAAGTAGGCTTACCGTTAACGGGTTTAAGCGTCTTCTTTGAAGGCAGCTTACTTGCTATCGATGATAGCAAAGTACAAGACTACCAAGCGGGTATTGCATGGGCTTTGCTTGATAACTTAGCGGTAGATTTAGATATCAAAGCGGGTTACCGTAAAATGACGCTAGAGCTTGATGATATTGATAATCTATATACTAATATTGATGCATCAGGTCCATTTGCCGGCATACAAATTCACTTCTAATTTGTGTGCTTTGGCGTGGTACCGTTATTTAATTGCGTGCCACGCTACTTCAAACTCTTCTTCAAGTGCACTGTTTAACAAGTGCTTATAGGCCTTATTAACTGGCGTGTTAATCAATTTTCTAAGTTCATCACCCGTTTGCGTAAATTTATAGTAACTGAGCACTAAATCGTTATTTTTTGGTTTGAGTGCAATCCGTTGGGTTAAAAATGTCAGATTCATTTCTTGGCCCGCCTTAAGTGCTGCGGATTCAATTTCTTTACGGTAGATTAGGCCGATATCCATCAAAGTTAATACATCAGGAAAGCTGATCCCAGCTTTACCTAAGTTAAACGACACTTTATTGCCTTTGCGTAGCAAATCAAATAGCGAAGGTTTTTTATAAAAGCCTAATAAAATTAAATGGCTATTATCTTTTTCATTATAGCCACAAATCGCGGTACATTTTTGTAATGCATCCGCTTCGCGCTGGGTCATTTGCTTAAGTGTTTGTAAGCTTTTAATTGAAAATGTTCCCGGTGATACCGTTTCTCCCGCTAAAATTTTTGCCCACAGCTTTTGCATTGATTCGTTTGAAGTATCTTCACATAGTGCAATAAAGCGTTCGACCCAATCACTGTCAGGTTGCCCTTTACTAGTTACGTCAGGGCAAAAATCCATTGCCATGGCCATAATCGCTTCAATATTGTGTTGTTGTTTGATAAGGAGCAATTGTTGGCGATGTTGGGCTCTATTGAGTGTTGAGTTATCACTATTGACTTGATAGGGCAGTTTACTTTGCCCTTGTGGGCCATAACTATCATCACTGGTACTGGTAAGGCGAGTCGAACTGGTTTTACTCATCGAGTAACCTAGCTTAGTTTCAATTATATGAGCAAGGTTAATTTTTGCTTGGGCTGTTTGAATCGTCATCGATCTTCTCGCTGTGTGGGGCTATTTGCAGCTGTGCAGTAGTTTTTAAATTATTAAGTCCAAGTTTCACCGTATTTGCCAAAATATATTGGCTAAATAGCGCCAAGTAACCACCTAAAATTGAAGTAGTAACTTCGCCATCTAGTGAGCATGTCACTTGATTACCATTAGCTAGTGGTGAAAAAGAGACCACACCTGTAACAATATGCTCTTCATTAAAGAGAATATTAAAATTGATTTTAGTGCTGCTTATATTGGTAATCGTCATTTCACCAAATCCCCAGCTACTTTGCCAAAATTGATGAGCACCAACGCCAGAGCTCGGCTCTCCAAGCGTGAAAACAATACTCGGATCTACTTTTTGCCAAGGTGACCAGCTAGACCACTTGGTAAAATCACTAAGTAACGGGGTGATATCTGTTTGCGGAGCATGAATTTCAATGCTCTTTTGTACTTGGTATTGCTGTGGCAATAGCAGCCCAATTACCAAAAGAATTAAAGTAATCAGAAAAATAAATTTAGTAATTCTGGGTAAAATATTAATGGCTGTTCCTTAAATTATAAATTCCACTGTCGCACAGCAAGCTGCTGAATATCGACTATAATCTGTAAATCAATATTCATTAATCATCGACATTAATACTGTATCATAAGTTAAATAGTGATAACTTATTAGTCAATAACTGAATTGTCTCAATATTAAATGATGGCGCGTAATATTTGAATTTAAAGGATTTGGAATGACGTCAGAACACAATGATTTTTTGTTTTTTAACCATGAAGATGAGCCTCATGAAGAGGTTGTGCCCAAAGATTACTGGGATGTTCTGATTGTTGATGACGATCCTGAAATTCACACTGTAACAGAACTAGCACTCTCAGGCGTCGAGTTTTGGGGAAGAACACTGCGTTTTCATCATGCTTATTCTGGCGCTGAAGCAGTTGAAGTGTTAGCTAATACTAATAATGTGTCGGTATTACTGTTAGATGTAGTCATGGAATCCGATGATGCGGGTTTAAAAGTAGTTAAAGAGGTACGTGATACGCTGAAAAATCATAACGTACGAATTATCTTACGAACGGGTCAGCCTGGATATGCGCCTGAAGAACAGGTGATCCGAGAATATGATATCAATGATTATAAAACTAAAACCGAACTTACCCGCAGTAAGCTAGTTACCTCGTTAGTTACAGCTATTCGCTCATACGAACAAGTTTGCCAACTTGAATATCAAAGCAAAGCGTTAAATAATATTCTGTTAGCCTCAAAGGCAATTTTAGGTTTTACCGACATTAAAGCATTTACTATGGCGGTGATTAAGCAGCTCTCGGTAATTTTAGATTGTGCGCCAAGGGGGGTTGTGTGTGGCAGTCTGGATGATAGTTATCAAGTTCAAGTGTTGGGTGGTTGCGCTGAGTTTAGTGCTTTTATTGGCCAAGGTGTAGAACAACTTGATGATGGGCGGATTATTTTGCAAGTGCAAAATTGTTTTGAGTTTGGCGAACATCAGCACACTGAGCACGACACTACGTTTTTATTGAAAAGTAAAAATCGTCAGGCTGCTATTTACTTAGAGTACGTTAGCCAACCAAGCTTAACACAATTGCAATTTGCTGAAATTTTCTTAACAAACGTCAGTGTAGGCTTAGATAACGTCAGACTTTTTAATAAACTCAGAGATGCAGCCTACAAAGATGTGTTAACAGGTCTTGCCAATAGAACTGATTTTATTGAACAAATTGAAAAGTATCATCGATTAAATAGTAACGAGTATCTATTTATTCTAATTGATGTCGCTCATTTTTCAGACATCAACAATGGTCTGGGTCAAGAAGTGGGTAATCACTTACTTACATCAATCGTTGAGCGACTCAAACAAGAATACCCAAACGCTAAATTACTGTCACGGATTGGTGCAGATGTATTTGGTTTTTTAATTGAGCGCGATGGATTTGATCTAAACGAATTAAGTGAAAATTTAAGCTTACCGTTTGCAGCAGCAGAGCATCTGTTACCGGTTAATTTTAAAATTGGTTTGTGCGAGCAACTGGACTTTCAAACCACCGGTATTGAAACACTTAAGCTTGCGTATATTGCACTCAATCACGCTAAAAAAGGTAATCAGGGGAATGCTGTTTGTTATACACCCGATATGGAAGAGCAAATGGCTTGGCGATTAGGGATTATTCGCCAGCTTCGCCAAGACTTTGAAAATAATAAATTGGAAGTATGGTATCAACCGCAATTGGCGTTTAGTGATTTGTCATTAAAAGGCTGTGAAGCATTACTACGTTGGCCATCGGGACAAGGTAACTATATTTCTCCTGCGATTTTTGTACCACTTGCTGAAGATGCCGGGCTAATTGTTGAGATTGGTCAATGGGTATTGGAGCAGGCTTGTCAGCAGCAAAAACGTCTTGAGGTTCAAGGTGTTGAAATTTGTATTGCGGTCAATGTGTCGGTACCGCAATTTAAGGTGAAAGGCTACGCACAACAAGTCAAAGATACTTTGCGAAAATATCAGGTAAACCCAAAAAATATTGAATTAGAAGTTACCGAAAGTGTGGTGATGGATGATCTCTCGATGGTGATTGAAACACTGCAAGATCTAAAAGAGTTTGGTATTGAAGTGGCGATAGATGATTTTGGTACTGGTTTTTCATCACTGAGTTATTTGCAAAAGTTACCGTTGGATAGGTTGAAAATAGATCGTGCATTTGTCAAAGACTTACCCGAAAAAGACAGCGGCGCAATTGCCAAGCTGGTTATAGCTCTTGGCGCGCAGCTCGGATTAAAAACGATTGCAGAAGGTGTTGAAACACAAGCACAAGCTGATTTTCTTAAGCAATTGGGTTGTGATGAAGTGCAAGGTTTTATGTACGCTAAACCGATGCCTGAAGTTGAGCTTATTCAATATATTGAAAGTAAAAAATAATATTATGTTTGATGCCAGTGTAAATAGCTAATATCGCTTGGTGATTAATTCGGGTATACTCTGCGACCTTTTTTAAAGCAATTGGTTACTTTATATGAGCGCACTTAAAGCCAAGCGAGCGTTATTCTCATACCCTAAATATTGGGCTGAGTGTTACGGCACAGCACCATTTTTACCAACTACACGCGAAGAGATGGATGCCCTTGGCTGGGATAGCTGCGATATCATCATTATCAGTGGTGATGCTTATGTAGATCACCCCAGCTTTGGTATGGCGGTAATTGGTCGTGTACTTGAAGCACAAGGTTTTAGGGTCGGTATTATCGCTCAGCCAGAATGGGATTCGAAAGATGCCTTTATGGCTCTTGGTAAGCCTAACTTATTTTTTGGTGTGACTGCCGGTAACATGGACTCGATGATCAACCGCTATACGGCTGAAAAGCGTATGCGCCATGATGATGCCTACACGCCCGGTAATGTGGGTGGCAAGCGTCCTGATCGTGCGGTGATGATTTACTCACAACGATGCCGCGAAGCCTACAAAGGTGTGCCAATTGTAATAGGTGGTATCGAAGCCAGCTTACGTCGAATTGCCCATTATGATTACTGGCAAGAAAAAGTTCGCCGTAGTATTTTATTTGATGCCAAAGCCGATATTCTTATTTACGGTAATGCTGAGCGACCATTAATAGAAGTTGCTCATCGTATTGCCGCCGGCGAAACGATGGATACCATTCAAGATATCCGTGGTACGGCGGTTATTCGTAAAGAGCCATTACCGGGCTGGCGTGGTAGTGATTCCACCGCGATTGATAAAATTGGTAAAATTGACCCAATTCCAAACCCATATGGTGCGGATGATGTGGGTTGTAGCAAAAGCGAATTTAAAAAAGCGGGTATTGATTTACAAGCTGAAGCGGCAAAACCAATTACCATTCAGCCAGCGCGTCCTAAACCTTGGGAAAAAACCTACGTTAAGCTACCTGCGTTTGAGCAAGTGAGTGTTAATAAACCACTGTACGCTCATGCATCACGTATTTTACATCAAGAAACGAACCCAGGTTGTGCTCGAGCGTTATTCCAACGCCATGGCGATCGCTCTATTTGGGTTAACCCACCTGCGTATCCGCTTGAAACACATGAAATGGATGCGGTGTTTGGATTGCCTTATCAGCGAGTTCCGCATCCAAGTTATGGTACTGCAAAAATCCCCGCTTACGACATGATCAAAACCTCAGTTAATATTATGCGAGGTTGTTTTGGTGGCTGTAGTTTCTGTTCAATTACTGAGCATGAAGGACGGATAATTCAAAGTCGTTCACAAGAATCGATTATTGAAGAAATCGAACAAATTCGTGACAAAGTACCAGGGTTTACTGGGGTTATTTCGGACCTTGGTGGGCCAACTGCAAACATGTATAAACTGCGTTGTAAGAGCAAAAAAGCTGAGAGTACCTGCCGACGTTTATCGTGTGTATATCCTGATATTTGTAAGCATATGGATACCGACCATACACCGACTATCGAGTTGTATAAAAAGGCTCGTGAAGTTAAGGGTATTAAAAAAATCCTAATAGCCTCTGGTGTTCGCTACGATTTAGCTGTGCAAGACCCTCGTTACGTCAAAGAACTCGTAACCCATCATGTTGGTGGTTATTTAAAAATTGCGCCTGAGCATACCGAAGACGGGCCATTATCTAAGATGATGAAACCAGGCATGGGCGCATATGATCAGTTTAAAGAGCTTTTTGATAAATATTCAAAAGAAGCAGGGAAAAAGCAGTACCTGATCCCTTATTTTATTTCTGCGCATCCTGGCACTAAAGACGAAGACATGGTGAACATGGCGTTGTGGTTAAAGTCGAATGATTTTAAACTAGATCAAGTGCAAAATTTTTATCCGTCACCAATGGCTAATGCCACCACTATTTATCACACTGGGATGAACTCGCTGCGTAATATTAAAAATAATACTGAGCAAGTACCGGTACCAAAAGGCGCGCGTCAACGTCGTTTACATAAAGCGATATTGCGTTATCACGATCCAGCAGGTTGGCCGATGATCCGTGAAGCACTGCGTAGTATGGGCAAAGCTAAGTTGATTGGTAAAGGTCCAAACTGCTTAGTGCCAGAAGAAACCCGTGACGAAAAATCGCTTAAAGCAGGTAAAGGCGGGCGTCCAGCGCTTAGTCGTCACACCGGATTTAGCCAGTTTAAAAAAGCCAATACCAAACCTAAGGTTGGCGGTAATCGTCAGCGGGCTAGGTAGTTTTAGGTAAATAAAAAACGCCCAGCATTTGCTGGGCGTTTTAGTTTATGGCTGCTTATTCTTCAGCTTATTCTTCAATGAAAGCTTCGCCTTCGGTCATCCACTTAGCGGCAGGCTTGCCTTTTAAGTAGTGATCAAAGTACTGCATCATCCGAATTGAAAAATCCACTTGGTTAGGGAATTTCTTTAAGTGGTGTGGTTCACCTTCATACTGCAAAAACGTCGCATCTTTGCCTGCACGGCGCAGCGCTAAATAATACTGTACGCCTTCGTGCCATGGTACAGCATCATCTTTATCACCAAACATAATTAAGATTGGTGTATTTACTTTATCAGCGAAGAATACCGGTGAGTTTTCGATGTAAAGCTCTGGCGCTTCAAACAAGGTTTTACCGATACGGCTTTGCCCAGTTTCATATTGGAACTGACGCGCTAATCCAGATTTTAAGCGAATACCGCTGTAAGCGCTGGTCATGTTTGACACGGGCGCACCCGATACTACCGCTTTGAACATATCAGTTTGGGTGATCATAAAGGCACTTTGATAGCCCGCCCATGAATGCCCTTGTAAGCCAATTTTATCAGGGTCAGCGATACCTAAATCAATCAGCTTTTGGGTGGCGTTGATCATGGTTTGCGTTGATGATTTACCTGGGTGACCAATTTCAAAGCGAATATCAGGTAAGAAAATCGCGTAACCGTTCGAAGTAAACATTGGGAAGTTAGGGCGGTGGTTTAATTCCATTTTAGGGAAATCAAACATGCGTTGACTCATATAACGGTAAAAATACACCACCACTGGCACTTTATCGCCCTTTTTATAGCCCGCAGGCTTTATCAATACGCCTTGTAAGTCTTCACCATCGAAGCCTTTATAGCTAATTAGCTCCGGTTTTTGCCCCCACGCAAAGTCGTTAACTTGTGGGTTTAAGTTAGTAACGCGTTGTGGCTTTTTAAAGCTAAAATCAGTTTGATAAAAGTCAGGGAACTGCTGATAAGTTTGCTCAGTGAATAGGTATTTATCGGCATTTTTAGCTTTTTTTACCACGTCAAAACGTTTTTTACCGCTTAATACTTTGCTGATCGAGTTATCAGCAAGATTGAGTTTTGCTATTTCAGTTTGCTTTTGCTGTAAGTTTGTAGCACTTAGCAACAATGTATCGTCTTTTTTAAAGCCTACTTGGTCTTTATCAAGTTTGATGACTCGATATTGCGTGTTGTTTTCTTTGCCTTGTGTAAGGCGTGTGGCTTTGAGAGTTTTAACGTCAAATGCCCAGATATCGTATTTGCTATATACCAGCACTTGGCTGCTATCAGTTAACCAACCGGCAAAACCATAACCCGGTTGAGTTGAAGGGTAATCGTGCTGATCATCAGCGAACGTTGCTTTAATCGCTGTTGTTAAGGTACTGACTTTATTGTTACCTAAGTCTTTGAGTTGCACTTGGCTATTTTCAAAGTAAGCAGCAAATTGTCCACTGGGTGATAGGCTGGGCCTAAACGGGTAATCACTGATAATCGCTTTACGCTCACCATTTTGCACATTGACTGCATAGTAGTCAGCAAAAAAACCGCCATACATAATACGTTTAAGATAAGGTAAATTTGAAGAACCAAGTAACGCAGTGCGATTGTTGGTATTGAGTGCCACATCTGGCATGTCAGTGTTACTTAGTTGCGCAACTTGTTTGCCATTAAGATGGTAAACGGCTTGATAATGACGATTTTTATTGCTCTCGTTCCATTGTTGCTCTTCGCGGGGTTTAATTTCGGCATCGTTGTTATGCCAAACGTGAAGGCCTTTTTGGTCGCGTATCGTATCGTAATCAAATAACGAGGCTTGATCGGTGTATTTCTTTTCTTTAATTTTTTCCGCTAACTTAGGGTGATTTTCAAAGTACAGGCGTTCACCGTCTTCAGACCAGCTCAATTTTGCTGTTTTACCAATAGTCCAATCTTTTTCAGGAGCAGCAATATTTGTAAGCTGTTCGTTTTGCCACAGTTTTAGCTGATGATCGCGACGGCGCATATCGTCATTTACATAATTACCCAGTGTAAATGCGGCAATATTCTTAGTTGGATGCCACACTATTTTGTTTGCAACAACGCCTGGTTCATCAATTAATACACTCGTATCAAATGTTTGGTTTAATGTAATTAATGCTACTTGGTTATCGTTACCGTCAGGATAGCTTTGGCTGACAAGAAGCTCGCTGCCAAATGTATTGATTGCGTAACTAAATACGCTATTTACTGTATGAGTTGTTTTGTCTTTTAAATTTACAACAATGAGCTCAAACGCTTTATCTTTTTTATCAGGTTTGATTTCACTGGTTTTAGCGGTGTTTTTTGTGTCATCAATATCTTTACTATCAGCGTCTTTATCTGCTTTTTCATCAAAGCGATAAGCTAACCAGTTACCATCATCAGAGAGCTGGTAATCTTTTACGTTCTCAAAAACTTGTTGTTCCCCCGTTATTGTATTAACGAGTACTAGATTGTTTTTTAAGGTGTCTTTCTTTTTTGTGGTTTCTTTTTCAAGCAAAGTAGGGACTTGGGTGAATGCTACCCAGTTAGCTGCTTTGTTGATCTGAGGTTTAGTGCCGCGCTCAATTTCTGCAAGTAATTTATTATTGTTTAAGGTATAGACTTGGCCTGTTGCATCGCCACGGTATGGGGTTGCACTAAAGCTCAGTACTTCACCATTTTCAGATAATTGCGTTGTTTTAGCTGCTTTGAAATCGAATACATCTTTAAATTGTAGCGGCTCTTTTGCGGATGCCATGGCACTGCCAAGGCTTGCAACCAGTGCTACGCTGAGTAGGGAAAGTTGTGCTTTCATTGTTACTTCTCGTTTTGTTTCATCTGCATCATCATAACGAGTTTGTTCAACAATTCGAGTAGAAACGATAAGCGGTCGAAAATAAAGGTTGAAAGTAACATTTATAAAAAAACCTTGTAGGAAAACCGACAAGGTTGATAATTTTAGGAGCTAGGAGTTAAAGCCATATTTTTTGTAATTCTAACCACTGTTTTTCAAATTGCGCGCTAGGTTTTGCTTTAAAGTCACTGCGGACAAATTGGTTCATCTTGCCTTCAATGTAGGCAAGTAAAAAGTTGGCAATGGTTAACTCATCACTTTGAAAGGTTTTACCTTCGCGAAGTTTACGCTCGCGTAGTACTTGTTTTAGTTGTGTTTCAAGCTTTTCAAACAAGCTTTGTACACGCTCACGCAAGCGTTCTTGTTCACCTTGCAAGGCGTCGCCGGTCAAAATACGAGTGATCCCCGGATTTTTCTCAGCAAATGCCAGTAGTAGCAATAAAATATTATAGATACGGCTTTGAGTTTCTTTTTCGTTTTCAAGAATGAGATTTATGCGCGACAACAAAGTGTCTTCAATAAACTCTATTAAGCCTTCAAACATCCGTGCTTTACTCGGGAAATGACGATAAAGCGCAGCTTCAGAAACGCCTACCTCAGCAGCTAATTTTGCTGTGGTGATACGTTGACCTAGGCTGGTTTCTAACATTTGTGCGAGTGCTTGTAGTATTTGCTCTTTGCGATTACTTCTTTTTGTCGCAGGCATGAACATTCCTTTCTTTATAATTATTTACTTAGCTTTTGGCGGCTACTTATCACTCACTTTTTGAGCAAGCGATAAGGGCTATGTTAATGTTTTATTCAGTTTCTTTCCAGCCTTTTTACAATCGTTTAGCAAGCTCACTCATTACACTCAGTGCTAATGCGCTTTTGGTATCGACGGGCAGTTCTTTTTGTTCATTATGCCAGAACAGTGTTAAAGCATTATGATCTGAATTAAAACCAAGGCCCGTTTGTGATACATCGTTAGCGCAGATCATATCGAGGTTTTTATTGCTGAGTTTGCCTTTCGCATAGCTTGCGACATCTTGAGTTTCTGCGGCAAAGCCAACTGTATATGGGCGACCCTCTGTAAGGCTAGCAACTGCGGCAATTACATCTGGATTTTTAACTAAAGTGAGAGTCAGTTCATCGCCTTGTTTTTTCATTTTTTGCTCGGCTATCGCTGCGGCGCGATAATCGGCAACCGCGGCGCAACCAATAAAAGCATCCGATTTGGGAGCAAAAATAAGTGATTGTTCAAGTAGTTGCTCAGCGGTCTCAATGTTTATTAGGTTTACACCTGGTGGTGGCGCAATTGTTACCGGACCTGAAATCAGGTTAACCGTTGCACCTAAACTAACTGCCGCATGTGCAAGCCCAAAGCCCATTTTCCCAGAGCTGTGATTTGATATAAAACGCACCGGATCAAGTGGCTCACGAGTTGGCCCTGCGGTGATTGTAATTGTTTTACCAGCTAGTAGTTGCGGTTGCGAAGGTTGCGTGCATAGTGCCACTAACTGATGTGGTTCAAGCATTCGCCCTGCACCTACATCACCACATGCTTGTTCACCCTTACCTGGGCCCCAAATTGCAATGCCACGCTGTTTTAAAGTTGCTAGGTTAGCTTGAGTTGCTGGGTGGGCATACATTTGTTGATTCATTGCAGGCGCCACTGCTACTTTTGCGGGGGTTGCCAGCAATAGAGTGGTGAGTAAATCATCTGCAATGCCGACTGCCATTTTTGCGATGATATTAGATGTGGCAGGAGCGACTAATATTAAATCAGCCCATTTAGCAAATTCAATATGGCCCATAGCGGCTTCAGCAGATGGATCGAGCAAAGAGTCTGAGACCATTTCACCACTTACGGCCTGCATGGTAAGCGGAGTAATAAAGTGCTTAGCTGACTCAGTCATCACCACTTTGACATCACAACCATGATCTTTTAAACGTCTAACAAGTTCGGCGCATTTGTAGGCGGCAATACCACCGCTGATACCAAGTACAATTTTTTTATTTACTAATTCTGTCGCTAAATTGGTCATTAACTTTGTCATACTCTGATAAAACTGTTTGTCGATATGCGCTAACGATAGCAAATCTTTGCCTTGGGGACGAAGTTTTAATATGGAATTTATTCGCAGTTTTACAGGCGAAATTTTATTTTTGCATTACAGTTAAATTATAAATCATTTTTCAGGGACGAAATAATGCAGCTCACCTCTTTACCAAGTAGCCAGCGACCACGCGAAAAGTTATTGGCGAAAGGGGCTAAGTCGTTAAGCGATGCCGAGTTATTAGCGATATTTTTGCGAACGGGTTTGCCGGGCATGAATGTAGTTGAGTTAGCACAACATTTAATGACACAAAATCAAACACTGCATAACTTATTTAATGCATCAATCGATGATTTTTGTGCACAAAAAGGACTGGGCACAGCAAAATTTGTGCAACTTCAAGCAGTACTGGAGTTGAGTCGTCGTTATATGATGGAGCAATGCCAGCGCGAAGCAGTATTTAATTCACCGCAATCAGTATATGACTATTTAACGATTGAGCTGCGAGGCTTGCAGCAAGAAGTGTTTATGGTGTTGTATTTAGATAGTCAGAATCGCTTAATTAAAGAAGAAACACTTTTTTATGGCACTATTAATGCGGCATCTGTTTACCCAAGAGAAGTCGTCAAAGCGGCTTTAAAAAATAACGCTGCGGCACTTATTCTGGCTCATAATCATCCATCAGGTATTGCTGAACCAAGCCAAGCTGATAAATTAATTACCACTAAATTGCAGCAAGCTTTGCAATTAGTCGATATAAATATTTTAGATCACATCGTTGTTGGGGGAGATAATTGTGTTTCGTTTGCAGAACGAGGCTTGATTTAAGCGTATTCAAATCACTAAGCGTGTTAAAAATGAGCGGTTTAGTGCTTATTTGCAAATTAGTTTAATTTAAATGCAGTTTTTACTTTCCCTAAGGGCATTCGATCTTTATAATTAGCCGCTATCAAATTTACACATGAGCTGGTTGGATTAGATCAATCACTTGATCTTTGCCTGTATAAGCTGTATAAAGAGCGCCCTTCGATTTATCCCTGGGGCACAAAATACATAGCCTAGGGGACAAATTAAGCTCGAGCGAAGTTATTGGAGATATATAGACATGTCTAAAGTATGTCAAGTTACAGGTAAGCGTCCTGCGGTTGGTAATCACCGTTCACACGCGAGAAACGCGACTAGACGTCGTTTCCTACCTAACCTACAAACACACCGTTTTTGGGTTGAAAGTGAAAAACGTTTTGTAACATTACGCACTACTACTAAAGGTATGCGTATTATCGATAAAAAAGGCATCGACACGGTTCTTACTGAAATCCGTGCTCGCGGCGTAAAAGTTTAAGGACCTGAGTCATGCGTGATAAGATCCGTTTAGTTTCTACAGCTGGTACTGGTTTTTTCTACACTACCGACAAGAACAAGCGTAACATGCCGGAAAAAATGGAAATCAAAAAGTTTGATCCAAAAATCCGTAAACATGTTCTTTTCAAAGAAGCTAAAATCAAGTAATTTTAGTTTTCTATGAATATCAAAAACCCAGCTTAGGCTGGGTTTTTTGTTTTTCAAATGCGTAGTTTTTCCGTTCTCGAATCACAGATTATACCAATCGTTTTAAGTTACTGACCATTTATAGCGACAGAAAAATACAGTGATAACAAGGCAGAAATTTTGACATGTAGTTGTTCTACATGAAAAATTACTAACGCAGTTAGCGCTTTATTTAGCGCGCTAGAATAGTTAAATATTTAAGTCGATTGGTATTATTCGTTTATATCATCGTCGACTAATTTTAAAAATGTGTCATAACAGGTAACATGTGCGTTGTTATCGTTGATGCAAACTAAATTTCGGCCGTGATGTTTAGCAAAGTAGAGTGCCTTATCAGCTCGCTCTAATACTTTTAAAACGCTATCATTACTCTTTTGTATAGCGGTTACCCCAAGGCTGATAGTGATAGGCATATTGGCAACTGTATTTGAGCTAATTAAACTCCTTAATTCATTCGCTTGCTTTGCTGCATCCAACAAAGCAGTGTTGAGTAATATTATTACAAACTCTTCACCACCCCAACGAGCGATTAACGCTTACTCACCTATTTTTTGCTGCAACAGATGGGCAAACTCTTTTAGTACTTTATCGCCAACTAAATGCCCGTGGGTATCATTAATTTTTTTGAAATAGTCTATATCACACATAAGTAAACAATGAGATGTTTGAGAGTGCTCGCTTTTAGTTATTAATGCCGATAACTCTGCATCAAATTTTTGTCTGTTATATAACTCAGTCAACTTGTCTGTTTCTGCTAACTTTTTAATTTCGTCATTAAGGTTAGATAAGTTTTGATACGCTAACGAACGTGTTTTTTCGTAAAATCTAAAAATTAGAATATGAGCGATACTGACTTCGATAGTGTTAAATAATGATCCTAACCCTATGGTTATTGTTTATTGTTTGTTGTTGCTGTGTATAAATTAAGTATGCACAAATAGAGAATGCAATTGCGCTGATGATGCTTCCCCGTTTTCTGCCTATTAAAAAAAATGCAATAGGGGGGATAAGCGTAGCCCATAATATTGAGAATGGATTTCCGCCTACCGAAATTATAAATAATATAGCTAAGCTGCTAGCCATTAATGTAACAGCCCATGCGGTTACATTAACGTTGCCAGATTTGTAAAACCAGAAATAAATAGTTAATGAGATAACAAGTCCTAAACAGTCAATTAAGGCAAGGTCTAATTGCTCGAAATAGAAAACATTGAGTACTGTTAAAATGAAAAAGTAAGCTGTTGAAAATAATAAAAAATGGGCGATTAAACGTGCTCGCCAAAAATCTTTGTGATCCTTTGCAAATTGCGGAGACTTACTGTACCAAAACCCTAACATAAATGAATATTACCTAATTATTTATGATGTTAAGTATTACTTATTTGCAGAGTCCTGTGTAGCACAAATATTAACTGATAAGTTTTAGGTATAAAAAAACCTTGCAGGAAAAACCCACAAGGTTAATATTTTTAGCACCTAGCACCTAGCACCTAGCACCTAGCACCTAGCACCTAGCACCTAGCACCTAGCACCTAGCACCTAGCACGTTAAAGCTTTGCAAATGCATCTTGCAGTGGTGGTACTACTTGCTTTTTACGGCTCAGTACGCCGTCTAGCCATGCTTTTCCGTCTTTGGGCGTTACACCATAAGCAGTTTCAACTAGTGTTGCATCGTCAGATACGATCAGCATTTGTGAGCCTTCTTTCATGATGTCGGTAAGTAATAAGAATACCGAGTGGCGTCCACCTTCTTCTTTAAGCTTAGCAATATCAGCTTCAAGGTCTGCTTTAATATCATCAAATACCGCTAGATCGATAACTTCTAATTGACCAATACCAACTAGTTTACCGTTCATGTTGAAGTCTTTAAAATCACGCATTACTAAATCACGCGCTGGAGTATTCTCAACCGCTGACTTAACACGGAACATATCCATGCCTAATTCTTTAAAGTCTTCGATGCCGGCAATTTCAGCAAGCGCTTCAACACATTTAATATCAGCTGTGGTGCAGGTTGGTGATTTGAAAATAACCGTATCACTTAAAATTGCACACATCATGATGCCTGCAATGTCTTTTGGAATTTCAACATTGTAGAAGTCATACATCATTTTAATGATAGTGTTTGAGCAGCCAACAGGGCGGATCCAGCATTCAAGAGGTGTAGAGCTGGTTAAATCGCCTAGTTTATGGTGATCAACAACGCCAACAACGCGAGCTTGATCGATATCATCAGGTGCTTGCGTTTTTTCGGTATGGTCAACGATGTAAACATCGTCACCGGCATAACTTAATTTTAGCTCTGGTGCTTCAAAGCCGAATTTATCAAGAATAAACTGCGTTTCAGGTGATATTTCACCAAGACGAGTTGGAATTGCTGGTTCTTCGATTTGGTTTTTCAAATATGCGAGTGCGATTGCACCACAAATAGAATCTGAATCTGGGATTTTATGACCCACTACATACATTGACATGACGGAACTCCTTAAATTTTGCCGTATTTTAGCAAAGTAATTTAACTTTGACACATTCGCGTTGGTGATTTTTTGTAATATTCAGTCTTAACAGTAGTTAAAAAATTCAACTGCCATTTTTATATGTTTTTGGTTACACTTTAACTAATTGAATCTTTTAGGAAGAACTCAAATGCAGTTAGGTCGCAGGGGCTGGAATAATGTGGTTATTTTTTCCATGCTGTTGATGATTTTCTTTTTTAATGGATTACATACAAAACTCAACAGTGGTTCAGAACAATCTAGTGTGCAAAGTGTATTGCCAGCGCAAAACTTTATTTTAGCTCTAGAGTTTCCCGATCAAAAAATAGAGCGCATAGGCACTTCTTGGCGCGCCACTGCATTAATCAATAATGCACCTGCTAGTTTTTGGCAAGCAACAACAGCAAACCTTGTGGCATTAGTAAATGAATGGCAGAGCATGCAATTGTCGGTCGCTGATAATCAGCAAGCATTCCATAATACCTCAGCTTTGACTGTAGCAACCGTATGGTTGGCAGGCGAGCAACTTCCTTGGTTGTATCAATTATATAGCGCACCACAAGGCTATTATTTATTAGATAAAAGCAACCAGCGCGTGTTATCACTTGATAAAGCAACTGCGCAGCGTTTATTCCCTAGTTTTAATTTTTCACAAAGTGAGCCTAAATAGTATGCCTGAATTACCAGAGGTTGAAGTTAGCCGAATGGGGATCACCCCACATATTTTGCAGCAAACAGTTACAAAGGTGAATATTCATAATCCGAATATGCGTTGGCCTGTGCCTGATGATGTGTACAAAATAGCTAACTTAGCTGTTTTAGCTGTTGAGCGTAGGGCAAAGTATTTGCTACTTGAGTGTGAACTGGGCAGCATTATTTTGCATTTAGGTATGTCGGGTAATTTACGAGTTGTTGAACAAAATGAGCCATTAAAAAAGCATGATCATATCGAGTTTATATTTGCCAACGGTAAAGCTCTTAGACTAAATGACCCACGCCGATTTGGTTGTTGTTTATGGCAAGCGCCCGGCGAATGCCATAGCTTACTGAGCAAACTGGGCCCTGAGCCACTCACTGATGAATTTACTGCTAAGCGCGTATATGAGCAGTCACGAAATAAGAAAGTGCCAATCAAACAATTTATTATGGATAACGCTGTGGTGGTTGGTGTGGGTAATATTTACGCTAACGAGTCTCTTTTTAAGGCCGGTATTCATCCAAAACGTGAAGCAGGAAAAGTATCACAAGCGCGCTATCAGCAATTAATCCCTATTATTAAAGATACTTTGGCTGCGGCTATCACCCAAGGTGGCACGACATTAAAAGACTTTGCCCAAAGTGATGGTAAACCAGGTTACTTTGCACAACAGTTATTAGTTTATGGCCGCAAAGGTGAGCCATGTATGGTATGTAAGAAAGCATTAACAGAAATTCGTTTAGGGCAACGTAGTACAGTGTACTGTAGTCAATGCCAAAAATAAGTTAAGGCATGTTGCACTTGAGAGCTGCTATTTGCAGCACTGGGAACAACACGCCTGAGGTATGTATCTGAGTTACAGCTCAAACGGTGCAACGCCGACGGCTGTCATTTTATAGCCCACTTGTGCAATGTCGCCACTCCAGGTTTCAGTGCTGATGACGCCGGTAACTACTATGGCATCGTACAAACTTTCAATTGGCACGCCGCCTTTAATTGTCACATGAACAATTTGATTCGGTGGTGGTGGTGGCACGTGGATGCAAGCACCAAAGTAAGGCACTAATAAAAACTCAGTAATCATTTCGCTGTCACCTTCAAGAGGTACTACAAACCCAGGTAAGCTGACTGATTGGCCATTGAGTTCCTTAACAATTGGTGCATCTAGATCAGGTTGCACCCAATTTTGCTCTGTACCTTCATGGCTAGCTTGATCTTGAGTATCTATTTGTACATGTCCCTTAGGAATTAAATCTTCCCAAAAAATTTCTTTTGGTTCATTGGCATAACTACTAAAATTATAACCAAAGCTAAAAATAACTAAGCAAAGCAAACTGAGCTTTTGAAAGTACTGCATGATATTCCTCTTAAATTTTAATGCTCATGCCATCAGACAATGAGTAAAAATAGGCGCGGGTGGCTGGTATCAAACCAACGATAAAGCCGGCCGCCATAATAGCGCCGATCAATACCAGTTCATAGCTCGATAGCATCGCAATGGTGATTGTGATGCCGGCATTACTTTGCAAGTAACCTGTGGCAAGAGACATTAATAAATAAAATAACCCACAACCTACTAGGCAACCTAAAAAGGTTATCAGTAGTGATTCTATGCTGATCAATGTGAATAAATGCCAAGGACGCGCACCGACAGAGCGTAAAATGGCCAATTCGCGGCGGCGTTGGTTAAGGCTGGCCAATAGGGTCGTTAGCATGCCTAGCAGACTCACGAGTACCACTACGATAGAAAACAGCAACAAGATTTTTTCAACAATTGTGAGCATTTCCCATAGCTCACGCAAAGTTACACCAGGCATGATGGCAAGCAACGCTTCAGGTTTGTACTGATTAATATTACGCCTTACTTGTAACGTATAAAGCGGAGAATCAAAACCAATTAAAAATGCAGTGATCTGCTTGGGTTCACCGATTAGATCATCATGCTGTTCATGTTCATGTTCATGTTCATGGCTGGTATGGTTACCGCTGTGGATCAGTTCAATAGCCGCTAATGGAATATGTAGGGTTTTATCAACTGGCGTGCCTGTCGCATCTAAAATGCCCACCACAGTGAAGGGATTATCATCATGATGATGAAAGCTGGTATTACCCATACCGTGTGAAATAACGATACTATCGCCCAGCGAATAGCCTAGCTTGGCTGCTACCTGCGCGCCCAGTACGACTTCATTTAAATGGGCGAAGGCGCGGCCTTGGCTAAACCTAAGCTGCTGCTTTTTAGCAAATTTATAATGTTGAAAATAATCAGCAGAAGTGCCCAGTACCGCTTGGCCTTTATGGCTGTCCCCTAGTGATAGCGGAATGGTCCAGTTGACGCCGCGTTGCTGTTTTATATATTGGTAGCTTTGCCAGCTAACGCCATTGTTAGCATGACCAATGCGAAAAACCGAAGACAATAACAGCTGTATATCTCCGGTACGAGCGCCAACAATTAGATCAGTACCAGAAATGGTATTACTAAAACTACTTTTGGCATCAACCCGCACACGCTCAATACTTAATAGCAGCATGACACTGATAGCAATAGTGAATAGGGTTAAGAATGCACTGGCGCGGCGGTTATATAGGCTGCTTATAGCAAGTTTTATTAGGATCATGAAACTTGCTCCTGTAACGCGATTAAATCAATGTTACGGTTAAACAAGGGTTGTAAGCTTTCATCGTGACTTACAAAGACGAGGGTGCTGTTAGCGGCTTGAGCTTGCTCGAACAGTAGCGTAATAAATGCTTGGCGGTTACGTGTATCAAGGGCTGAGGTTGGTTCATCGGCGATGATAAGCTCAGGGCTGCCAATAAAAGCCCGTGCCGCTGCAACCCGTTGTTGTTGGCCTATGCTTAAGCTAGCCACATTTTGCTGGTGTAATTGCTCGTCTAAGCCAAGTGCATTTAATAGCCGTGCCGCTTCTTTGTTGAGAGTAATGCTATTTACGAGTGCTTTTTTTTGCCGCTGTTTTGAAAATTGGCAACCTAATGTCACGTTTTCAATCGGCGATAAATAGGGCAATAAATTAAAGTTTTGAAAAATATAGCCAATATGATCAGCACGAAAAGCATCACGCTTACTGTTAGTTAGCTTGCTTAGTTCACAGCCAAAAATATTTAAGCTACCCGATGTTGGCCGATTTATCCCCGCAAGCAATGATAAGAACGTGGACTTACCGCAGCCGCTGGGGCCATGTAAAAATACATGTTCACCCTTAGCAATCCCAAGGGTTGCAATTGCTAAAGTGGGGTTGGCTTGTTGTTTTTGCCATTTAAAGACCAGATCAGTGAGGGTAATCATTGCGACCTATTTTCTACCAACGCCAATAGTTTAACTTTTTACGCATTTTAAAATTGCGAATTAAATTCAGCGGCTTGGCTTTAAGTTTTGGATTGGTCAATAATAATTCATTGGCTGCTGCAAGTACACGTTGACTCGATAAGCCGTCGTGGTAGGGATGAAGTTGTTGACAAAATTCATCGATGTCGCTCATTAATTGTGCTGGATATGTCAGCGCGTAATCAATAGCTGCTTCGACTTTATCCGGATCGGTGATATCAATTAAGTGCCTGCCAGGGTTCTGATTGCAAAAAGTCACCACAGGTTTTCGCTGTAAAATAAACATCAGTAGAATTGAGGACGTATCGCAGAGCATAATATCTGCCGCTTGCAGCAGTGGTAATACATTATCGGTTTCAATAAAGGTCAGGTTATTATTTTCAAGTGCTTGGTATTTAGCGACTAATTCGCTAGGCATTTTTGGATGAAACTGCATTAAAATACGCCACTTACCTTGCTCGCTAAAAGATTTAATTTGTTCATAAAGTTTTGGTGCAAGTGATAGTTTTCTTGAGAATGTTGAACAGATCAAGAGTGTTTTACGAGGATCATTGGTGTTTATATATTGGTTTTTAGTATTGCTATTAAAAAAAGGATCAAGTGTTGGCCAGCCGGTCTCTACCACTTTGAAAAAGTCATGCTTTTTCTCTAATTGCTGAAATGGATGTGTAGTATTTGGTCCCTGAGTACAGTAAAGATCAAAACAACCGCGTATCTTGAAGTGATCATTCTGGCCTTTACTGTTTAACTTGCCAGCATCAAAACCATGAAATATAGCGACTTTTAAGCCCGGAATAAATGTTGGAATAATATTCGCGGGTGCAAAAACAACGTCAGGACACCATTTTTTTATTTGCTCGATAGAGGTGAGGCTTAACTCATCGGAGGCTAAAAAATCAGGAGTTACATTATCGCCTTCTAAAAACCAACGTACTTGGCCACCATGAGCTAGAATCTCACTTTGTAATGGCCGTAAAATCGCATAAGAATAGTTTTGCGAAATATACATTAAGTATTTTTTTTGTTTTGTCGCTGCTAAATAATCCAAGTTCACCTCCTAGAATGAAATGGATTAGTATAGCGTTTTATTCCTTGTTACAGCAAAGTTGCAGTTTATTTATTTAAGTTACCCGTTTTAAGAACATGACGTTTGCTGTGGTGCTTTAATTGTGATTTCCCCCAGTCTCGATTATCATTAGCGGCTTATAACCCCATACCCATACGATCGCCCTTACAGGGCGTGCCATATACTCGGAGATAGCATGACTAGCTATAAAGTTTTAGACGTAAACGATGACTTACCAATACGCACAAAGGGCCCAGTTCACAGTGGTAAAGTTCGTTCAGTTTATTGGTTAACAGACGAAGACAGTACACGTTTGATCAGCGAAAAAGGCTATCAAGTACCTAAAGGTACTGAGCTGGCTATTATGGTAATTTCCGATCGTATCTCTGCCTTTGATTGTATTTGGCAAGGTGAAAATGGCCTAAATGGTGTACCAGGCAAAGGTATTGCGTTAAATACTGTTGCATCGCATTGGTTTAAGCTATTTGATCAAGCAGGTCTGGCGGGCAATCATATTGTTGATATTCCACATCCGTATGTATGGATTGTTCGTAAAGCCAGTACCGTAAAAGTAGAAGCAATTGCTCGTCAGTATATAACTGGCAGCATGTGGCGTGATTACAGCAAAGGTGTTCGTAATTTTTGTGGTTTAGAATTACCTGAAGGCTTAACCGCTAATCAGCAGTTAGATGATGTGTTAATTACGCCATCAACGAAAGGTATTATTACTGGCGTTGCAGATATTCCTGCTGTGGATGATGTAAATATTACTCGTGACAATATCACTAATAACTTAACTGTGTTTAACTTTAAGTCTGAAGATGATGTTACGCAATACGAAAAACTTCTTGTTGAAGGTTTTACCTTAATTAGCGCTGAGCTGGCTAAACTGGATCAAATCTTCGTCGATACAAAGTTTGAGTTTGGCTATGTAGAAGATATTGATGGTACTGATAAACTTATCTACATCGATGAAGTCGGTACGCCTGATTCATCGCGTATTTGGGATGGTGCTGCGTATCGTGATGGAAAAATTGTTGAGAACTCTAAAGAGGGGTTCCGCCAATTATTAATTAGTAATGTACCTGATAGCGATGTGTTACTGAATAAAGACCGTATGCCTGAGCGAGAGCAACTTGCTAAAGATTACATACTGCCTGAATCAGTTATGTTATCTGTGTCAGAAACATATGTTGGTATTGCCAGTAAAATAGTTGGCTACGATATCGCTATTCCAACAGATCCTCGCGCAGAGGTTATAACTATTTTGGATCAACAATATGGTTTGATTTCCAAGCTTTAGTCATTAGTTATTTGCTTGCTGTTGTTTAAAAGCCTTAAGTTTTCCTATTATTTAGTGTAACTGGGCTTTTATTCTTGCATTTGGAGTCAGTCTCTAATTAACTTAACCTAAGATTAATTAGCGATACTCATAGGTTAGTGTTCGCCCTACCGAGGATGACTAAATGAAGTTGCAAAAAATGGCAACCCAAAGCATTGTGACTCTTTTAACAATGGCGTGTTCATATGTAGCCTTTGCACAAGACGTTACGCTCAATATCGTTGATCAACATGGGCAGCCACTTAAAAATGCAGTAGTAGAACTTGTTAGTGAAGGTGGTAATAAGTCATCACAACAGTTACCAGTACTGATCATGGATCAAGTCGATAAACAGTTTTCACCGACACTGTTAATTGCTCAGCAGGGGCAGCAGGTCAACTTTCCAAATAGCGATAATATTCGCCATCATGTGTACTCTTTTTCTCAGGCTAAACCATTTCAGTTGAAACTTTATTCGGGACAACCAGAAAGCCCGATCACATTTGAGAATCAAGGGGTCGTAGTGCTTGGCTGTAATATCCATGATTCTATGTTAGGGTATATTTATGTAGCAAAAAGCGCTGATGTTTATCAAAGTGATGAACTGGGAAATGTGCCGCTAAATGGGCTAACACTACCTGTAAAGCTAAGTCTTTGGCATTCATTACAAAAGAACACACTCGAAGAAAAACAGCCTTTAATGTTAGCTGTCAATGCACCTCATAGTTTACAAGTAACACTGCAAACAACTGAGCCTAAGCCACGCAATACTTTTGGTAGCAAGTTTAAGGGTGGGAATGACAAATAGTTTAAAAAATCGCATAACTATTTTATGTGTAGGCTTAGTGTTATTAACTACAGTTATGAGCTTATTTAGTTTCTGGTGGTCGACTAGTCAATTTAATGAAAAAAAGGTCACCCAAGATATTAATGTGGCTGAAAATGTTTATAAGCAGTACTTAGCGTCGAAAGAAAGTTTATTGCTCACAGCTGCAAAAGTATTGACTGCTGATTTTGGTTTTAAACAAGCGGTTGCCACTAAAGATGCAAATACGATTAGTAGCGCATTGTATAATCATAGTCAGCGAATTAATGCTGATTTAATGTTGTTATTGGACTTATCAGGTAAGTTGGTATCAACTAATCGACAACAAGACTTTGATAATAATTTACAAGCGTTAATGAGTGAGTTGCTCAACAATACCGAGCAATCTAGCTTTGTTGTGCTAAATAATGAGCTATATCAGGTTATTTTATTACCTATTAAAGCCCCACGTACTATCGCGCACAGTTTAGTCGGCTTTAAAATTGATGATGAGGTTGCGGTTGAGCTAAAAAACTTAACCGGTATGGATGTAAGCTTTATTGCTAACAGCGATAATTTGGTTAAAAGCTCTTTGTTAGAGCGCCCGACGCCGTTTATTCCGACTGAATATTTTCATAAAACAACCACGCAACGAATTTTTGGTGAACAACTGGTATATCGCAATCGCGATGTACACCTACCTTCCCTTGACGATCATCCCGTTAATGTATTACTGAGTGCTGATCTAACACAAAGTTACAGTGAATTTGAGCGGCTGTTTTACACGTTAGTCATTCTCGCGTCTTTAACGATTTTTATCGGTGTTATTACCAGTAGTTTATTGGCCAAAAACTTAACCATGCCATTATCACAATTAGTGACTTTAGCGCGGCAGTTTGCCCGAGGAAACTACAGTGTTGACGCGATGAGCAAAAAGCAAAGCAATGAAATAGCTACATTAATAGATGCTTTTAAAAACATGGGTAATGATATTAAAGAACGTGAACAACAAATTAGCTTTGCAGCAAAACATGACTCTTTAACTGGCTTTTATAATCGTTCTGCAATGCTGGAAGTGTTGAATGAAAACCTTAAAAAAACCCAAGAATACACTTTAGTGGCAATCGATATTCGTGGTCTTAGGCATATTAACGATAAGCTAGGGGCTCGTATTGGTGATGATTGCTTAAAAGCTGTGGCGTTACGGATTGCTGAGTTTTCAGATGAGTTTGGCGGTTTACATGCGCGTATTGGTGGTGATGAATTTTTAACCGCTTTTCCTAGTAGTGCGGGGCGTAATCTTAAAAGTGGTATAGTCGGATTAATGGCTCAGTTACAAGCGGGTTATACTATTCAAAAGCTTAAAATCAACTTACGCTTTAGTGCTGGTGTGGTGGAGTATCCTTCGCAAGGGTTACAAGCGGATGATTTAATGCGTCGGGTATTGATTGCTGTGGATAGTGCCGCCAGTGCTCATGAAAATATTCATTACTACCTGCCCGGAGAAGATGAAGCACATCTTGAAAGGCTCATCATGATCGATGAGCTCAAGCAAGCGATTCATGATGATGATGGTCAACTGTTTATGACCTATCAGCCTAAACTACATATCGCTACACAACAAATCAATAAAGTGGAATCGCTCATTCGTTGGCAACGCAAGGATGGTAGTTGGGTATCGCCGGAGCTATTTATTGATCTAGCTGAGCAATCGGGATTGATTGTTGACCTTACCGGTTGGGTGGTAAAAACAGTGATAGCACAGGTCGGACTTTGGCAACAGCAAGGCATTTATATGCAAGCTGCGATTAATGTTTCAGCCCAAGATATCGCTTACCCCGGCTTTCACTCCAATTTAATTCGTACTTTAAAACAGTTTTCAGTTGCACCTGCGCTTATCACGATTGAATTAACAGAGCGCGATATGATTGAAAATGAAGAAAAGGGCATTCACGCGCTGGAGAATCTTAAAGCGATCGGTGTCAAAATATCTCTTGATGATTATGGGGTTGGGCAAACATCGCTAGGGCGCTTGAAAATGTTACCTATTGACGAGCTGAAATTAGATAAATGTTTTATTCTTAAACTTGATGAATCTGAAAAGGATCAGTTTATTGTTGAATCCACAATTACCTTAGGTCATCAGCTTGGCTTCTCTGTCGTAGCCGAAGGGGTTGAAACATTAGGATCGCTAGAGCTGTTACAAAAAATGCAGTGTGATCATGTGCAAGGGTATTATCTAAGTCGTCCACTCAAAGCCGATGCGTTTGAGCAATGGTTGGAGCAGTATAATGAAAAAGCTTAAATTATTATTTTTAGCTGTTATCGCATTATCTGCATTTAATAGCTTAGCCTCAAAAGGCAAGCTGCTAGCAACGCCTGGAGTATCGCAAGTAGAAGGTAGTGGTGGTGGTGGTATCGTGCCTTGGGCGCAGCTTGCGGGTTATGCCAGCGAAGATGAGTTTTCTATTAATGGCTTTTGTAGTCGGGCTGATGTTACCGATTACAGCTTAGATGTATGCGGTGCCCAAGTTAACTTGTTTAATCGCGTTGAGCTTAGCTATGCACAGCAAAACTTTGCTGTGCCGGCGCTAAATACCGAGATAGAACAAGAAATCACCGGTGTTAAGATTAGGCTCTATGGTGATATTGTTTATAGTGACTGGCCTCAACTTTCGCTGGGAGTACAATACAAATCCCTTGATGATGGCGCAGTCGCGACATTAGTAGGGGCTAATGACACCTCAGGTATAGATATTTACCTTGCTGCAAGCAAGTTACATTTAGGGGCCATTGCAGGTTATAACTGGTTTTGGAATGTTACCACGCGTTATAGTGAAGCAAATCAGCTTGGCTTACTTGGATACGGTGGAGCGAATAGCAATGAAAAACTCTTATTTGAAGCTAGTACTGCCATTTTTCTTAGTCGAGAAGTTGCTGTTGGAATAGAGTATCGTCAAAAATCAAATAATCTCGGATTGGGTGAGCAAGATTGGCAAGATGTATTTGTTGCTTGGATGCCAAATAAATACGTAAGTGTCACTGCCGCATACCTTGATTTAGGTAGTATTGCTGGAGCAAAAGACCAAACCGGTTGGTACTTATCGGTAACAGGATATTGGTAATGGAAAAAATACTAACAACGATAGTGTTAATAGCCAGCTTAGCTGGTTGTTCATCGGCTTCAAATCTAACGTTTTATCAGCAACTTGATGGTAAAGCAGGGCTACAAAGACTGGTTGATAGTTTCATTAATCAAATCGGTAATGACGAACAAATTATTCATTACTTTGAGCATGCAAATATTAGCCATTTCCGCGAAGGCTTTATTAATCATTTGTGTGTATTAACTGATGGGCCCTGTGAGTACACGCGTGATAGTATGGTTGATATTCATACTGGCATGCACATCACGGAGGCTGACTTTAATCATGTGGTTGATTTGTTAATCAATGCCATGAATGAACAAAATATTAGTCATACAGTGCAAAATAAAATACTCGCGAAAATGGCACCACTGAGAACCGAGATTATTAAGATTTAGTGATCCAGTAACTTTAAAGCAGCTTCACTGACGTGATGTGGCTTTATTTCGTTAATAATATCTTTTTCAAGTAGCTGATCGCCATTTGCAATTAACGTAATGGCATTAGTTACTTTGGGTGCCACAACACTCCATGGCGAAGTTCCTAAGCCCACAACAGCAACAAAAGGAATATTGAATGCAGCTGCAATATGCATGGGACCAGAATCGATTGTCAGTAATAAATCAAGCTCACCGATAGCGTCTATCATAGTAATAATCGAGGTTTTCCCAGCAAGGACGACAGAGTCAATTTTTTGCTGGTTTAGCCGCTCCTGTAATTGTTGGGTATCTTCAAGCTCACCGTTATCACCAAAAATATAAAATGTGCAGTCAATATTTTTAGCTATATCAACCATTGCAACAAATGAAAGCTCATTAGGGTAATGACGCAAGCCTTTATTTTTTCCGCCAAAATAAACCCCGATAGATTTTTTGTTCTGTTTAGGGATTAACAGGCTCGGCTCTTTTACGATTGCTGTTTTTGGTATAGAGCTAAACGGATTACCATGTGGCTCATTCACAAGTCGGCAGTAGCGAAATATATAGTGGTGATTTTCGTCTAATTTCAGTTTGTGTGTTAACAGTGGTGAGCGACCATTTTTTGCATAACCTACTCGGTATTTGATACTTGCTAAAAAGCAAAGTATTGCTTCAGACAATGAGTTGCGCATAATTACTGCAAGCTCAATGTTAGCATTTTTGAGTATTTTTGCTTGTGCCCACATAGAGATGGGTTTGTTATTATCAAAGCGTTCATCCACGATAACACAGTAGTCAGTCTCGCGTTTAAACATCTCAGCTAAGTGAGGTCTAACAAATAAGATAATGCTTTTAGTTGGATAAAGGTCTTTAAGTAGTTGTAAAGCCGGTGTGCAATTGACTGCATCACCAATAAATTTTGGTAGTACTACTAAAATATTGCCTGCTATTTGGCTGCTTACTATTTGTTGATTATTTTTTTTCATCTAAGTTTAGCCTTTAGAACTGTCAATATTAAGATATTTTAAAATCATCTTTGTATCACATTGTTTGCAATATAATGCCTAGTATAAATGTATATAATTGTAGAAAAAATATTTTTTAGTTTATTCTTGATAATTTAAGTAATTTACAGTGTATATAGAAGCTGGCAAAATTATTGTGCAAAATGTACCGTAACTATTTTAATAATAGGCTCTGGTAGAGAAGGCTTAGTAATATGTAACAGAAGTAAAGGAACACAATGAAAAACATAGTAACTTGCCAATGGCTAAACGAGCACTTAAACGACCCAAAGCTGGTTATCTTTGATGCTGGCATGGTGCGCCCAGGTAAGCTGGGTGAGTATAAACCGCAGGCTAAGTTGCCAAATGCACAGCGTTTTGACTTTAAAAAGCAATTAGCCGATCAAGACAATCCGCTACCGCATACCATGTGCAGTGCGGAGCAATTTACTCAGCAGATGCAGTTAATGGGGGTTGATAAAGATTCCTTAGTTATCATCTACGAAGACCAAGGCTTATTTAGTGCTGCAAGAGGTTGGTGGATGTTTAAAGCCATGGGCTTTGATAATGTCAAAGTACTCAGTGGTGGCCTTGCTAAGTGGCAGTCGTTGGGTTATTTAACGCAAATTGAATATAGTCGCCATTATCATAAAGGTAACTTTGTTGCCAAACCGCGAGTTGGTTACTTTATTGATGCGGCTGCAGTCTTTCAGGGCATAGATGATGAACATACCGTACTACTTGATGCACGAGGTTATCAGCGTTATTTAGGTGAAATGGCAGAGCCGAGAGCTGGGATGCGCAGCGGCCATATTCCTAATAGCCGCGCTTTACCTTTTGTTGAATTATTGGATGATGGCGAAGCAAAACCATTCGTTGACATTAAAGCTGCTTTCGAGGCTGTACTTGGCGATCAAGCAGATCTGCAAACTACCTTGCAATTTAGTTGTGGCTCCGGCGTTACTGCATGTATCTTGGCGTTATTTGCCGATGAGTGTGGATATGAAAATCTGCATGTTTATGACGGCTCATGGAGTGAGTGGGGCGGCCGAGACGAACTACCTATCGAAACGGGTCCCTGTCCTTCGCGTTAAACGCAAATCCGTAGTGCTGCCAGTAATCAATGGCTTTTTTATTGAGAGGCTGGCGTACTTGTACTTTGCTTGCTGTTGCCGACGGGCTATGTTGTTTATGAAAATCCAGACACTTAACTTGCCAAGGTAAATCACAAAAATCATAGAGCTGTTGCGTGCTTGTGATTGGCTCTGATACTAATGTTTCGTATTGCATAATCATCACATTATCCGGGTGTTTTGCTGCAAAATGATTTATCAAAGAGCTGTAATCTTGATAAAAACTATCGATGTCTTGCAGGTTATAGCTATAGTGATGAAACGCACTGGCTGGGCTGTACAGTTGGCGGTAATTAGCTATACAGCTAGCTTTTCGGCCTCGTTGCATGCAAATGATTTTAGCCTTCGGGAAAGCCGCTAAAATTAAATCGATATAGTAAAAATTAAATGGCTGTTTGTCGCAGCTGCGTAGCTGTGGTGCTACTAGTTGACTAATACGCTGTTTATACTGACTCAACTGCGCCATTAACGCAGCATTTTTATATGCATCATTGAGCACCACGCTATTTAATGGCTGAGCATTATTACCTTGGCAAAGCTGGGCAATATCATTGAGTTCACCAACACCTTGCACCAGATCTGATTGATTCATTATTTTTTCTAGCAAAGTAGTCCCTGAGCGCGGCATACCAACAATAAATATCGGGGTAAAATCGTTGTCGCTTAAGGACGGCGTATACCTGTGACTTAAGGTTATCAGTTGCTGGCAAAATGCTTTGTGAGCTTGCGCATCATATTTTACATGCTGATAGATCGCTTGCTTACTTGTAGTAATGTGGGCAAAGGCTTGCTTATAATCAGCGCAGTGCTCGTGATTGAGTGCAATCGCATGGTGCAGAAATTGTTGCTGCATCGGCGTTTTAGCGTATTCGGTTAAAGTTAACAGCTGTTGTAAATGCTGCTTAGCCTGCTTGTTATTGTTAAGTTCAGCGAGCGAGTAGTGAGCTTGAAAATGCTGCGGATGTAACTCTGTAAGTGTACGCAGTAGCTGTATAGCATCATTCAATTGCCCCATGATTTTATAGGCCACAGCTAAGTTATAACTTATTTGCGGATTGTTAGGGGCTTGTTGATAGGCCCGTAATTGCCACTCGAGCGCCAGTGGATAATGGCCTAAACGAGTCAGTACATTAGCAATTAAATCGCATTCAATAACTTCATAATATGGATGTTTTATTGCTTCAGTTATATATTGCTGCGCATCTAACAGCTGCCCGCGCAGTACGGCAAATTTGGCTGAGTGAGCAAAATATAAAGGTAGGGGCGTAATACTAATCGCTTTGTTTAAGAGTTTATTTGCTTTGCTTATATCATTTGCTGCAACATTTACTTGCGCCAGCAAAAAATAGCTAAAGTGATCATCTGGTGTGTTTTTAATATTACTGATCAGTAATAAATGCGCGTCATTAAGCTTGCTATGATTAATAGCGTGCTCAATTTGTTGTTGTAGGTTTTTTTGTATCGATGTCAGCATGGCAATAAGCATAAAAGCCTTGGCGTAAAACACCAAGGCTTTTTTAGTTTATAGATAACCGTTATTACAGTTCAAAGTTATACGTAAACTTCATGCCGATAGTACGCGGTGTTGTAGTGTAGTGACCATACACACGTTGTAGTTCAGGAAGTTCTTTCGAATCAATCCAAGACTTATCTCGACGTACAGAGGTGAACGCGTACTTATCGAATAAGTTATCAACATAGAGAGTGGCCGACCACATATCACCGGTTAGCTTGGCAGATAAGTTACTCAAGGCATAGCCTGCAAGCGTTTCACCATCAGCTTTTAAGCCAATTTTAGTGATCGTATCGCTCTGTGCTGTTATACCGTAATTTACGCTTAAAAGTTTATTATCTAATACATCTTGTTCGTAACGCAGACCAAACGAGAATTGATGCTCAGGCGCACCTGGCAAGCGGTCGCCATCTTCACCGCCTTGTACTCCTGCACCAAATACATCAGGAGAATCTTCAGTTAATTGCGCTTTGGCATAAGCGTATGTGGCATAAGCAGTCCAGTTATCCGCGATGATTGCACGGCTTGAAACTTCAACCCCTTTAGAGTTAGCAGTAGCTGCATTTGAGGTAATCAACTCCTGACCATTTACGGTTGTGCTACCGATTTGCGCGTCTTTCCAATCAACATTAAATAATGCCGCGTTAAAGTGTAGGCGGTTTTTAAACCAGCTCGATTTAAAACCAAGTTCATAATTTACAGTGGTATCAGGTTCATAACCAATTTCATTTGGTAGAGCACAGACAATTTGTTGTTCAGGTAACACATCAGGGCAAGGAGCTAGGCCGTTGCCACCACCAATCCTAAAGCCTTCACTAACGGTAAAATAGGCTAGTACACCAGTTTCAAAAGTGTAATTAGCGTTAAATTTAAATAAGTTACCGTTATCACTGGCGCTCGTATTCACCATTGCAAGTTGATCTAATGATGAAAAATCACCTGAATACAACGGTGTGGCTGAGCCTGAAGTAGTGGATACATCATATTCGTAAAAACGCGCACCAAGGGTTACATTGAATTGATCGGTAAACGCATAACCTACTTCACCAAATAGTGCTTTTTCAGTGGTTTCAGAGTCACTGACTAAAATATACTCGAGATCTTGTTGTAGATTAGGAATATCATCGCCCCAAAACTCAGTTAAACCGGGTGTGTATTCGCGATCGTCTGAGTGAGTTTCAAGCTTGTTGTAGTAACCACCGACAATCCAGTTAAAAGCACTATCAGAGTTAGACACTAAACGAATTTCTTGAGTGAAACTATCACGTTTTGATGTATCCAAGGTTTGCGCAACAAACGCTGGAAATTCTGCATAACCAGTCCATATGTCGTAAAGCAAATCAGTTTGATCACGTTGTCCAGATTGCTCATAGCTTGACCAACCAGAGGCAGATACAAGTTCAGCAAAACCTAAATCCGCTTTAATTTCCAAGCTTAATAAGTCGTTTTCTTCTTCACCAGGCTCAAGTATCCGCGCGGCATTTTCATACTGGCCAACCATCCCTTGTAGGCCACTGCTGTCACTTAATGAATTATATTGCGATGTAGAATTACCGCCATTTTCTTGTTTTTGATAAAAATAGTTTAGCGTTGCCTCTACAGCTTCATTAGCTTGCCAGCGAAGTGATACACGACCTGTGGTAATTTGCTCATCATTTACATCACTGACATTGCGCAAGTTAGCACTGACATCTTGTGGGTTGGTAAAATCAGGGTTTGGGTTTGATACGCCTGGGTTTTGTACTACGAAGTTATAATCGATATAACCTGGGTTGGTGTAGTAATTGACGCTAGCGCGAATAGCCAATACATCGTCAATTAACGGCGTATTAAATACTAAACCCAACTCACCGCCAGTGCCGTCACTTTCGTTTAAGCTAAACACATCACCAGTGACTTGGCCTTCGGTAATATCGAGCTGAGGTTGTTTTAATAAGTAACGAATTGCACCACCTAATGTTCCCGCTCCGTATAATGTACCTTGTGGACCGATAAGCACTTCAACACGGTCTACGTCTGTTAAACGTAAATCAATATTAAGTGGAATTTCACCCACGTAAGTGGCAACTGTACCGCCATCAGAAATACGATCAGAAGTATTAGTATTTAAGCCACGGACAATAATCGGTGAACCTTCACGGCCACCTTGATCAGAAATAGTTAAACCTGGCACCCAGCGTGCCACATCTTCAAGATCACCAATGTTTTGATCTTTGATCACATCACCATCAAGGGCGGTAATATTAAGTGGTGCCTCTTGCACTGAGCCCGCACGACGAGTCGCGGTAATTTGAATTGTTTCAATTGCTTTTTCTGCTTGGGTTGTTGACTGCGCAGCAGCAAGATGGTGGCTATTAAATAAAATAGCAGAAACAGCTGATGCAAGAAGTGCTGGCCTAAAGGTGTTCATGTTCATTTTCCGAATAAGTTACAGTGATTTTATGCTTAAAAATCAACCTGAGGCGATATGTTAAGCAGATTTTCTGGATGTTTTATGAATTTATATCCAATTATAGTGTATTTTTATTCTGCCAGTCATGCGTTATTTGCAGCTTTATGCCATTATTTTGAATAAATACTCTATACGTTTTTATAAGGACAGTTTTTACAATTGTTTTTACAGCACTTTCCACGCTTTAAGAAGAACCAGCGGCTGAATACCATATAATTGTTTTGCATTTCATAATCGAGGTGCTCGATTAAATTGGCGTTAGTCTGAAAGGACTTTGCGAAAGTAAGCTGCTCTTTGAGAGGCCGCAGGTAAAGGGTACTTAGAAACTGATTAATTTTAGCCAAGGTACACACTCGGCATAAACAACTGGTGGTTGTGTTATCAAGCGGTAAAATAGCAGGCAGTTCATTGCACCAACATGTATCGATATCATCAACATTACAGGTGAGCGAAGCTTTACATTGTGAACAGGCTAGGGTTGTCATTAGATATTGGGTCAATTTTTAAAATAATCATTAATAGAATAACAGATAAACAAATATGAACAGAGCACAAGCGTTAGCAGAATTTGCCACCTTCGGCAAAAATAAAGATCAAGCCATTGGCATTATTGTTTCATCATTGACAGGTGATCAAAGCCCAGCTTACATATTAACGCTCGAAGCCGTACTCAATGTGCTCACTCGATGCCTTGCCGGCGAAATAGATTTAGACGACCTAGAGCTGTGGGCCAATGTTTTAGAGTCAAGAACCGACATAGACCACAGCGCCGTCGAAGGTGTAATTTATGCTTTAAGCAACAGCGAACAAATGGGCGAGATAGATAATAGTAAAATTGAGAGGTTAGTTGGGTTATTGATAAACTAACCATTTGCCTAGATTGTAGTGTTAAAGTCTTGATGTATTCTGATAAAGTACAAAATAGTAAAATATATTTTGTGGAATCTATAGCATGTATCTGAATAATAAAATGGCTTTATCAGGCGGTGAGGCTTTAGATCTGTATCTACAAGGAAGAGAGGTATGGAATGAATGGGTTGAAAATAACCCTGATGCAAGTATAAATTTCTCAGGTATCAATTTTTCAAAATATAAAGGTGATAGTCAACTCTCAGCTGATTTTAGTGATTTTCATTTCCCAGGTGGAGTTGTAGATTTCAGTAATACAATTTTTGGAAATCACTTAGTAAGTTTTACTGGGGCTATTTTTAATAGTGTTTATGTTCTATTCAATAACGCTAATTTCGGCAATGGCGGTGTTAATTTCTTTTCTACAAAATTTTTGAAAGCGGGTATGTGTGTGGAATTTGACGCTGCTAGATTTGGTCGAGGAAATATAAACTTTGACGAAGCTAGCTTTAATTGCAATAAAGTTAGTTTTAAAGGGATTTCTAGTAAGAAGGGAAACCTAAGCTTCCTTGGCACTACATTCAATACACACTTTCTGAATTTTGAGTCAATGACTGTAGATGGAGAGTTTAGGTTTCTGCACATAAAAGGTATTGATAAAATACAAGGAGTTTCATTCAAATATTCCTGCTTTAAGCGCAGTTTTGATATTTCAAATAATAAATTTAACTGTGTAATTGATTTAACTCAAACAGCAATGAGTAACCATTGTAATTTAGAAGGCGTTGTATGCGCACCTAAAGAATTAACAAATCATCGGTTTATAAGGAAAACATGCAATAAAGATAATATCGCTCGATTTAGGCGGTTAAAAGAGTTAGCTGAAGTCAATAAAGATCATGATCGTGCTTTAGACTTTCATGCATATGAAATGCGCAGTAAACGAGGACATGAAAATATCACAAAAAGCGGTCTTTTCTTGGATATTACTTTTGATTGGTTAAGTAATTATGGGCGAAGTGAGCTGAGACCATTTTTGGCTTTAGTAGCGGTTTGGCTTTTATTTACTGTGCTGTATTTTATTTCCTCTCCTGAAACTGTAATAGGCTTAAATGGTCATTGGCAAAAACTAACCGAAGCTCTTTCGTTTTCTGGTGGTCAAATAATGCCTATTATTCCGGACAGTAGGTTAGCCAGAAATGAGGGAGTTGAAATATTATTTAAAGGTGATTTATCTCCTTTACTACACCTAGCAACTTTTTTACAAAGCATCATTTCTTTATTAATGCTGTTTCTTATAGGTTTAGCGCTTAGGAATCGGTTTAGAATTTAAATATCTAGGGGCTATAAATAACTAAATGTAAGATAAAAGCCGCGCTTGATTTAACAAGCGCGGCTTTTATTTTATAGCTTAAAACTTATGACTTACAGCTATTACTTATGGTATCCCAAACAGGTCTCTACTTCGTTTTTAGAGCCTAGAATCACTGCTACACGCTGGTGGATGGCGTCTGGTTGTATATCCATAATACGCTCAGTGCCTGTTGATGCGATGCCGCCAGCTTGTTCGATTAACATGGCCATTGGGTTTGCTTCATAAAGTAAGCGTAGTTTGTTTGGTTTGTTCGGATCTTTCGTATCGGTAGGGTAAGTAAAAATACCACCACGGCATAACACGCGGTGCACGTCACCAACCATGGCAGCAATCCAGCGCATGTTAAAGTTACGCGCTCGTGGGCCTGTTTCGCCAGCCATTAAGTCATTTATGTAGTTTTGCATCGCAGGCTGCCAATGGCGTTGATTTGACGCATTGATGGCGTATTCGTTGGTCTCTTCTGGTACTTGGGCAAAATCTTGAGTTAATAAGAAGCTGCCGTGTGTTTTATCTAGCGTGAAGAAACGAGTACCTTTGCCAGTCGTTAATGCAAGCACTGTAGATGGGCCATATAATACATATCCCGCAGCGACTTGGCTTTTACCCGGCTGCATAAAGATACTTTGATCTGCAGGATCTGAGCCTTCAGGCGCTTTCATTACTGAGAAAATAGTACCAACCAGTGAATTGATATCGGTATTTGATGAGCCATCAAGTGGGTCAAACGCAACGATATATTCTGCATTCGGGTTGCCAGCTACTGTGTAGTCTTCTTCTTCTGAGGCTATCGCTTTTACGTAGCCTGACTCCAGTAAAATATCTTTAAGTAGTTGGTTGGTCAGAACATCGAGTTTCTTTTGTGTTTCGCCTTGAATGTTTTCATCAAGCGTTGAACCTAGTACACCGGACAGGGCACCTTGGCCGACGCGGAATGAAATTTCTTTACAGGCCGCTAAAATCGTTCTGATCAATGAGATTAACTCTCTAGGGCAACCGTCTTCAAGTAATACCGGAGGTAGTCTACGCATTCTATTTTCCTGATAACGTTATGGGCCATGATAATCATAGGGTGAGAGGGATCATCACAGCAAGCGCTGAATTTCGTCTTAAATAACTGTATTTTAGGTGCAACATCCTATACTGGACACACCTTAACCGTATTTAAAACGCGAATAACAAAGATAAGATTATGCAAAAAATACCATTGATACGTTACATACTCTTTACTGTGTTGCTAACTATGATAACCCAAGCGCACGCAGCAATTAAGTCTATTAATGATTTTACTGAACAAATGAATCATTTTCCGGGCTACTTCTCTTTTTATTACGACACTCAAAACGGTAAAATTTATTTAAAAGTTGATAAACTCAAGCAGCAATTTTTATTACAGCAAAGCTTGCCTTATGGTGTCGGCTCTAACGATATTGGCCTTGATCGCGGCCAGTTAGGCAATACGCATCTAGTACAGTTTGAGCGCTTTGGCGATAAAGTGATGTTACGGGCTATTAATACCTACTACCGTGCAAATACCAGCAATAAAGCCGAACAAAAAAGTATTCAAGAAGCCTTTGCATCAAGTATTTTAGCGGGTTTTAAAGTGGTTGCACAAAGCCCGCAAGCTGTCTTGATTGATTATACGCCCTATTTACTGAGCGATGTACATGGTGTGGGTCGAACGCTTGCTGCACGTAAACAAGGCAATTTTAGCCTTGATGAAAGTCGCAGTGCAGTAAATATGGAACGCTCAAAAGCGTTTATGAAAAATACTGAACTTGAAGCTGTACTGACATTTAATGGCACTCAACCGGGTGAGTATATTCGTCAGGTCAGTGCTGACCCTTACGCATTAACCGTGCATATGCATCACTCTTTAATACAGTTACCTGATGATAATTACACGCCACGTGCGTTTCATCCGCAATCAGGTTATTGGAGTATTGAACATAAAGATTATGCCGCGCCATTAAGTGAATCAATGTTGGTACGTTATATTCCGCGTCATCGTCTAGCGAAAAAAGACCCAAGCTTACCTATTAGCGAACCCGTTGAGCCGATTATTTATTATTTAGATCCTGGTGTACCAGAGCCGGTAAAAACAGCGTTACTCGATGGCGCAAAATGGTGGGATGATGCGTTTTCTCAAGCGGGTTATAAAAATGCATTTATTGTTAAAGTGTTACCAGATAACGCGGATCCTATGGATGTGCGTTATAACGTGATCCAGTGGGTGCATCGTGCAACGCGCGGTTGGTCTTATGGCAGCTCGGTGATCGATCCGCGTACAGGTGAGATTTTAAAAGGTCACGTTACATTAGGCTCACTGCGTGTGCGCCAAGATATTTTAATAGCTGAAGCACTTGCAGCGCCTTATTTAGAAGGTAATGAAGTGGCAAAAACGTTACAAGCAATGGCACTTGATCGTATTCGCCAGCTCAGTGCTCACGAAATTGGTCACACACTTGGTATAGCGCATAATTTCTCTGCGTCAGTGGCTGATCGTGCTTCGGTGATGGATTATCCGCACCCACTAGTGGGCTTTAATGACCAAGGTGAACTCGATGTGAGCCGAGGTTATGCACAAGGTATGGGGCAGTGGGATACGCAAGTTATAAAGTACGGTTACAGTGATTTTCGTAACCTTGATGAAGATGCAGAACTAAGTGCAATTTTAGCGGATAACCAAGCTAAAGGGCTGGAGTTTATTTCTGATAGTGATGCACGAGCGCAAGGTGGCGCGCATCCAACAGCACATTTATGGGATAACGGCAGTTCGCCAAGTGAAGAGCTATTAAGAGTGCTTGACGTAAGACAACAAGCACTTGCTAAATTTGGTATTAACAATATCAAAGAAGGAACCTCACTATCTCAGCTAGAAGAGATGCTGGTGCCGCTGTATTTATTCCATCGTTATCAGGTCGAGTCTGCTGTAAAACTGATTGCAGGTGTTGATTATGATTACGAAGTACGTGGTCAAGGTATGGTAAAAGGTGCACAAGTTGTTGCAAAGGCAACTCAACAGCTCGCTTTAAAGGCCATCTTAACTACCCTAAATGCTGACAATTTAGTATTACCAGAATCAGTGTTAGCGCTAATTCCACCCAAGGCCTATGGCGAATCTAAAAGCCGAGAAAGCATTGTTGGCCGCACTGGCTTAACCTTAGATGCAATGGCGCTACCCGAAGTGGCTGCACAACATAGTTTAGCGTTATTGCTAAATAGCCAACGATTAAATCGTTTAGCACAGCAACAAGCGCGCAGTGATGCATTTTTTAGCTTAGATGAACTGCTTGCAAAGGTTTATCAGCAGGTGTTTTTGATTCAGAGTAAAAAAGGCATGGCAGGCAAAATCACTCAGCGGGTGCAGTTATTAACAGCAAAGCAGTTTGCTGATTTAGTCGCCAGTGATAAAGTTGCTCCAGAGGTGCAAGCTCAGTTGCGTTATTACTTAGTAAAACTGAGTAAGGCGTATCAGCAAGAGTCTTTACTTAGCAGTGCTGATGTTGGTGAAAGTGCGTTTAAGCAATACTTAGCCGATCAAATTAAACAGTTTCTGGCTACCGGCAATTGGCCTACAAATTTTACTGCATTACCAATCCCACCAGGATCACCAATTTAAATGTTATCTATAAGGCCCTAGAAGCTAGGGCCTAGTTTCTCTTGCATAAAACTGGTTTTTTGTTAACCTAGCCGCCTTCCATTTTTAGTCTTTTTGAGGTGTTTATGGCGTTTTTATCTCGTTCGATATTGGCGATGTCCATAGCACTATCAAGTCTTAATGTCAGCGCTAAAGCCGTGTGCGAAGTAGAGCTAAGGCATGGTTTGATCATCACTGATGATGTCATTCGTATTGTTGATAAGGGCCAAACCCGCGTACAAATAAATAATGATAATCAACTATTTATCCGTGGCTATTGGATTGATCTAACGTCAGATGAAACCCTAGTGTTAAAACAGTTTAGCGCGGGTATTCGCGATACGGTGCCTGAGTTGGTAGAGTTGGCAACTGACGGTGTTAATCTTGGCTTAAGTGCGATAGAGCAAGTTGTTGAAGGTATGTCGGACAAAGAGTCGGAAGTGCTAAAAACGCAACTGCAATATGTTGAGCGCGCTTTAATGGATAAATTTAAACGCGGTGATGATTTCTTTTTTATTGCCCCACAATCACTATCTAAAATTGATGATTTTTTTACCGAAGAGATCAGTCAAAAAATTCACTCTGCCGTGCATGGCTCTCTCGGCGCTATTTTAGTTTCTCTAGGTGATGCATTTAAGTCCCGCGAAGGTAATATTGAAGATCGTATCAATGACATGGGACAGCGCATGGATATTATTTCAAAAGAAATCGATAAGTCATTGCAGAAAAAAGCTCAACAGTTAGAGTTAAAAGCCTCAGAATACTGTGAATGTTTAAACTCGCTTGATGTCACCGAATCACGATTACAAATGATAGTACCAAGTATGGCTGATTTTGATTTAGTACAAATTAAATCTTAACTTAATCAATTCAATTAAAAAGCCCGCGTAATTAACGCGGGCTTTTTAGTTTTAGGTAACCAATTACTAGGATCTAAACTTGCCGGTTTCAGCTTCTAAATCGCTAGTCAGCCCTTTTATCAAGTCCGTTGCAGCATGGGCTTGATGCGATAGGTCTGCGGTCTGTGAGGCGGTGTCAGAGATGGTCACAATGCGTCTTGCTGTGTCTTCCCCTGCATCGAGCTGCTCTTTAGCTGCAATGGCTATTTGATGGCTCATTTGTGCGATGGCACTCAAAGATGCAGCAACACGCTGCAACTCTTCACTGGCATCTTTAGATTTCGCTACGGTTTGTTCACTGGTGGCAATACTTAAGTTAACTGAAGTTTTTGCATCTTTCGTGGCGGATTGTAATTTACCGATCATAGTACGAATTTCTTCTGTGCTAGTTTGCGTGCGCTGCGCTAGTTGACGTACTTCATCCGCAACGACCGCAAAGCCTCTTCCTTGTTCACCAGCACGGGCAGCTTCAATGGCTGCATTGAGTGCTAACAGGTTAGTTTGCTCGGCAATACTTTGAATAACAGTAAGCACATTTGCAATATTATTTACTTCATCATCAAGGAGTTGGATGTTATTACCAGCGCTGTCAATTTGTTGCTCTAAAAGAGCTATGGTATTTGCTGCCTCAGCAGTTAAATGACTGGCATTTTGTCCTTGGCTTTCGGCTTCTTGTACTGAAAAGGCGGCTTGCTCGGCATGCTCAACCACTGTTTGCGCAGAGGCTGTTAGCTCAGTGATAGCTGATGCGACCATATGGGTTTCTTCGTTTAGGCTGCGGGTCAGTTTATCAAGCTCAGTTGAGCGGGATTCGTTATCTAAACTCTGATTTTTTAGACTATCAGTAACATCTTTAATACTGCCAACTACACCCCGTAGCCCTTGTTGCATATAGTGCATGGCAGCAATAATGCTTTCAGGTTGGGCGTCAGTACGAATATGCGAATTTAAGTTGCCACGAGAAACTTGCTTAACAATACCAATTACCTCAGTGACTTCACCGCCTAACGCGTTGCTTAAAGAAATACCAAAGCGAGCAATTGCAGCAGTTAAAGCAAGGGCAATAAGTAGTGACAAGCCTAGTAACCACTTAGCGGTATTCCAGTAACGCTCATCAACTTCTTTTTCGCTGATCCCGGTACCAACATACCAACCAAAGTAAGGGGTTTTTTGTACCACAGAGGTTAGGTCAACGGTTTCACCATCACGGACAGAATCCCAATGATAAGTAATAATTTTGTTGGTTTGATTACCGACTAATTGTTCAACCATACGACCAATACTGTTACCGCTGGCATCTTTGAAATCATTAAAGCTGGTGTTGTGTAGCTGCGGATCGTGAGGTGTAGCAATAAAGTCGAGTTTATCATTCACTACGTAGACATATTCACTGTCGTGGTATTTGTTTTCACGCAACATTTGCGTGGCAAAGTCACGCGCCTGTTGCTCGGTTAGTTGCCCATTTTTAGCAAGTAACTCAAATTGCTCGACAATATTTGTCGTGCTTTTCATGAGTTGATTGATACGGGCAATATTATCGTTTTCACTAGCGTGACGAAGAGATTGTAAGCCCAGTAATGCTATAGCATTGAGTGCTATAAACATTGCTCCAGCGAACAAGATTATTTTAGTTCTTAATGCTAAACCTGACAGCACATCGAGCCCCTTATTATTGTTATGACCATGATTTTCTACCATGTTTGTCGGCTAGATGTTAGCTTTAATTAACAATAATAACGGAATTAGACGTGACTTTTACTCAAGTTTCCACTGTAGGTAATTTAAAGTAAAATTTCTGCTGCGCTTAAGAGTCGATATTCTCCGCTGGCAAGGGTCTCATCAAGCTCGATATTTGCTACTTTTTCTCTATGTAATTCAACTACTTTATTACCGACTGCGGCGAGCATACGTTTAACCTGATGATATTTACCTTCGCAGATCGACAAACGCATACGGTATGTGGCAAGTTGCTCTGCAATTGCGGGTCTGGTTAGCTCTTTTTCGTTGTGTAATTGCACCCCTTGGCGCAGTTTTTCCAGCGCATCATCCGTTAGAGGTTCTTGCGTTTCAATTAGGTAAGTCTTGAATTTGTTATGTTTTGGGGAGGTGATTTTATGTGACCAATCTCCATCATTGGTAATGATCACAAGTCCAGTCGTATCGAGATCAAGCCGACCTGCAACATGAAAATCACTCATGTTAGGTTCATCGAGTAAATCAAATACCGTTGGGTGTAACTCGTCACTGTTAGCGCATACATAACCGACCGGTTTATTCAGCATATAATAACGTTTACCTAAAAAAACTAGCGGCTTACCTTGCCACAATACGTCATCAGTTGCTGTGATTGGATGATCATAAGCGCAGATCACCTCGCCATTTACGCTGGCATCTTTATGCTTTATTCCTGCCCTCGCTTTGGTGCGTGGCGTTTCTGCTAGATGGCTAATAAATTTATCTAGGCGGCAAGGGAATTTCATTGGGTTCACACTTCTAGTCGACTACAATGGCGGCGAGTATAACGGATCGTGATAACGCATGACAGTACACAGCGGACAAATATTAGCATATTATCAACAGCAAATAGCCACCGGTAAATTGCAATTTGATGATGCCCAATTAGCGGCGGTGAATGCACTAGACAATCTCGCAATTGCCATTGATAAACCGCATCATTGGTGGCAAAAATCGATATCTTTGCAGGGCATTTATTTGTATGGACCTGTTGGACGGGGTAAATCGATGCTAATGGATGTGTTTTTTGAGACTGTAGCTATTAAACAAAAAACACGGTTACACTTCCATCATTTTATTGCTCAAGTACATACTCGCCTAGGACAGTTGCAAGGGGTTAAAAACCCGCTGGATAAAATAGCCAATGAGTGGTCAGAAACGCTGAAACTAATTTGTTTTGATGAGTTTTTTGTCTCTGATATTGGCGATGCTATGATCATGGCTGGGTTATTTAAAGCCTTGTTTGCCAAAGGCATCGTTTTGGTTGCTACGTCAAATTGTCAACCTGAGCAGCTTTATTATAACGGCTTGCAGCGAGCGCGCTTTTTACCCACCATAGCGTTAATTAAAGCGCATTGTCATATTATTAATGTCACAGGTCCTGTTGACCACCGATTTCGTTTTGGAAAGCACGCGACTCATTATTTTAACAGCTCGGCTAACTCTGAACTGGATGCTGATTTTTTGGCTTTTGCAGATAACTTACAAACAGCAACTGATATTACTATTTACGGGCGTAAACTAGCGTGTTTAAGGCTCAGCAATAATGCCATTATGTTTGATTTTATGGCGTTGTGCTCAGGCCCGCGTAGTACCGCTGATTATATTCATTTAGCAAAGTACTATCAGCGTGTATATATTTGTAATGTACCAGTAATGGGCGCTGCGGCGACAGGTAAGCAAATAGTGCATGGTATTGAAGATAGCTATCAGCGTGAAAAACAAGATTTACAAGAACATACACTAGACGATGAAGCGCGACGCTTTATTGCCTTAGTGGATGAATTTTACGACCGTGGCAAGTTATTGATACTGAGTAGCGAGGTTGGCATTGCTGATTTATATCAAGGTCAAAAGCTGGCATTTGAATACGCACGCACCGAGTCAAGATTAATAGAAATGCAAAACTGGTAGTCACGCTACTGATTATAAACGTTTACTATCTACTTATAAGTAAGAGTTGCATTCTCTTTATCTGTAGTAGCTCATATCTGATTTTGCAGTTTTGACGAATAGGTTTAGATTTAACCTGACAGGCAGCTATGAGCGATAACCGGACATTGAGATTGGCTAAATATAAGAGTTAATTGATTGGTCAAACTGCTCTTTGCGCATATATTCATGAAAATGAGCGGCGCGCCCATATTGGTTCATTTAACTCTACCTAAAAATTTGAGAAAATTTAGTGATAGTAATGCCTTAGGTAATTTGTTAAAACTATATAAAGTAGATAAATTAGCGTGGCA
>NZ_VXCS01000025.1:0-77371 GCF_052850545.1 Pseudoalteromonas sp. 1181_04
AAGAACGTTTGAGTTGCCTTAGCGACTCAAGGGAAGCGAATCCTACGCTTTCCTATTTTTTTGTCAACACTTAATTTTTAGTTTCTTAATAAAATATTTCAAAGCTAAGTTTTACTCGACTTACTTACCGTTTGTTCAGCGCTTTTCATTGCTGCCTGCCGGGTCAGTGGATGCGCATTATAGGGATATTCTTGAGGCCGTCAACGCTTTATTTCAGTTTTATTAAATTAATTAAAGATTTGTTCAAAAGGCATACAAACAAGGCCATGCAGCTCTATTTTCGCTTAAATTATCAGCTATGAGAACAATCAAGCTGCGCATACAGACCCGAACCATCTCATAGCTAAATAGTAATTATTAAACAGTTACACTGTTATCTTTTTTAATGGGATTAAATACGGCTATCGGATTGATTAGTTTTCCTTCAAATTTTAGATTTTTTGCCGGATCCGCCAAATCTATCATTTGTTGGTTATTGCTTAACTGCAACCGGTTTAAACACGACAGTGTAAAATCAGCACTAAATAGGTTGTACTTAGTAAACTTCTCTTTTAGCTCTGGGTGTGATTGTTGATAACTAATTACACACTCTGCAACTTGTTGCCAAAAGTCTCGTTCTGAATAGTCGTTTTGCTGATCAAGGATATCAGCCACGAACCTAAAGAAACAATCAAACACATCTGTAAAAATTGACAGCACTTTTAATTCATCGGGCACATCCACAGTTAAGCGTTGAATATTATCCGCCAGTACTAAATCTTTATTAAGAATAGCTATCTCCTCGGCAATATCTTTCATTATTGCTTTGGCTGGAATGTTGTTCTCAAGTAACAGGATCAAGTTTTCACCATGAGGCATAAATACTAAGTCATGGGAGTAGAAACAATGAAGGAGTGGATCTAAGTATGCTTTTAGATATTTAGCAATCCATATATGAGTACCTATCTTGGCTGATTTTATCAAAGCAGGTAATAACGCTTGTCCTTGATTATCTATATGCAGCAGCGACGCCATGGTCATTAAGCGCTGATTACTCTTTATCTTTGGCATTGGGCTTTCACGCCAAAGTGCAGAAAGCATTTTTCGATATGGACTGTATTGATCGGTTGCGGCTTCTAGAGCGTGATTATAATAACCAATTGCTGCAACCTCACGCAGAATTGTAAAACCGGATTCAGCTAAGTACGGATCCTGTGATACTACTTGTGCTACCCAATCGTTAATTGCGGGAGTTGCACTCATATAATAAGGCGATAAACCACGCATGAATCCCATATTCAAAATTGACAGTGCGGTCTTTACATAGCGTTTATGCGGATGTGTTTTATTGAAAAAAGTACGAATAGACTGCTGCGGCTGATATTCATCTTCACTGTATCCTAAGCAAACCAAATGCTGATCAGCAATATCGTTAGAGAATAACGACGCGAGTTTATTAAACCACTGCCAAGGATGAACGGGGAAAAAAAAGTAATCGTCACTATTTACTCCACGCGCTAATAGCTTTTGCTTAAATGACTCTATGGTGTGCGTCGATAGCTCTTGCGTTATGAGTGTTTGATAATCTAAATCATCGGTGGTCGAAAACACCACTCTATCTTTATGCGCACCTAGCCAAACCAGCTGTAAGTGCGCGCCAGTCTCTGGTGCGTATTGGCGATAATCATTGGTATCAAACCCTATTCGACCATTGTTTGCTATAAAGCAAGGATGACCTTCCGTCATCGCACTCTCTACCTGTTGAAAATCCGCAGTGGTGAGCTGCTCAGCAGTCAATGCTGGCAGCTGATGCTTATAAGCACTGCCATATAAAGTACTGGCTATTTCTTCTAAATAAGTAGGCAGCATAGCTTGGCTGATACCTAAACTATGTTGTAACTCACAAATAAAGGCGATTGAATCGAGCTCGGCTACTTGGTTATCTATTTGTTTTTCAATTGAGTCTGCTGCTATATGCCAGTGATTCAAATACCCCAGCTTGGCTTTAAAGCGATAAACAATGGTTTCTTTGTCTGTACTGAGCTCAAAATATTGCCAATCTGCATCTTCATTGGTCAATTGCGGTTTTATCAGCCGCTCATGAGCAAACTCACTCAAAGCTTTGCGAACATGTAACCTATTTACATGCCGCCATAGCTGTGGCGTTAAATGACTGACGGCTTGCTCTGGACTCAGCGGAATGTGCTTCATAGTATTATCCTTATTTAATGCGTGATAAAAGTTATCACGCGTGCAAAATGCGAGATGTGCGGTTTTATGAGTTAACCTAACCGCAGATTGATAACGAAAGCCGGCTTTAGTATTCAAACAATGAATTTTGTTATTGCGAATATCGGGTTCAACAATAACGCGCTGATTTTTGTCATTAGCAAAAATGAAATTCATCACCAGTTGAAACACCGACCAAGTAAAGCCATGCACCTTGTTATTGCTTTGGGCAATCAGAATGTGCATGCCAATATCACCTGCTTTGACGGGGTAATGATTACCTATTTCATCTAATAGAGGGTCATATAACTCAACTAAAAAACACGCGCTATTGTTTGCGTAGCCGATATAAATATCACTATGTGCTAACAGGCTTTGATATTCTTGCTGTAACTGCTCAATAGTAAATTCCTGCATGCCCCAAAACTGCGCATGAGGCTGAGTAACCCACTGGTGAATTAACGCGAGATCTTGTGCTAGGCTAAATGGCCTTAAGCTAAGCTCTGCGATATTAGTAAACTGCTGACAAAAAACAGCTGTTGTAATGGACATTATTGAGCCCTCGTGGTCGATGCCAGATTGGCGCAAGGAGTATGGCGTCGACTTTGCTTGCTCAGTAGCCATAAACAACAAGCTGATATAGCGAGCCCACCAGCGGCGACCCAAAAAGGTATTACTAAACCAGAGCTTTTAACCAGCAAACCCGCGCAGTAAGAAGCTAAAAGTACACCTAAGCTTTGGCAAAAACTGACTTTACTAAAATCTTCAGCGTACTTGTCTGGCGTACTCACTTGGTAAAGCAGCAGATCAAGACGCACAATAATAATGAATAGCGATAGACCGAACAGGCAGCGTCCTGCGATCACTACTAAGTAAAGAGGGCTGGCTTGTAATGCAACGCCTGTAATGATCAACATAAAGACAACTAATAAGTTGATGGGGTTGCGATTTGTGTGCTGCCGCCAATGATTAAAGCACAGCGCAAGCAATGCCATAAAAGCAGGGATAGAAAACACAACACTCGCTAGGACGATACTGGAGGTGTCGCTAATACTTTGCCAATATGCCGCAAAAAAAGGCCGGATCAAAAAAGCACTAAAGTAAAAGCACAACATAACAATGCCAAGTTGATATACAGGCCAACGACTTGATGAAGTGATTGATGTTTTTGCTACTGGAGGCGACTGATTTTTACTAGGCGCTAATCTTATGAGATAGGCGCACACAAAAACCTGAGTAAAATCGCTTAGAGCCATTATTAAAAATGCGGCTTTGCCAGGAAGAGCCGATAACACAAAGCCACCAGCAAGTGCGCCAAGTATGGCGCCAAAGTGCACCACAACACTAAGCATTGCAATCGTCGCAACGTGATTTTTTTTCGCTTCCAAGCTCATTAAGTATGGATAAACCAGTAAATAGCTGGCTTTAAAAGCAAACATAGCCATGGAGGAAAACCAAAACCAATTTAAGTCGCTAGCAAAAAAGCTACTGACACTAAATACACCCGCAGCAATTTGGCTATAAACCAATAAAGGTAGCACATTAATGTATTTACTAATGAAGGCCCAAATAGGAAAACATACCATGACAACAAAGCAGCTGGCAGCAATGTAAGTGCCAACATAGGCAGGGTCACTTATATTAAATACCGCACTAAAGAAAGTAGGATAAAACGGCAATAACATTGAATCACTGAGCACTGCAAATACCGTTACCGCGATCAACAAAACTTTAAACTGCTTACTCATGCGCGAAACTGCTCTACTTCGTCGCTTAACTCATAATTGGGCGCAGCAAACTCCTGAAAAGCTATTTTACGTTCTATTGGATAATATTCATGTCCGGTGATCGCACGAATAATACAAGAGTTGCGATAACATGCCATGCCTAAATCAGGAGTCACAAAACCATGGGTGTGTTGCTCTGTATTTTGTACAAAAATACGTTGATGCTGCTTGTCTATTGAGTAATTACGAGCAACTTGATAAAGCCCCGCGTCGTCACTATCAATGCAATGACTGATCCCAGCTAAAAAGCTCGGTTGGTAAGACTGATAACCCGTTGCAAAAATAACGCTTTGGGTGTTTAGTGAATAACCTTGCTGCTGTTCAGTTTGCTCTAAGCTAAGTTCAAAACCCTGCTGGTGGCTCAGGTAGGTCATATCAATCAATGCCGAGTTTGTGTGCAAGCTTACTGGCAATTTAGCTGTTAGCCGTTTGCTATAAAGCAAATCAAAAATATTGTTGATCAATTCGCTATTAATACCTTTATAGAGATTATGCTGACGACGATTTAACTGCTGGCGTTTTTGTTCTGGTAATTGATAAAAATAATCAACGTATTCTGGTGAGGTCATTTCTAACGTTAATTTAGTGTATTCGAGCGGGTAAAACCGTGAAGAACGAGTAAGCCAATTTAGTTGATAATTATGCTGATCAATCTCTTGTAATAAATCATAAAAAATCTCAGCGGCACTTTGCCCGCTACCAATAATGCTGATCGACTGTTTTTGCTGTAATTGGCTTTTATTGGCTAAGTAGTTGCTAGAATGAATAACCCCCTCTTGCAACTTAAATGCTTGAGCACATTGAGGATGACGTGGCACCGGCCCGGTGCCTAACACTAAATGTTTAGCTAGATACACTTGTTCTGCTGTTTGTACTATATAAATATCTTCGTCTTGGCTGTACTCAACATGCTGAACCTCTGAATTAAAACGTATATTAGGCAGCTGCTTTGTTGCCCACTGGCAATACTGATTATATTCTTGGCGAAGTAAGAAAAAGTTTTCCCTAATATAAAAAGAATACAGTCGACCTTGCTGCTTTATATAGTTTAAAAAGCTATAAGGGCTAGTTGGGTCAGCAAGCGTTACCAAGTCAGACATAAAGGGGGTTTGTAAACTTACCTCAGGAAGCATCATGCCTGGATGCCAATTAAACTCAGCTTTTTTATCTAAAAAGAGACTGCTGACTCCTTCAAGTGGCGCAGTTAAACATGCCAGACTTAAATTAAATGGCCCTAAACCAATACCAATAACATCATAAATGGACTTATCCATAGCTAACTTCCTCCAGTGCAAGACTTAAAGGAGCATGTTCGTTCGCTAAATCACTTGCTAAGTATTGATAACCATATTGCTTTATAAGCCTTACAACTTGCTGGATATCATTGATAGTGGTGGCACAGTTCAGTAAGGTGAACTTTAAATATTGTTTATCTGCTACCTTAGTTGCCGCGATCAACGCCTCACCTTGGCGAGATAACTGTTTACGAATATATTTATTTACGGCGTCCAATTCACTATCTGTAGCACCGCTATCGCCAACAAAACGAAATACCAGTGTACTTAACTGCGGCTGATGAATAATTTCAATATCTGCTTCAGAGGCTAATAACAAATAACCTTGTCGTGCTAAATGCATCACTTGTTCAAATGCTACACCTAAGTTTTGAGCTCCTACCGTACGCAGTGAAAACCACAACTTTAACGCATCAAAACGTCGTGTGGTTTGAATGCTCTTATTGCATAGATCTGGCGTTCCCGCTTGTTGCTGACTTAATGGGTTTAAATATTCGGCATGATAAGTAACAACTGATAGATGTTGCTTATCTTTTACAAAAAAAGCACTGCAGCTAACAGGCTGAAAAAATGACTTATGGTAATCAATAGTGACCGAATCTGCGCATTCAATACCCGCTAACTTGTGTTTATTATTGGGCGTTATTAATAAGCCCCCGCCATAAGCAGCATCAACATGAAGCCACGCACCACAGCGCTTAGCTATTTCAGCTATCTGCGTTAATGGATCGATACTACCAAAATCAGTTGTTCCAGCTGTTGCAACGATGGCCATAACGATATCGCCTTGTTGCTGACAGTGTTCGATCGCCTGATTTAAAGCGGTCATATCCATTCTAAAATATTCATCACACGGAACGCTTACAACAGCATCGTAACCAAGTCCTAAAATTGCGGCGGCTTTTTGAATACTAAAATGGCTAACTTTTGAGGTGAAAATTTTTAGTCGCCTAAAGTCGTGTGGTAAACCTTGCTGTTTATTAGTATGCCCTGCATATAACTGGCACTGAAAATCACGAGCTAACAACATCGCCATCAAATTAGATTGCGTACCACCACTGGTAAATACGCCATCAGCCTGCTCACCAAGCGCCAGTTTTGAGAGTGTCCAATCTACGATACTTTGTTCAATAAAAGTGGCACCACCACTTTGATCCCAGGTCTCTACAGCAGTATTAATCGAAGTAGCGAGCAATTCAGCAAGGATACTTTGATAAACAATCGGACAATTTAAATGCGCGAGATAGCGTGGATTATTAAAATAAACAGCATCTTTAAGATAAAGCTGAGCAACTTCTTCTAGTGCGTCCGGTATATCAAACAGCGGTTGATTAAGGTCAATACCAATAAATTTTTTAGCTAGCTCCTGCGGTAATATACCGCTAAATGGTTTTTGTTGTGTTGCGATTGTTTGCTCCAACAATTGCATAACCTGCTCAAGACCTATTTTAAAATTATCTATATTTTCCTTATTAAACATTGAATTAAGCATTGAACTTGCTTCATTAGTTGAAGCTTGCTGCTGTGAATCCGCCAGTAACACATTTAACTGAACCATGAGCACGATCACCTTTAATTGAAAACAATTGATAAATCTAAATGAGAATGTATACTAATCGCGTTTCCAATAAAGTGTCAATGGTTTAATTCTAGTAAAATTTAAGGAGTGATTGTGTTAAAAAAATCAATGTTTGGACTATCTGCAATATCATTATGTTTAATGAGTAACTATGGGTTTGCTGCAGAAAAGCCAGCCGCAGACGACATAGAAAGTATTGAAGTATATGGAAAAAGTTATCGTTCAACAGGGACCAAATCGAGTTTGACGCCGATTGAATCGCCTATGAGTTTTGAGGTTTACGACAATAAATTACTAGAGTTACGCCAAGTAGATACCGTTAATGAAGCATTGCGCTATGTTTCTGGGATCACACCTGAAAATCGCAGTACAGTAACGATTTTTGACCAATATACGATTCGTGGTTTTGAAAGTTACCGTAATTTTTACGATGGTTTACCGCTGCAATACAACCTAGCTTATAACTTAGCTCCACAAGTAGATGCGTATGCAACACAAAGTGTCGAAATTTTAAAAGGCCCAGCATCGGTTTTATACGGATCGGCACCTCCAGGTGGCATGGTTAACCAAACAGCAAAAACGCCACAAGCATCCTCTGAGCACAATATTAGAGCCCGAATTGGTAGCAATAGCTTGGCTGAATTAGCTTTAGATAGCACAGGCGCTATTACCGACGGCGTTAATTATCGCTTTATTGCAATTGCCCGTAGCCGCGACGGCCAACAGCAAACAACCGAAGAAGAAAGAATCACCATTGCGCCCTCAGTAACTTTTGAGATAAGTGAGCAAACAAGCTTAAACCTTAACTTATATTATCAAGACGATCCTAAAATGGTGCCATCAACGCCATTACCCGCGAAAGGCACACTTTACGAAGCCAGTTACGGTAAGTTAGATGCTGATGCGTATGCTGGCGATGAAAACTGGGCTGAGTTTGCTCGTGAAGTCACTATGATCGGGTATAAATTAAATCATGAATTTTCAGATTCAATTTCGTTTTTACAAAACTTTCGTTATACCAATGCCGATGCCACGCAACAAAATAGCTATGACTTCGGCTTAGCGGATGCAGATAAAATTTTAACTCGTACTGCCTATAAAACCATTGAAGACGCTGAAGGCTTCGTGATTGATAACCAACTCGCTGTGCAATTTGGTTTAGCGAATACTAATCATCAGCTATTATTTGGCTTTGAATATCAAACCCTTGATTCTACATTTGACTATGCCGACACTTTTGGTGCAAATACGCCAACACTTGATTTATCAAATCCAGATCACAGCCAGTTTAATGCAGCTACTACAGCCGCTTTAGATAGCTATCGTCAATTTAGCCGTTTAGAGCAATCTCAACGCGGTTTTTATCTTCAAGATGAGATAAAGCTCGATGCGCTGACAGTGATTGCTGGCCTTCGTTATGATAATTACTACAGTGTTACAGATGATACGAAAAGCGGTATATCTAGTAGTCAAGAAATCGATCAAAGCGATACCACTTTTCGTATTGCAGCAATTTATACCTTTGATAATAACATTGCTCCTTATGCCAGTTACTCAGAATCATTCGAGCCCACTTCGGGGGTAGATACCTTAACTGGCAAAGCATTTAAACCAACGACCGCAGAGCAAATTGAAGTCGGGATGAAATATCACAACAATGATGCAACAACTAAAGTAACCGCGGCCTTTTTTGATTTGCGCAAACAAGATGTGGTGGTTAACACTCCAGACTTTATGAAATACACACAAAATGGTGAAGTACAATCGAAGGGTTTTGAGATCAGTGTTTATCAGCAACTCACTGACACTCTTGATGTTACTGTAAATCTAACAGATATGGATGTTGAGGTAATAGATAATCCACAAAACCCGGCATTGGAAGGTAAAACACCAATTTGGGTAGCAGAGCAACAAGCCTCAATGTGGTTAAATTACTTCTTTAACGATGCACTGGAATTTAATGGCGGTGTACGTTATGTCGGTGAAAGTCAGTTAGATGCCTTAAATTCCGATACAGTACCGGGTTATACCTTGCTTGATGCTGCCGCTAGCTATCGTTTTAACGACAGCTATAAAATCGGTTTAGCCGTGAGTAACTTAACAGACAAACGTTATGTGGGTGCTTGTTTTGATATAAATGGCTGTTGGATGGGCGCTGAGCGCAGTGTTGAGCTTAGTTTAAACGCCTCATTTTAAGTATTTAAACTCGTTATGAACGCTGAACAACTCGCCCTTAGTAAGCTGTTAAAGCTTGCTAAGGGCTACCACAGTGCTTTAAAAGTACCAGAACAATCAACAGATTGGCTCGATATACAATCGAGTTCATTGCTGGTTGCAAGGTTACACCAGTATTGGCAGCAGCAATACCCCGCTGCTGGGCGCAGTTATTGGGCAATCAAAAGCTGGGGAATGCTGTATTGGCAACCTGTCTATTTAGCGCTTATCAGCGTTCATGAACTTAATATGAGCTTTTCTTTGCAAAACTTTAAGCAACACTATCAGCAAGGTGTTATTGCAGGGCTGCAACTATCCACTATAAAAGCGCAGTACCATCAAAACCAGCAACAGGCAGTAACGGATATGGCTGCCCATTTGAAACGCTATGTTGTTAAGTTACTCACAGATTTAAACCTCGTTGCAAGGCTTAATGAGCGTTTGGCGATGCCCTTATTAGCTGACACGCTATTAGCAATACTACTACTTCATGCAAAGCGAAAGCCGCAGTTTAATATTCAAGTAATGGCAGCGCACTGGTTGCATGCTCTCGATATCTCAGAGGCGGGGGAGTTTATTATGCTTACAGCTTGCTCAGACTCATTAGCATTAACGCGAAAAACATGTTGTTTGCATTACCAAATAGGTAATGTTGCAAAGTGCGCTAATTGCCCAAAACAACCTCAGCAAATTAAAGTTCAACGGATGCAACAGGAGTTAATAGCAGTATGTTACAGCTAAATAAAAAGCAAAAAGCGAGTATAAACTCGCTTTTCTAGCTAAGGTAAACACTACTGCGCTTACTTTTTAACTGGGCGTTTCCAACCGGTTAAGTTGCGCTGTTTTGAACGTGCGATTGCTAGCTGTTCATCTTCAACGGTGCTAGTGATCACAGAACCTGCACCAACAGTTGCTGTTGCGCCAATGTTTACCGGTGCAACAAGCGATGAGTTAGAGCCAATAAAGGCATTATCACCAATAATGGTTTTGGCTTTATTTACGCCATCGTAGTTACAGGTAATAGTACCGGCACCAATATTTACTTTTTCGCCAATTTCAGCATCGCCTAAGTAAGAAAGATGATTTGCTTTAGAGCCTTTGCCTAAACGGGTTTTTTTCATCTCAACAAAGTTACCAATATGCGAGTCTTCTTCCATAATGGCACCTGGGCGCAGGCGAGCATAAGGACCTAAAGTACACTTGTCGGCTACGCTTGCATCATCAATTAAGGTATTAGCTTTAATAATCACGTTATCGCCAATCGTACAATTTTTAAGTACGCAGTTAGGGCCAATTTCAACGTTATTACCAAGAGTAACTTTACCTTCAAAAATAACGTTTACATCAATTAGTACATCTTCACCCGTTGTCACTTCGCCGCGTACATCAATGCGAGCAGGATCGGCAAGCGTTGCACCATTAAGCATTAACTGTTCGGCTTGCCATGCTTGATAAGCACGCTCAAGACCTGCAAGTTGTACGCGGTTATTTGCACCTTCAACTTCCATTGGATGATCTGGTTGTGCTGAGCTTATCTCTACACCTTCACTGTGCGCCATGGCGACTATATCTGTGAGGTAGTATTCACCTTGCGCGTTTTCGTTAGATAAGTTGCCTAACCAGCTTTTGAGTAATTTACCATTTACAGCCATGATGCCAGTGTTTACTTCGTTAATAAGTAATTGCTCTGCGCTTGCATCTTTTTGCTCAACAATCCCAACTAGCTTGCCATCAACACGTAACATGCGGCCATAACCATTAGGGTTAGCTAAATTTACAGTAAGCACGGCTAAGCCGTTTTCAGGTGTGGCAGCGAGTAAACGCTCAAGGGTTGATTGCTTTGTTAATGGTACGTCACCGTATAAAACCAATACAGTGTCTTCATCATTAATATGTGGGTTTGCTTGTGCCACCGCATGGCCAGTACCAAGCTGCTCAGCTTGAAGTACCCAGTTTACATCGTTGTCAGCAAGTTGTTGTTGTAATAATTCGCCGCCATGACCAAAAACTAAGTTAGTAGATGTCGCACCGAGTGCTTTAGCATTATCGATAACGTGTTGCACCATAGGTTTACCGGCAACTTTATGCAGCACCTTAGGTAGAGCAGAGCGCATACGAGTACCTTTACCCGCAGCAAGAATTACAGTAGTAAGTGACATTAAAACAATTTCCTTCTTTCTTTGTTTTATTGAAATAAATAAGCGCGTGTAAATTCAAAAAGATTACGTAAGTCACATCATGTGCACTTACTCAATGGCAATCTAGCAGTAGCCACTGAATCTAAGCTGAAATCACAACTTGCTTTGTATTAGTTATATTGTAACGGGGATCGATGAAGGATATAAGTAAAAATAATGATAAAGAGCTGTAAAAGTAGAGTTTAGAAAAATGATAGCGTTCTAATAAAATAACAATGCAGTATATTTCAAGCACAAAAAAGCCCACATAAAGTGGGCTTTTTGAAAACCAGATAGGCTTACTTTTTACGTAATTGCTGAATAACGCGTAGCTGTGCAATTGCTTCTGCAAGTTGTACTGCTGCTTGTTGATAATCTAATTCAGCGGCTGAAGAATTCGCCATTTGCGCTTCAGCTTCACGTTTAGCTGCTTCTGTTGCTTGTTCGTCAAGGTCTTCACCACGAACCGCTACATCAGCCAAAATAGTCACTATGTTCGGTTGCACTTCTAGAGTACCACCAGCAACATACATTACTTCTTCGTGACCAAATTGCTTTACTAAACGTACCATACCAGGTTTAAGGGCAGTCAATAGTGGCGCATGTCCTGGGTTTACACCTAGTTCACCTTCACTACCGCTTACTTGAATCGATTCAACCAGACCAGAGAATAACTTCCGCTCTGCGCTTACTACGTCAAGATGTACAGTCATAGCTGCCATACTACCCTCCTAATTACATGTTTTTGGCTTTTTCTTGAGCTTCTTCGATAGAGCCAACCATGTAGAACGCTTGCTCTGGCATATCATCAAATTCACCGTTTAAGATGCCTTTGAAGCCAGCAATTGTGTCTTTAAGTGACACGTATTTACCCGGTGATCCTGTGAAAACCTCTGCCACGAAGAATGGCTGAGATAGGAAACGTTGGATTTTACGTGCACGAGATACAAGTTGCTTATCTTCGTCAGAAAGCTCGTCCATACCTAGGATTGCAATGATGTCTTTAAGTTCTTTATAACGCTGAAGAACTGTCTGAACGCCACGTGCTGTATCGTAGTGCTCTTGACCAATTACTAATGGATCAAGTTGACGTGAAGATGAATCAAGTGGGTCTACCGCTGGGTAGATACCAAGTGACGCGATATCACGCGAAAGTACTACTGTTGCATCTAAGTGAGCAAACGTTGTTGCTGGAGATGGATCCGTTAAATCATCCGCAGGTACGTATACCGCTTGGATTGAAGTGATTGAACCCGTCTTAGTAGATGCGATACGCTCTTGCAGTACACCCATTTCTTCAGCAAGTGTAGGCTGGTAACCTACCGCTGATGGCATACGACCAAGAAGTGCAGATACTTCAGTACCAGCAAGTGTGTAACGGTAGATGTTATCTACGAAGAAAAGTACGTCGCGACCTTCGTCACGGAACTTTTCAGCCATAGTAAGACCTGTTAACGCTACGCGTAAACGGTTACCTGGAGGCTCATTCATCTGACCGTATACAAGCGATACTTTATCAAGTACGTTTGAATCGTTCATTTCATGGTAGAAATCGTTACCCTCACGAGTACGCTCACCAACACCGGCGAATACTGAGTAGCCGCTGTGCTCGATTGCGATGTTACGAATAAGTTCCATCATGTTTACGGTTTTACCAACACCGGCACCACCGAATAAACCAACTTTACCACCTTTAGCGAATGGACATACAAGGTCGATTACCTTGATACCAGTTTCTAAAAGTTCTACTGAACTTGATTGCTCTTCGTATGAAGGCGCTGCACGGTGAATAGACATACGGTCTTCTTCGCCGATTGGACCAGCTTCATCGATTGGCTCACCAAGTACGTTCATGATACGACCAAGCGTTGCTTTACCAACTGGAACTTGAATCGCTTCACCTGTGTTTGATACTAATGCACCACGGCGTAAACCGTCAGTAGTACCTAGTGCGATAGTACGTACCACACCGCCACCTAGCTGTTGTTGAACTTCTAGAGTCAAACCAGCTAAATCGCCATCTGTTATTTTTAACGCGTCATATACGGCTGGCACGCTGTCTTGTGAAAATTCAATATCCACAACGGCGCCGATAATTTGGACGACCTTACCTAAACTCATGTCTATTCCTCTCGTTAATCTTTGCCCGAAGCATTAAACTGCTGCTGAACCAGAACAAATCTCACTAATTTCTTGTGTGATTGCCGCTTGGCGAGCCTTGTTATAAACAAGCTGTAACTCATCCATAAGGTCGCCTGCGTTATCAGTTGCAGCTTTCATTGCAACCATACGGGCGGCCTGTTCAGAGGCAGCATTTTCAACTACACCTTGGTATACTTGAGATTCCACAAAACGAACCATTAATGTATCCAAAATTGCTTTTGGATCTGGTTCGTAAATGTAATCCCAACGGTGTGCAAGTTCTTTGCTTTCGTCTTTTGGCAAAGGCAACAACTGATCGATTGTTGGCTCTTGCTTCATGGTATTTACAAACTTGTTGTAAACCACATACAAGCGGTCTAATTTGCCTTCATTGAATGCTTCTAGCATTACTTTTACCGGACCAATTACGTCGGTAATAGAAGGCGCATCGCCTAACCCTGATTTTTTGGCAAGTACTGTTCCACCAAAACGGTTAAAGAAAGTGCCGGCTTTTGAGCCCATAACTGCGAAATCTGCAGAAACACCTTTTTCTTTCCACGCTTTGATATCTAAAGATACTTTCTTAAACTCATTAGAGTTCAAGCCACCACATAAACCACGGTCGGTAGAAATGACGATATAACCAACGCGCTTGACCTCACGCTCTTCCATATATGGATGGCGATATTCAAGGTTAGCATTAGCAACATGACCGATCACTTTGCGTAAATTTTCAGCGTACGGACGGCTTGAAGCCACTCGTTCCTGTGCCTTTTTCATTTTAGACGCAGCAACCATTTCCATAGCGCTAGTGATCTTTTGAGTATTTTTAATACTACCGATCTTGCTTTTAATCTCTTTTCCGCTGGCCATGACTCTTTCTCCGAATCAAGGTGTGCTTTAGCGAACTAAAGCGCACCATTTATAACTAAATTACCAAGTTTGCGTAGATTTAAACTTCTCTAGAAGTTCTTTAAGCTGCGCTTCGATCTCGGCATTGTAGTTACCAGTTTCATTGATTTGAGCCATAAGCTCTGCGTATGTGCTGTTTGCATAAGAAAGTAACCCAGCTTCGAAATCCATGATTTTAACGATTTCGATATCTTGAAGGTAACCTTTCTCTGCTGCAAATAACGACAAAGACATTTCAGCAACAGACATTGGCGCGTACTGTTTCTGCTTCATTAGCTCTGTTACACGCTCACCATGCTCAAGTTGAGCACGAGTTGCATCATCAAGGTCAGACGCGAACTGCGAGAACGCAGCTAATTCACGATACTGAGCTAGGGCTAGACGAATACCGCCACCTAGTTTCTTAACGATTTTAGTTTGTGCAGCACCACCAACACGCGATACCGAGATACCAGCATTTACTGCCGGACGGATACCTGAGTTGAATAAGTCAGTTTCTAAGAAGATCTGACCATCGGTGATAGAGATAACGTTAGTCGGTACGAACGCAGAAACGTCGCCGCCTTGAGTTTCAATGATTGGCAATGCCGTCAATGAACCTGTTTTACCTTTCACTTCACCATTGGTGAACTTTTCAACGTACTCAGCGTTTACACGCGATGCACGCTCAAGAAGACGAGAGTGAAGATAGAATACGTCACCTGGGTATGCTTCACGACCTGGTGGACGCTTAAGTAGCAATGAGATTTGACGGTAAGCAACTGCTTGCTTAGATAAATCATCATATACGATTAATGCGTTTTCACCACGGTCACGGAAGTATTCACCCATAGTACAGCCCGCGAACGGTGCTAAGTACTGAAGTGCCGCAGACTCAGAAGCAGATGCAACAACTACGATAGTATTTGCAAGTGCACCGTGCTCTTCTAATTTACGTACTACGTTAGCAATAGTAGATGCTTTTTGACCAATCGCTACGTACACACACTTAACGCCTGTGTCTTTTTGATTGATAATTGCATCGATTGCTAGTGCAGTTTTACCTGTTTGGCGGTCACCGATCACAAGTTCACGTTGACCACGACCCACTGGGATCATCGCATCGATAGATTTATAACCAGTTTGTACTGGCTCATCTACTGATTTACGTTCGATTACACCCGGTGCAATTTTTTCTACAGGTTCAAAACCGTCGTTATCTAAAGCGCCTTTACCGTCGATAGGTGCACCTAGTGTGTTTACAACACGACCAAGTAAACCAGCACCAACAGGAACTTCTAAGATACGACCAGTTGTGTATACTTTTACGCCTTCTGTAAGGTCAGCGTATGGACCCATTACTACTGCACCAATTGAGTCACGCTCAAGGTTTAGTGCGATAGCATAACGGTTGCCTGGAAGCTCAATCATTTCACCTTGCATACAGTCAGCAAGACCGTGGATGCGAATGATACCGTCAGTAACAGATACAATTGTACCTTCGTTACGAGCTTCACTTACAACTTCGAACTTCTCAATACGTTGTTTGATCAGATCAGAAATTTCAGTGGAATTAAGTTGCATGCTCTTCTTCCCAATTACGATTGTAGTGTAGTGGCTAAACGGTTTAATTTACCGCGAACAGTGCCGTCGATTACTGTGTCTCCAGCCTTAATCATAAGGCCACCAACAAGTGATTCGTCAACACTACAATTCAGCTTAACTTTGCGTGCGAAACGTTTTTCAAGTGCCGCTACCAGTGTTTCTTGCTGCGTTGCAGCAAGGGTTGTTGCAGAGGTGATGTCAACATCAATCTCTTTATCGTAATCTGCTTTAAAAGCAGAGAACAATTGTGCAACAGCTGGTAGGGCGGTCAAACGTCCATTTTCAGCCATAACCTTTACAAGGTTTTGACCGTATTCGTTGAGTTGCTCTGCACAAACAGAAATAACAATTTCTGATTGCTTATCAGCAGAGGCGCTTCCAGTTAGGAATTGAGCGACTTGTTCATTTTTCGCCACTTCTGAAGCAAAAAACAACATATCATTCCAACTCTCAACTACGCCTTTTTCAACGGCAAATTCAAAGGCCGCTTTAGCGTATGGGCGAGCGATTGTAGTCAATTCAGACATGCTCAGACCCTCCTATTAAAGCTCAGCTACAAGTTTTTCAACAATGTCGCTGTGCGCGGCTTCATTGATTTCGCGCTCTAGAATCTTCTGTGCGCCGATAACCGCTAAAGTAGCAACTTGCTTACGCAGTTCTTCTTTAACACGGTTACGCTCGGCTTCAATTTCAGAATGACCTTGAGCAATGATGTTTTCGCGCTCGTCGTGACCACGAGATGTCTCTTCGTCTACGATTTGCGTTGCACGCTTCTTAGCTTGCTCGATGATTTCAGCAGCTTGTGATTTAGCTTCTTTAAGTTCTGCAGTTGCTTTTTTACGAGCAAGTTCAAGATCTTTTTCAGCTTTATCAGAGGCCGCTAAACCATCTTCAATTTTTTTCTGGCGAGCTTCAATAGCACCGTTAAGTGGTGGCCACACAAACTTCATGCAGAACCAAACAAAAACGATAAATGCTATTAATTCGCCGAGTAGAGTAAGGTTTAAACTCACAACCACTCCTCCTTAGTCAATAGTTGATCGCGGATAAAGTATTTTTTCAATATTAAAGTGCGAACAACATGTATAGACCAATACCTACACCGATCATCGCGATAGCATCGATAAGACCCGCTACGATGAACATTTTAACTTGTAGTTGTGGTGCAAGCTCAGGTTGACGAGCAGCAGACTCAAGGAATTTACCACCTAAGTTACCAAAACCGATAGCAGTACCTAAAGCACCAAAACCGATAAGTAACGCTACAGCGATATATTTAAGACCTAGTACGATTTCCATTGTTTTCTCCGATTAATTTTCAAAGTTTAAAGTTTAAGTAAAAAAATCTTTATTGAACTGACGTCTGATTAATGATCAGTTGACGCCATGCTCAGGTATACAATTGTTAGCATCATGAAAATGAATGCTTGCAATACGATTACGAGAATGTGGAACACAGCCCATACGAAATGCAGTGGTAATTGGAATAAGCCAATCGCTGCAATCAGAATGAAGATCAATTCACCTGCGTATAAGTTACCAAATAAACGTAGTGCCAATGAGATTGGCTTAGCAAACAAGGTTACTAGCTCTAGTAACAAGTTTACTGGAATAAATAGTGCTTGAACCACTGGGTTCTTAACGTTAAACGGTTGTAATGTAAGTTCTTTAACAAAACCCATAACGCCTTTAACGCGAATCGAATAAAAGATGATAAGTGCGAATACACCTAAACCCATTGCTAACGTTAAGTTAAGATCGGTTGTAGGTACCACTTTCATATAAGTATGCGATTGACCGCTTGAAATAACATCCCAAGACTCACCACTAATCAATGCCGCAGCAGTTGGTAGGAAATCAACAGGTATTAAATCCATTAAGTTCATCAAGAATACCCAGACAAAAATTGTCAGAGCAAGAGGGGCAATTAGTTTACTTTTACCGTGAAAGGTATCTTTCACGTTAGAGTCAACGAATTCTACGACCATCTCGATAAAGCACTGAAATTTACCAGGAACACCAAGCGTTGCTTTATTCGCAGCGCGCTTGAAGATCCATAGAAAGATCAATCCTAAACCGATAGACCATGCGAGGGTATCGACATTAAGTACCATCCACCAATTGTTAGGGTCGTCGGATAGACGCACCTGACCGTTGGTTAGGTGGTGCTTGATGTAACCCGTTAGAGTTAGCTCTTCACCTGCAGCCATGTTATATCCCAAAAGTTAATGATTAAAAAAAACTGGCGCGAACAATCCAACGAACATCACTAATATAAAACTACAAAAAAATGGCAAAAAGATTACCGGATACAGTTTAAATATCAGCGCAAACAAAAAGATTGTTAGCAAAAATTTTAATCCGTTGCCGCGTTTAAACGAGGCAAACACTTGTTTTGCTTTACTAGCACCCATATAACGGAATGCATAGATAACAAATACAAAATTAGGGAGCACCGCTACAGTGCCTCCAGCGATAGCTGAAAGGCCGGCATCTACTCCCCAACCAACAAAAATGATTACAGCAGCAACTAATGCTACAACACCCTGAAGACATATTAATTTTAATGCGGCAAGCCGATATGGCCTCGCTAACTTATTTGTCACGTTTAGTTAACCTTAGTGGCAATCTAATTGTCAGGGCATGAAAACTGGCGAAATTATACTGATTCCTACCAGTTTTGCAACTTGAGTCGGTGTATTGTGGTGCAAATTTGCGACGAATGTCTCTTTTTGGACATGATATTTATTAATGCTCGGAATTCTCTGCATTTATACGGCTTAAAATTCCATCTAACTCTTCTAAGTTAGTATACGAAATAACTAAGTTTCCTTTGCCTTTTTTGTTGTAGTTAATTTCAACTTTTGCACCCAAGTTTTCGGCTAATTGTTGTTCTAACTGCTTGACATCTGGATCTTTTTCGAAAGTTTCTTTTTTAGGGGCAGGTTCAATAATTGAACGAACTAATTTTTCTGTTTCGCGTACAGTTAAAGCCTTTGCTACAGCCAGTCGAGCAGCATCAGATTGTGCTTCACCTTCAAGGGCTAATAAACAACGCGCATGACCCATTTCAATATCGCCATGTTCCAACAATATTTTAACATCATCATTAAGGTTATTTAGTCGTAATAAATTAGTTACCGTCGTGCGTGATTTGCCTACGGCATCTGCCACTTGTTGGTGAGTTAATTCAAACTCAGTTAACAAACGGTGCAATGCAACCGCTTCTTCCATGGCATTTAAATCTTCGCGTTGAATATTTTCAATCAATGCGATGGCCACCGCAGCTTCATCAGGCACATCTTTAATGATACATGGTACTACGTCTAGCTTAGCTATTTGTGCAGCACGCCAGCGACGTTCACCAGCAATAATCTCATAACTGTTTTCTGCTACTGGACGAACTACAATTGGCTGAATAATCCCTTGCGATCGAATTGAGCTTGCTAGCTCTTCAAGCGCTTCTTCGGACATGTCTTTACGTGGCTGATATTTACCTGAGTGTAAAAACTCAATCGGTAGCTTTTGCAATTCACTACTAGTTGGCTGAACAATTACATCCTGCTCACTCACGTTGGGTTGTTCAGTGCGGGCACTCGGTGCTGGTTTTGACGAGCTTAATAAAGCATCGAGTCCTCGGCCTAAACCGCGTTTTTTAGCAGACATGTTCTTTTTACCTCAAGTTAGGCGACGATTGGGGATATTTTTTCTTTTCTGCGTAACATTTCACCGGCAAGTGCTAAATACGCTTTAGCGCCACTTGATGCCCGGTCATAATACATTGCGGGTGCACCAAAACTCGGCGCTTCAGCTAAACGTACATTACGTGGGATCACGGTGCGGTATACTTTATCGCCAAAATGTTGTTTAAGCTGCTCAGATACATCATTGGCCAAACGATTACGCGGATCGTACATAGTACGTAAAATCCCTTCAATCTGTAGTTTTGGATTAACTAACTTGGCTAATTGCGTAATTGTGTCCATTAATGCGGTTAAGCCTTCAAGCGCATAATATTCACATTGCATAGGCACTAAAATTGAATCCGCGGCCGCCATTGCATTCACCGTAAGCATGTTCAGCGATGGTGGGCAGTCGATAAAAATAAATTCATATTGATCAGATATTTTTTCAAGGGCATTGCGTAGTCGTACTTCTCGAGCATAAAGCTCCATCAGTTTAACTTCGGCGGCGGTAACATCACCATTGGCAGCAATTAAATGATATTCACCAGAGGTTTCTTTAGTAACAACTTCTTCAATTGGTTTATCTTCGATTAATAAATCATAAATTGTTGCCACATCGCCGTATTTGTCTACGCCGCTACCCATGGTTGCATTGCCTTGCGGATCGAGATCAATAAGCAACACTTTACGTTTAGTTGCAGCCATTGATGCCGCGAGATTAACTGCTGTGGTGGTTTTACCCACACCACCTTTTTGGTTTGCTATTGCGATGACTTTTGCCACAGTATCTCTGATCCCTAGTCTTTAGAAAGAATAATTAAATGTCTTTGCGCATCTAATTTTGGTACTTCCAAGGTGATTTTTTGCTCGAACTTAACACCTGCAGGTAAAGATTCTAGCTCTTCACTTGGAAATACGCCTTTTAAGGCAATAAACTTACCTGAATGATCAATCAAGTGCGAACACCAGTCAACCATATCTTGTAAAGATGCAAAAGCACGACTCAATACACCATCTAATTTAACACTTGGTTGATAATCTTCAACTCTAGACTGCACTGGGGTTACATTTTTCAGACCTAGCTCATGTTTTACCTGCATTAAAAAACGCACGCGTTTACCTAAACTATCTAATAAAATAAATTGTGTATCAGGTAATGCAATAGCTAATACGATACCCGGAAGGCCAGGACCCGTACCAACATCAATATAATGATGACCGGGTAGGTGAGGTGCAACAACTAAGCTATCCATAATATGCTTAATCATCATATCCTCAGGTAAACGCACTGAGGTTAAATTATAAGCTTTGTTCCATTTGTTGAGTAACTCAACATATTGAACCAATTGTTGCTGTTGTTTTTCAGTTAGCGCAATATCAGTTTGCGCTAACAAAGTAGTTAATTGTTGCTGTAACACAGTATTCCTTAATGACTACGCAATTTTACGTAGTAAGCCTTGCTTCTTCAGATAAACTAATAATAGCGAAATAGCAGCAGGCGTGATACCTGAAATACGTGATGCTTGACCGATTGTATCAGGACGCGCCTCAGTTAATTTAGCAACCACTTCATTTGATAGACCCGATACGATCGAGTAATCATAATCTTTAGGCAAAATAGTTAACTCATGACGAAGTTGCTTATTGATCTCTTCTTGCTGACGAGCAATATAACCTGCGTACTTAGTGTGGATCTCAACTTGCTCTAACGCTGTTGCATGATCAAACTCAGATCCTAATCCTTCGATCGCCATTAGATCGTTATAACGGATCTCAGGGCGACGTAATAATTCTTCTAAACTTGCTTCTCGGGTTAATGGTGTTTTAAGTAAGCCATTAACTTGATCAATTACAGCGTGATCTTTATGGATCCAAGTTTCTTTGATCCGTTGAGATTCTTTTGCAATGATATCCATTTTTTCATTAAATGCTTGCCAGCGTTCATCGTTAACTAAACCAAGTTCACGACCTTTTGCTGTTAAACGAATATCAGCGTTGTCTTCACGTAGTAACAAACGGTATTCAGCACGACTAGTAAACATACGGTACGGTTCTTTGGTACCTAGTGTAGTTAAATCGTCGATTAATACACCGACATAAGCTTCATCACGGCGTGGTGTCCAAGGCTCTTTACCTTGCACTTGCAATGCTGCATTCATACCGGCAATTAAGCCTTGTGCACCGGCTTCTTCATAGCCTGTAGTGCCATTGATCTGTCCAGCAAAGAACAAACCATCAATAAATTTGGTCTCTAATGATTTCTTTAAATCGCGTGGATCAAAAAAGTCGTACTCGATAGCATAGCCTGGACGGCAAATATGTGCATTTTCAAAGCCAGTGATTGATTGCACAATCTCTAATTGCACATCAAATGGCAAACTAGTTGAAATACCATTTGGATAAAGCTCATAAGATGTTAGGCCTTCAGGCTCAACAAAAATTTGATGTTTGTCTTTATCTGCAAAACGAACAATTTTATCTTCAATAGAAGGACAGTAACGTGGACCAATCCCTTCAATAACACCTGAGTACATAGGTGAACGATGTAAATTATTGCGGATCACATCATGAGTTTTTTCATTGGTGTATGTGATGAAGCAAGAAATTTGTTGTGGATGATCTAATTGCTTACCCATAAATGAAAACACCGGTGTTATAGCATCACCAGGTTGTTGTTCCATTTTACTAAAATCAACTGTACGGGCATCAATACGTGGTGGCGTTCCAGTTTTTAAGCGATCAACACGAAATGGTAATTCACGTAAACGATTTGCTAATGCAATTGAAGGTGGATCACCAGCGCGACCACCTTTGAAGTTTTCTAAGCCTATGTGAATTTGGCCACCAAGGAAAGTGCCTACGGTTAATACTACAGAAGGTGCGCTAAAACGCAGTCCCATTTGAGTAACAACACCTGTTACTTTATTATTTTCAACAATCAGATCATCACATGATTGCTGAAAGATCTTCAGGTTATCTTGGTGTTGTAAAATATCTTGAATAGCAGCTTTATATAAAGCGCGATCTGCTTGTGCACGAGTAGCTCTTACTGCAGGTCCCTTTGAAGAATTTAAAGTACGGAATTGGATACCGCCTTTATCAATTGCTTGGGCCATTGCACCACCTAGTGCATCAATTTCTTTAACCAAATGACCTTTGCCAATACCACCAATTGCTGGATTACATGACATCTGACCAAGGGTATCCATATTATGAGTCAGCAGTAGGGTATTCATACCCATACGTGCAGCAGCTAACGCAGCTTCTGTACCTGCATGTCCACCACCAACAACAATAACATCAAAATTTTCGTGAAAAATCATTTCGGGATCCTACTTAATCAACCAGCAAACTTTCAAGGGGGAGCGTATTCTACCTATAAATTTACAGAAGATAAATGATTAAACTGTGGCCAAGATCTAAGTAAATGATCTCTAATAATATAAAGGATCTTTTAAAGAGATCTTTTATTACTGTTACTACTACTGAGCATGATTTCTGTTGATAAGGTTTAGTTTACTTATTAAAACATAAAGTTAGATCGGATCTAAAGGTGTTAATATGATCGGATCTAACTGATTATAAGCTCTGATCAAAAAGGCTCTTTATACACAGGGGGTATTGGATCAGATCTTATCCAATGGATAACATAGTCTTAAAACGCAGTTAGATCATAGCTTATCCACAATCTGATCTAAATACTCAGTAAATTGTGGGTAACTTTAAATTTGGATCTAAACTGTGATCTTAATTAAATACGGTTTATTTGCTCGATCCAGCTTGGTAACCAAGCTAATGCGGTGTCTTCTGGTAGTTCTTCATCAAGAATATTCAACTCTAAGCGCTCTGCTATACAGTGCGCGCCTTTACTTACTAAAAGTTGTTCTAGATTACGGCCAGCGAGGTTATAGGTATCATAACTGGTGTCACCTAAGCCAATAACACTAAACTTTAATCCTTTTAAATCATTGACTTGATTAATATCTTCAACAAAGGATAAAAGGTTCTCAGGATAATCACCAGCACCATAAGTAGAAGTACACAATAACCAGATAGTATTTTCTTGGTTTATCTGTGAAAAGTTAGGTTGATCATGAACTTCTGTAGTGATCCCTTGAGTAACTAACTGCTCTGCTAGTTGCTCACCTACATACTCAGCAGATCCCATTTGGCTGCCTATAATGATATTAACGGAGTTCATAATTCTATTTGATCACACAACGGCTTACTTATAGGCTTATGATAACTGAGTTTACTCAGCAGTAAAGCCTTGAATGGAAGTTTGTATAAGTATTTAAGGTACAATTTTTGATGTTTTTTATTTTAAATTCGTAATCATTTGATATGTATAAATAAAATAAAGTATTCCAATATGTAATCTTCTGATCAAGCTGTTGATAAAAAGTGGGAAAGCTGGGTAGTAAAAACATAAGATCTTATTTTTATTTTACTAAGCTATTGATTTTATGTTTTATGAGTGGTGAATTTTCGTTTCATTAAGAGTTTTAAAACGAGTGATCAGAATGTGGATAGATCGCCTGTTGATAACGATCGTTTTGGCTATAAATTAATTTATGAAATGCCAAAAAATATTTCAAGTAGGGTGCTAAATAAGTAATTAATGGCAATTAAAGTTGATTTAGTGGGTTTATTGCTCGATTTATACTGTTTGAGCTAATAAATTGAGTACTTTTTATATGCCTCTAAGTTAAAAATGATCAAAAAAGCCCAAATTGTGGATAACAATTTGAGCTTGTGCTGATCAATTTCTAAATTAGTTACTATTTTTATCACTAATTATGATTTTAATTTTGTATAAATAGCTTTTAAAACTCCGATTAGAATAAATGATCGCTACTTTTTGTGCTATTAAAAGTACTGCTAGCGGTAAAAATATAGGCTTTTGTGGCATCAAATAGTGCATTACCAAGCGTATATCTTTGCACGCCATGTGCAAATAATGAACTGCTATTACTACTATTATCGCAAAGAAAATCACTTTTTAATGGCTGTGCCATCACGTTAAGTGGCACCTTAAGTGTCGTTGTTATTTGCTTTATTGCTGTTAAATCGGATAATCCAGGGATAAAAATACCATCAACGCCAGCGTCTTGATAAGCCAAAGATCGAGTTATTACATGTTCAAGAGAAGCCATATTTTGGCTGTAGCAATCAGTTCTAGCATTGATAAATAGCTGTGAAAAACCATACTTTTTAAGAGTGTTTTTAATCGCTTTAAGGATCTCTACTTGGTGTTCTAGGGAGCGTAACTGAGCTGTTTTTTTATCTGAATCCTCAATATTAATACCGACAGCACCTAATTTGGCTACGGCCAAAACATGCTGACAAATAGTGTTTACGTCATTACTGTAACCTGATTCAATATCCACGGAAACAGCAATATTAACAGCATCGATTATTGGTTTTAGCTGACTTATAAACTCCTCAAATGAGCATTGTTCGCCATCTTCTTGACCTCTAGATTGGGCCATCCCCCAACTTGTTGTGGCGATAGCAGCAAAACCAGCATCAGCTAATATACGAGCGCTTAATGGATCCCACGCATTTGGTAATAAAAATAATTGCTCTTGTTTATGTAATTGATGAAAGGTTTGGTATTTATTCATAATGATCTCAAAAGTGAATTTCATTATGACTATAAAAAGATTACGGTGACTACGCTGGCCAAGTTCGGCACTGAACGTAAATTTTAGTGTGAGTTATGTTGAAATACAGCGCGAACTACTGTTATTTATAGGGGGTGGTCGTGTGACCCATAATGCTGCGAATGCAGCTCCTCAGGAACGTGTTACGGGCATTTAATACGCCCTTTTTCTTGATGCTCATTTCAAGCTAGTTCATATTTAAAATTATCACAGTGATCAGAGATTGCAACACCTTTTTGACGCGCTCAAATTTCCATCCCTCTTTTGGCCCTGCAATTTTTCAGGGCGGATTGGATGTCGAGGCATCATGAGCAGTGGCCTCGACGGGCGACTCTGCGAGTCGTCCCTACCTCTTTCGAGTAGGGACGACTCGTCGCCAATTCGCCTTCAAATAAAGCCCCGGCAATTTCACCAGGGTTTTTCCAAGCATTATTTTTAAAAGCGGTTTATCTTTGTAACCGGCAGCGCACACCGCGATTCGTTATCGATAGTAACGGCCCACACCTGGGTGCATGAAACAGGGCTATGGTGCATCAGGGGGCGACCCTGGAGACGTGTAATCCATCAGACGTTAAGATTTATCGTCTGTAGTCTTAGAGGATAGTCGTGTAGTTCCTACACGCGCAGCCCATTATATTGGGCTGTTTTTCTTAAGAATTGGTGTGTGCTGCTTTCCTATTATTATTCTCAAATAACAAATAATGGACCCACTAATTTAAATGTTTTATTAATACCATCCCTCAAGTTGTAGCTATTCTTGTTTATGTTAAACGATGATTAGATAATCAGATGATAGAAGAAATTGACTTTTCAATGTATGATTACATGGTAAACATTAACTGATTTTAAAAAGTACCTATGGCTAGCTCGACTCAAATTAAAGCTTTAATGCAATCTCATATCGACAAAGATGACGACAGATTTTTATCTGTCGCACTTCAGGTTGCCGCTCATGAAGCGAGAAATGGTCATGGAAAACTTGCACAAGAGCTCAAAGGGTTAGTTGAGCAGGCAAAAAAGAATAGTGCTAAAAACCTACCTATCTCGATTGCTAGTAGTGTTAAGGACACTTCAGGTCTATTAACTACAACCCACCCCAAACTTCGCTTCTCTGACCTTATTGTCTCAAGTTCTGTTAAAAGTCGGCTTGAAAGGTTGGTTAAAGAGCAAAAACATCTTATTACCTTAAAAAATCATGGTCTTTCCCCCCGTAGAAAGTTGCTACTTGCAGGTAAGCCAGGAACAGGTAAAACCTTTACTGCATCTGTTTTGGCGGGCGAGCTAAATTTTCCTTTGTTTGAGGTGCGCCTTGATGGGGTAATTACAAAGTACCTAGGGGAATCTTCAACTAAGCTACGCCAGATTTTTGATGCTATTCGAGAAGTTAGAGGGGTCTACTTTTTTGACGAGTTTGATGCTTTGGGTTCTCATCGTGGATCAAGTAATGATGTAGGTGAAGCTAGGCGTATCCTCAATAGCTTTTTGCAGATGATTGAACAAGATGACTCTAATAGTGTTATCGTTTGCGCTACAAATCACATTGAAGCATTAGATCACGCTCTTTTCCGCCGTTTTGATGATGTCATTAAGTATCAACTTCCATCAGAAGAGGAAATTATCAAGCTTTTCAAAACGCGGTTGCATTCTTATGTCGCTAATAACTTCTCATGGAAGAAGCTTTCAGCGATAGCAGGTGGGTTAAGTAATGCTGAAATTACTTTAGCTGCAAATGATGCAATCAAAGAAATGCTTATTCATGATCATAACTCAATTACTATTACAATGCTTCAGCAGGCAATTGAAGACAGAAAGAGTATTAGCCAACACTTTATGGAATAAAAAGGAACTTTAATGGCTCGAAACGAATTTGATAAACCCCACTTCTTTTTTAATTCTTCTGCTAGTTCTCACGAGTTCACCTCACCGAGTGGAGGTGGCGGCGGGCCATTAACAATATCCGCCAAGGACCGAGCTATTCATAGTGCTCACCTACGTCAAAGTATTCAATTTGTTGCAAACGAATTCTCAGAACTGAAACGCTCTGTAGCTTCAACTGAGCTGAGTATGGGAGTGGGTATTCAGGTTGAGTTTGAAAGCTTCCCTGATGTGGTGATGGCAGTAGAGAGTTTGGCGAATGATCCTCAGGGCATTGTGCTGCATAATGTCAAGTCCGTGGAGCTAGAGGATGGCAAAAAAACCACAATTGCAACAGCGTTCGTTCCTGAAGGTAAACTGAGCTTTTACCAGAAGAAGCTAAACGAGTATGAGGAACGTAGGGTGTTGTCTGGTGGGAGGGCTGGTGATCACCAGAAACTTATTGATTCAATAAAAAATATCAAGCGAGCTACTTTTGCTGCAATTTGGGCTGATGATGAAACATTGTTACCTGAAGATAAAGATGAAATAGTGTGGTGGGAAGTGTGGTTAGCTACACCAAGAAAGACACGTAAAACGCACAACCACTATCAAGAAATCTTGGCTGATTTTACTCGATTGGCAAATATAGCTGAAATGAGGGTGTCGGAGCATAAGTTGCGATTCCCTGAGCATACAGTTATTCAATTGCAAGCGAGTCAAAGAAAACTGGAAGAAAGCGCAGCTTTATTGTTTCGAGTCGCTGAGATTAGATTCCCGAAAGTTACTGCGGAATTCTTTGCTGCTATGCCGAGTGAGGAACAAGAGGAGTGGACAGAAGAACTTTTACAGCGTCTTAACTCTAACACCTCCGATGAATCACCTTATGTTTGTATTATAGATTCAGGAGTTAATGTCGAGCACCCGTTACTAGCTCCTTTTTCAACTATTTCTGATCAGAGAACTATTACAGAAGACAGCGACCCTACAGATGCACTGGGTCACGGAACCGAAATGGCTGGCCTTGCTATGTGGGGAGATATGACTGATCGGTTGAGCTCAACTAGTGTTGAAGTGGTTGGTCATAGACTTGAATCGGTCAAAACCATGAGATTCAATGGAGATAATGCTGATAAACCTCTGGGTATTGTGACAACTAATGCTGTATCTGAAATGGAGATATATAAGCCTGAAAGGTCTAGAGTTTTCTCTATGTCGCTTTCGTCAGGAATAGGAACAGATAGAGGACGCCCGTCATCATGGTCTAGTGCAATGGATATGTTAGCAGTCGATTACTCAGGTGAAGGCCTAACCCCACGCTTGTTCACTGTATGTGCAGGGAATGCCAAGTTAGATGTAAATGTAGATTACCCTAATGCCAATTACTTAAGTAATGTGCATGACCCTGCTCAGGCTTGGAATGTGCTCACTGTTGGTGCATTTACAGAAAAAGACCAGCTGTCGTTTTCAGGAGATTTAGTGCCTTTAGCCCCTTCCGGGGGGTTGTCTCCATACACGACAACGTCACTAGGCTGGGATAAAAATAATGCTCCATTCAAGCCCGAGGTTGTGTTTGAAGGTGGAAACTTAGCGAGAGCTGAGGATGGATTTTGTGGTGATGAACCCGACTTGCACCTTTTGACAGCGAATAGTGATTATTCTCAGCGGCACTTTACAACAACTCACGCTACCAGCGCTGCTACTGCTTTGGCAGCAAGGTTCTCTGCGCAGATTAAAACTCAGTATAATGATATTTGGCCTGAAACTGTTAGAGCTTTAGCGGTACATTCAGCAGATTGGACTGATGCAATGTACGCATTAATTTCTGCACAACGCGGTGATACTATAAAGAAGTCGGATATGGTGAAGCTAATTAGGAAGGTAGGGTTTGGCGTGCCGAATATCGAAAGGGCGATAAAAAGTGCCAATAACTCACTATCAATTGTGATTCAAGATGAATTACAACCTTTCTTTAAGCCTCGCTCTAAAGATACAAGAACGAAGGATATGCACTTACATGCTTTACCATGGCCGCAAGAAGAGTTGCTAAAAATTGGTGAGGCTAATGTTGAGTTGACGATTACACTTTCATACTTTATTGAACCTAACCCTTCAAGTCGTAATGTCCTAGATAAATACAACTATGCAAGTCATCAGTTAAGATTTGATGTCAAGCACCATGGTGAGTCAGATGCTCAATTTATGCGCAGGATTAACGCACAGGCTGAAGGTGAGAAGCCTGATACTATTGAGGATAGTAATTGGCTCATAGGTAAGCAGCAACGACATAAAGGCTCTATCCATAAAGATGTTTGGCGTGGCAGCGCTGCTGATTTGGCTGCTAGGGGTAAGATAGCAATCTATCCCGCTAAAGGATGGTGGAAAACGCGCAAAGCCCATGAAAGGTATGATTCTAAAGCTAGATATGCGTTAGTAGTATCATTGTCTGTCCCTGAGGTCGATGTGGATTTGTATTCAGCTCTAAAAACTATCATACAGGCTGAAGTTGTTGCTCCAGCTGTGGTGGAAGTGACTAATTAAGAGTGTATTACGAGGTCCTATACATTTCTATTTTAGTAAGGTAATTAAATTTCGTAACCTAATGTCTGCCACCATAGCACTTATTATAAATGGAACTCTATATACGGTGGATTACCACAATAAATGATTTCTGATTTTTTAAGTAGAAATGAAAAATCAACATTAGGGCCGGAACCACTTCTTTCAAATCCTGTAAAGCAATAAATCGGAACCCCGCAAGCGGGGCCCCCTTGCTTCGCAACCCTGCGGGCGATTTCTAGCTTGACTGGCTTTTCTCTGCGTAGTGAAGGTTATCCAAGAGGTATGCGGTGCTCTGAGTGGCAAGCACTCGACGCTTTTACACCTCCTGGATACAACTGGCTTTTCAAATAAAAGCGGGAAAGAGGGAAGTTAAATAAATTTATGTTTATATGTTTTTATTATACTTTCCCAGTTTCCCAACCTATTCTCCTTTATTGAAATAGACTTGGTAGGGTGGTCATCGCCTCTTTTCGTTTACGATCTATAATAACTTCATCTTTGGTGGACCAATAGTGGCTCATAACAAAGAGAGTGGTGGGCCGTTCAAGACCCATATTATGTAACTAAAGGAAACTATTGAAAGATTAAAAATATATTAAATTTATGAATAAATTAGATATTTTAGCTTTTATTGGATGTTTGTTTCCTTTGGTTTACCTTGTTATTTACCGATACAAAACGAGCTGAAAATTTTGCCAAGTAGATCGTCAGAGGTAAATTCACCGGTGATCTCGTTTAAGTAGTTTTGTGTTAAACGTAGTTCTTCAGCTAGGATCTCACCGGCAATATGCATCTCTAATTGGTCTTTGCCAGTTTGTAAATGATGAGCTGCGCTATCGAGTGCATCCAAGTGACGACGACGGGCCATAAAGCCGCCTTCGGTAGCTCCCTGAAAACCTATACATGCTTTTAAGTGAGTACGAACTAACTCTATACCATCAGCATTTTTAGCACTTAAGCTGATCACTGGATATTGCTGGTTTTCGCTCATACCGACTTCGTCACCCGATAAGTCGGCTTTATTTCTGATCACGGTTACGCCCATACCGGCAGGTAGTTTGGCCATAAACTCTGGCCAAATAGCATGTGGGTCAGTGTCTTTGGTATCAGTGCCATCAAGCATAAACAACACGCGATCGGCTTGTTTTATTTCATCCCATGCGCGTTCAATGCCTATTTGCTCAACGCGGTCTGGGCTTTCGCGCAGGCCTGCAGTATCAATAATATGTAGCGGCATGCCATCAATGTGAATGTGTTCTCGTAGTACGTCACGGGTGGTGCCGGCAATTTCAGTAACAATAGCGGCTTCACGCCCTGCAAGTGCATTTAGTAAACTAGATTTGCCTGCGTTAGGGCGCCCAGCAATCACCACGCGCATACCTTCACGCATAATGCTGCCTTGTTTTGCTTGATTGGTCACATTGCTTAGCTGGGTGATAATGGCATTTAGATCACCAGAGACTTTACCGTCAGATAAAAAGTCTATTTCCTCATCGGGAAAATCAATGGCCGCTTCAACGTACATACGCAAGTGAATGACTTTTTCAACTAAGGTATCAATGTGCTTAGAGAACTCGCCCTGGAGTGATTGTAAGGCGCTTTTGGCTGCTTGTTCTGAAGTGGCATTAATTAAGTCAGCAATTGCTTCTGCTTGGGTTAAATCCATTTTGTCGTTCATAAAGGCGCGCTCAGAAAACTCGCCTGGCTTTGCTAATCGCACACCTTCAATTTGGCTAATTTCTTTAAGTAGCATATCCAGTACTACAGGACCGCCATGGCCTTGTAGTTCAAGTACATCTTCGCCAGTGAAAGAGTTTGGCCCGGCAAAATAAATAGCAATACCTTGATCAAGTTGCTCGCCAGCAAGACTGTTAAATGGCACGTAATCGGCGTAACGCACCTTAGGGCAACGACCAATAATCTGTTCGGCGACGGTTTTTACTAAACTGCCAGAAACGCGAATAATACCAACGCCACCACGACCAGGTGCGGTTGCTTGTGCTGCAATTGTGTCTTGATTGATCATGCTAATAATTTGCCAACTTAAAGAGTAATGGTATGGGCGTATTGTAACCTATGCAGTTATGACTGGCGAATAGCGGGCAATAAAAAAGGCGACCAATGGTCGCCTTAATTTAAGTAACTGAGCAAATTAGCCCCTGACTTTTATTCCTTGCTTTTCCATACCGCGATAGATGATCAGCATCTGTGCGATAGAGATAAGGTTTGATACTAACCAGTAAAGTACTAGACCAGATGGGAACCAAAGGAAGAACACTGAGAAGATAACCGGCATAAAGGTCATCATCTTTTGTTGCATCGGATCAGTTACCGTCATTGGTTGTAGCTTCTGAGTAATAAACATACTGGCACCAAATAAGATTGGTAGTACGTAGTATGGGTCTTTCGCAGATAAGTCAGTTAACCAAAAAATAAACTCAGCATGACGCAGTTCTGTTGATTCTAAGAATACATAAAATAGCGCTAAGAAAATTGGCATTTGCAGCAAAATAGGGAAACAGCCACCCATAGGGTTTACTTTCTCTTTGCGGTACATTTCCATGGTTGCTTGGCCGAATTTTTGACGGTCATCACCAAACTTTTCTTTTAATGCAGCCATTTTAGGCTGTAGGGCACGCATCTTAGCCATTGACGTATATTGCGCTTTGGTAAGTGGGTACATTGCTGATTTAACAATCACAGTAATGGCGATAATTGCCACACCCCAGTTACCTAGTATGCTATGTAGCCATTTTAATAGTATAAATAACGGCTGTGAGATAAACCATAACCAACCGTAATCGACAGTTAAATCTAAGTTCGGATGAATAGCTTCAAGTATATCCGACTCTTTAGGGCCCATATAGTAAGTTGCACCAAGAGTTGCTTGTTGGTTCGCTTGTACATTTATCGGCTCACCTTTAGCACCAATAATTGCTGCGTTGCCTTTAGCAATTAAGCTGTAAAGGGTATTTTGCTGTTCTTGCGAAGGAACCCACGCACTTACAAAGTAGTGCTGAATAAAAGCAATATAACCACCTTGCGTATTAATGCTAAGGTTTTTGTCGGCCATATCAGAAAAGCTATATTTCTCGTACTTTTCCTCAGCAGAACCATAGGCAGCACCTAAGTAGTTTTGGTCAACTAAGCTGCCTTTATCTTGTACTGTGCGTTTTACTTGCGTATACAGCTGTACTTGAATTGGCTCTGCGGTGGTGTTATTTACTGAGTATTCTAAAGCAACATCGTATTGACCTTTTTTGAATACATACGTTTTAGTAAAACTAACACCTTTGCTATCAGTAAATGTAAGTGGTACGCGAAGTTCGTCACCTGTTAAAGCAAATGTTTTTTGCTCAGAGTGATAAACCGGGCGACCTTCTGCAGATGCATCTGGGCCATTTAAGCCTATTAAACCACTTTGAGAGAAATATTGTTTACCATCAAACTCACCAAGTAACATATAAGGCGTTTCGCTGCCTTTTGTTTCTTCGTATTGCAGTAAGTCAGCTTCAACAATATCACCACCACGGGTGTCAATTTTAACTTTGAATACGTCAGTCGTAATTTCAATAACTGAACGTTTCGCGGTTGTTGCTGCAGTAGGTAATTCACCATCGGTTGATGATGGAACATAATCATCAGAGTCAGGGGAATTAGTTTGTAGTGTTTGTGTGTTGGCACTAGGATCGACTTTTGGTGCGTTGTAGTCTTTATTCCACTCTTGGAACAATAAAAACGATACAAGCATCAGGCCGATGAATAAAAACGTGCGTTGCGATTCCATAACAGCTCTTATTTCTCGTGTTGGTGGTTAATATGGGTTAATTTTTCAGGTACGGGATCATCCCCACCTGAATGTAAAGGATGACATTTTAATATGCGTTTAACCGCTAACCAACTCCCTTTTACAGATCCATGCAAATTAATTGCTTGAATAGCATAACTAGAGCAGGTTGGATTAAAGCGACAATGCGGACCTAACAGCGGACTAATCCACTTTTGATAACCACGAATTAATAACACTAAACAGCGCTTAGGAAAAGCAACAAGTGGTTTTAGTAACCTCATGATGTTCAAGCCTCTGCGTAATATTTAGTGAATGGATACCATGAATTTAAACGCCCAAAATGGAATTTTAAATGCATGATTAAAAGGTGAGCTAAAGATACCTTAATTAACCATGTAATTCTATTGCTATTGGCTCTGTTTATTGGATTTAGCCGATTTGTTGGGGCGTTTTTTAAACGGCGGTGGTTTTGGTGCACCAGGTTTACAGCGTTCGTTAATCTTGCGCCATAATTTAGTGAGTTGTTTAGTTAGCTCTTCATTTGACTGTTCATCAATACCACTTTTAACCATCAGCACAATATCGACATTATCAATAGTGTGTTGGTTTAAACGAAAACTTTCGCGAGCAAGACGTTTAATACGGTTTCGTTGGCAAGCTTTTTTAACCCGTTTTTTAGCGACAGTGAGTCCTAAGCGAGGTTTTGCTTGGTCATTGGGTTTTGCTAATAAGGTAAAGAAAGGAGTTGCGGCCCGAGCGGGTTCATTAAAGATGCGAGAGTAATGCGAGGGAGTTAACAGACGTAACTCCCTGCCAAAGTTAAAGTCTTCCACTTATATATTAAGCAGAAAGAACTTTGCGGCCTTTAGCGCGGCGACGAGCTAATACTTTACGGCCATTTACAGTTGCCATGCGAGCACGGAAACCGTGTGCACGTTTGCGTTTTAAAACGCTAGGTTGAAAAGTTCTTTTCATAACAATTCCATCCGATCGGTTAAAGGTTAAAACATCCTATGCAGGTCGCGATCCTGGCACAGGTGCCATTGCGAGCGCGAGATATTATCGATGAAGTGCCTTAAAGTCAACCATAATCGCATTTATAATAGAGGGGCGATAATAGATCTGTTGGCAGGATCTGCTAGGATCCTTATATTAAAGAAGTTTTCCACAGGCTCTGTATAAAAAGTGCATAAAAGCTTGGGGTAAGTAAAATAGATCACATAATTTGATCGCGATCCAAGCCCTTTTTTGCTATGATCATACTTTGAAGTTAAAAATAATTGCTATTAAAAATCAACGTCTTGCTTGTTTTTTTTAGCCAGATCATATTTTTCAAAAAAATCAATCTTGTACTTGTGGATAAAGTGCATTCATAATACTCGGTCTTGGGTTAATAAATTGCCTAAATAATAGTAATAAATGTATGATTTCCGGCCACTAAAGATGACCGGGAATAAATACTAAGTCTTTGGGAGTTTAACTGTGTATCTGTCGGTTTGGCAAAGTTGTTTATATGTATTGCAAGATGAACTGCCTTCGCAGCAGTTCAGTATGTGGGTAAGACCACTACAAGCAGAAAGTACCGAAGATACCCTGACGATTTATGCACCTAATCGCTTTGTGCTTGATTGGGTAAGAGAAAAGTACTTAAACCGAATTAATGAATTACTTGTTGAGATTTGTAAGGATGAAGCGCCAGAGTTACGCTTTGATGTAGGTAGCAAGCCAATCCACAATGCGCAAGTGATCGCGCCTGCAACAACTGGCTCTGCGACCCCGATGAATCAGCCGGCAGCAAAGCAGCAACCAAAAGCAGCTAAAGCTGTGGTTGAGCCTGCTCCTAAGTCTGGTTACAAATCAAACATTAAAGAAAACTACACCTTTGATAGTTTTGTTGAAGGTAAATCTAACCAGTTAGCAAAAGCTGCTGCGACGCAAGTTGCGGATAATCCTGGTGCTGCCTTTAACCCGGTATTTATATATGGTGGAACGGGTTTAGGTAAAACGCATTTATTACATGCGGTTGGCAATGGTATTATGGCAAATAAGCCAGATGCAAAAATTGTTTATATGCACTCAGAACGCTTTGTGCAAGATATGGTTAAAGCCCTGCAAAATAATGCTATTGAAGAATTTAAGCGTTATTACCGCAGTGTTGATGCTTTAATGATCGATGATATTCAGTTTTTTGCTAACAAAGAACGCTCTCAAGAAGAATTCTTTCATACTTTCAATGCATTACTTGAAGGTAACCAACAAATTATTTTAACCTCAGATCGTTATCCAAAAGAGATTGAAGGGGTTGAAGATCGCCTTAAATCACGTTTTGGTTGGGGTTTAACCATCGCGATTGAGCCGCCAGAGCTTGAAACGCGAGTGGCTATTTTGATGAAAAAAGCCCAGCAGAGTAAAATTAATTTACCTCACGAAGTGGCCTTTTTTATCGCTAAAAAATTACGTTCAAATGTGCGTGAGTTAGAGGGCGCGCTTAATCGTGTGATTGCTAATGCAAACTTTACTGGTCGACCAATTTCGATCGACTTTGTAAAAGAAGCATTACGTGACTTACTCGCTTTGCAGGACAAACTGGTCACGATAGACAATATTCAACGTACGGTTGCTGAATATTATCGTATTCGCGTCTCAGACCTGCTATCTAAGCGCCGCAGCCGCTCTATCGCAAGACCTCGTCAAGTTGCTATGGCATTGTCTAAAGAACTTACCAATCACAGCTTACCTGAAATTGGTGATGCCTTTGGTGGCCGCGACCACACTACAGTATTGCATGCGTGCAGAAAGATTAAATCACTACGTGATGAAAGCCACGAAGTGAAAGAAGATTATCAAAACCTAATAAGAACATTGTCATCTTAGGGCTGACTTTATTATGCAAATAACTATATCAAGAGAACAATTTTTAAAACCTTTGGTGCAAGTATCTGGCGCAATTGAGCGCAAGCATACCTTGCCTATCTTATCTAACGTTTTGTTAGAGGTTGAAAATGGCGAACTTTCAATGACAGGCACAGACCTTGAAATTGAACTTGTCGCAAAGGTTTTTGTTGGCGATGATACCGCTGATGCAAAATTGACTTTGCCAGCTAAAAAATTACTCGATATTTGTAAAAGTCTGCCAGACGGTTCAGATTTAACGTTGAGCAGTCAAGATCACCAACTATTACTGACCAGTGGAAAAAGCCGCTTTTCATTAACTACACTCGCTGCGGAAGACTTTCCTAATCTTGAGCAGTGGGATGGTGAAGTTGAATTTCAACTAACGCGCTTAGAACTGCGAAAGTTACTTGAAAGCACCCACTTTTCGATGGCCAATCAAGACGTACGCTATTACTTAAATGGTATGTCGTTTGAAGTAGATAATACTGATATAAAAACAGTGGCTACTGATGGTCACCGTTTAGCAATTGCGCAAAAACAATTAACGCAATCGTTAAATACTCAACGTCAGCTAATAATTCCGCGTAAAGGCGTACAAGAAATTATGCGTCTAATGGTTGCTGATGATGAGTTGGTGACAATTCAATTTGGTGCAAATCATATTCGTATTTTAGATACAGAGTTTACTTTTACGAGTAAATTAGTTGATGGACGTTTTCCTGATTACCGCCGAGTATTGCCACGTGGTGGTGATAAAGTGATTACCGCAAACCGTGAATGGTTACGCAGTGCGTTTCAACGGGTATCTATTTTATCGAACGAGAAGTTTAGAGGTGTACGGTTAAACTTATCGAATGGACTATTAAAAATTACCGCCAACAACCCAGAGCAAGAGCAAGCTGAGGAAGTGGTTGAAGTGAGCTATCAAGGCGATGACTTAGAAATTGGCTTTAACGTATCGTATGTTTTAGATGTATTAAATACATTAAAAACAGAAGACGTTTTATTTACGCTTGCTGATTCAAATAGTAGTGCATTGATAGAAGGTGCTGGCGATGAAGAAGCGATGTACGTTGTTATGCCAATGCGCTTATAAGGCACTATGAGTTTAAGTCATTTGAGCCTCAATAATTTTCGGAATATTGAGGCGCTCACTGTAGAGCCAGTGAATGGTATTAACATAATTTATGGTGAAAATGGCAGTGGCAAAACCAGCCTTCTTGAGGCTATTTATTACCTTTCTCATGGCAAGTCTTTCCGCACCCCAAAACACAAAAGTATCATTACGCACCATAAAGAAAAATTCACCATTCATGGTCGTAAATCACTTTATAACTTATCAATTCCAATCGGTATTAGTAAGACTTTAAGTGGTGAGACAGAATTAAAAATACAGGGTAAGTCTAGTCGTCGAGTGTCTGAACTTGCCCAATTAATGCCAGTACAAGTGATCACCCCAGAAAGCTATTCGTTGTTTTTTGGAGGTCCAAAAGAGCGCCGAAAATTTTTAGATTTAGGATTGTTCCACGTGGAACAAGACTTTTTTTATTTGTGGCAATCTTTCAATAAAGTATTAAAGCAACGTAATGCATTATTGAAAAGTAAGCCTAAGAATTATTTTGATCAAATCAAGTTTTGGGATAAAGAATTTGTTAGACTGGCAGACCAAATAAATAATTTACGAATTGCGTATATAAGTAGGTTTAAGCAGCAATTTTTTGATAAAATGTGTGCAGAATTAACGCTTATACGCGATTTAGAAATAAGTTTTTATGCTGGTTGGAAAGAAAATGAATCTCTAGCCGACGCTCTCGAACAAAGCTTTGAGCGTGATAGTCGCCAAGGTTTTACAAATAAAGGGCCGCATAAAGCTGATTTCAGTTTTAGTGTCGCTGGCAATAGTGTGGAAAACACCTTTTCACGCGGTCAATTGAAGCTATTGCTTTATGCGTTAAAAGTAACGCAAAATAGTTTGATTGAGTCAGAGACAGAAAAGCAATCAATATTGCTAATAGATGATCTACCTTCAGAGTTAGGGGAAGATACGAAAGAGAAAGTAGGACAGTTATTGTCGCACTGTAGCTCTCAAATATTTATCTCTACAATTCAATCTGAAAGTATTTCTGCTGTGGTGGAACCCATGCAACGAGAACTACAAATGTTCCACGTGAAACATGGCAACCTAATAACAAGATAAGTGGGATTAACCATGTCTGAGAATTACGATTCGTCGAGTATTAAAGTACTAAAAGGATTAGACGCAGTAAGAAAGCGTCCTGGAATGTATATAGGGGACACCGATGATGGCACAGGCTTACACCATATGGTGTTTGAGGTCGTTGATAACTCTATCGATGAAGCCTTAGCAGGTCACTGTGATGACATCTATGTCACAATTCATTTAGATGGTTCTGTCTCTGTTCGAGATAACGGCCGTGGTATTCCAACTTCAATTCATGAAGAAGAAGGCGTGTCAGCTGCTGAAGTAATTATGACTGTACTACATGCTGGTGGTAAGTTTGATGATAACTCATATAAAGTATCAGGCGGCTTACACGGTGTTGGTGTTTCAGTAGTAAATGCGCTTTCAGAAAAATTAAAGCTAACGGTTCGTCGTGAAGGCAAGCTACATGAGCAATTTTACACTATGGGTGTTCCTGATGCGCCACTAGCTGTAATTGGCGAATCAGAAACCACAGGTACTGAACTTCGTTTTTGGCCAAGTGGTGAGACTTTCACAAACTTAGATTTCCATTACGATATTTTAGCTAAGCGCTTACGCGAGTTATCATTCCTGAATTCAGGTGTGAGTATTATTTTAAATGATGAACGCGAAGAAAATAAAACTGACCACTTTAAATATGAAGGGGGTATTCGTGCCTTCGTTGAGTATTTAAACCGTAATAAAACACCTATTCATAAAGGTGTATTCCACTTTACTCATGAACGTGAAGAAGATGGTATTAGCGTTGAAGTATCAATGCAGTGGAATGATGCTTACCAAGAAAACATTTACTGTTTTACAAACAACATTCCACAACGTGATGGTGGTACTCACTTAGCCGGTTTTAGATCTGCGCTAACTCGTACACTTAACAACTATATGGAAAAAGAAGGCTTTAACAAAAAAGCTAAAACAACCAGTAATGCAACAGGCGATGATGCCCGTGAAGGCTTAACTGCAGTTGTTAGTGTTAAAGTTCCTGATCCTAAGTTCTCATCACAAACCAAAGATAAGCTAGTTTCAAGCGAAGTTAAATCAGCTGTAGAACAAGCAATGGCTGAGAAATTCACTGAATTCTTATTAGAAAATCCAGTAGATGCAAAAATAGTTGTTGGTAAAATCATTGATGCTTCTCGTGCTCGTGAAGCGGCGCGTAAAGCCCGTGAAATGACTCGTCGTAAAGGCGCAATGGACTTAGCAGGTTTACCTGGTAAGTTAGCGGATTGCCAAGAAAAAGATCCAGCCCTGTCTGAACTATATATAGTGGAAGGGGACTCTGCTGGCGGATCAGCTAAGCAGGGTCGTAACCGTAAGAATCAAGCGATTCTTCCGCTTAAAGGTAAAATACTAAACGTAGAGAAAGCGCGTTTTGATAAGATGTTATCTTCACAAGAAGTTGCCACGTTAATTACAGCCCTTGGTTGTGGTATTGGTCGCGATGAGTATAACCCTGAAAAATTACGCTATCACCGCATCATTATCATGACCGATGCTGACGTCGATGGTTCGCACATTCGTACGTTACTATTGACCTTTTTCTACCGTCAAATGCCAGAAATAGTTGAACGTGGTTATATCTATATTGCTCAACCACCACTTTATAAAGTGAAAAAAGGTAAACAAGAGCGCTATATCAAAGATGATCCAGCACTTGTCGAATACCTAACTTCATTAGCATTAAATGGTGCCGCACTTTATACCGGTGCTGATGCATCTGCACTTGAAGGTGAAGCTTTAGAGGCTATCGTTCATGATTATCAAAACACCGTTAAAGTTATTGAACGCTTAAAACGTAAATACCCGAATACGGTGATGGAACGTTTGATCTATCAAACAGAGCTAAACGAAACTGATTTAGCCGATGAAGCTAAAGTAATCGAGTGGACCAAAACGTTAGTCGATGACTTAGTCGCACGTGATGAAGATGCAACTATCTTCGCTGCTGCAACAGAGCATGATACTGAGCGTAACTTATATTACCCAGTTATCAATATTCGCCAACACGGTGTTGATAAGGCACACGTACTGAGCCATGATTTTATCTCTTCACGTGATTATAAACGCATCGCAGTAACTGGTACTAACATTGCCAATATCTTAAGTGAAGGTGCTTATATTCAACGTGGTGAGAAGACACTAGCTGTTGATAACTTTGTGGATGCATTGGAATGGTTGATCGCAGAATCTAAGCGTGGGCTATATATCCAGCGCTATAAAGGGCTAGGTGAGATGAATCCAAGTCAGCTGTGGGAAACTACCATGGATCCTTCAGCGCGTCGCATGTTACAAGTAACCATTGAAGATGCTGTTGGTGCAGACCAATTATTCGCAACCTTGATGGGTGACCAAGTTGAGCCGCGTCGTGAGTTCATAGAAACGAATGCACTACGTGTAGTTAACTTAGACGTATAATTAAATTATAGTAATTACAAAAAAGGAGCCTTAGGCTCCTTTTTTATTTTCTCAATTGCACAAACTGCTTAAAACATGACTACGCACAAGGTATACTGAAGGTAATTTTCACGCTACATCACAGCAGATACTAAAAGCCAAATATGCAAAAATATGACGTTAAAACCTTTCAAGGTTTGATCCTGGCTTTACAGGATTACTGGGCACAGCAAGGCTGTGTCATTATTCAGCCACTTGATATGGAAGTTGGTGCAGGCACATTTCATCCGCAAACATTTTTAAAGTCTATTGGTCCTGAGCCAATGTCGAGCGCGTATGTGCAACCGTGTCGTCGTCCTACCGATGGCCGTTATGGTGAGAATCCAAATCGCCTGCAACATTACTACCAGTTCCAAGTCGTATTAAAACCATCACCAGATAACATCCAGGAGCTATATTTAGGCTCATTAGCGGCTGTTGGCATTGATACCCTTACTGACGAAGTACGCTTCGTTGAAGACAACTGGGAATCACCTACGCTAGGCGCATGGGGTCTTGGTTGGGAGATCTGGTTAAACGGTATGGAAGTAACCCAGTTTACCTACTTCCAACAAGTAGGGGGCTTAGAGTGCTCTCCTGTTACTGGTGAGATCACTTATGGTCTTGAGCGTTTAGCTATGTACATTCAAGGCGTAGATAGCATCTACGATCTAGTATGGGCTGATGGCCCAATGGGCCGTGTTACTTACGGTGATGTATTCCATCAGAACGAAGTTGAGCAATCAACTTATAACTTTGAGCATGCAAATGTTGAAGATTTATTTGCCCAGTTTGATAAATGCGAAGCTGAGAGCCAAAAGCTGATTGAAGCAAGCTTACCATTACCTGCTTATGAGCAAGTAATGAAAGCATCACACGCATTTAACTTATTGGATGCACGTCACGCTATTTCTGTGACAGAGCGCCAGCGTTATATCTTGCGCGTTCGTGCATTATCTAAAGCGTGTGCACAAAGTTATTATGACAAACGCGAAGCGCTTGGTTTCCCGTTGTGTAAGGATAAGTAAGCATGTCAGCACAAAATTTATTAGTAGAAATTGGCACCGAAGAGTTGCCACCAAAATCATTGCGTAAACTTGCCGAAGCATTTGCTGCAAATCTAACTGCAGAGCTTGAGAGCCTAGAGCTTAATCACCAAGGCGTAAGCTGGTATGCATCTCCTCGTCGCTTAGGTTTACAAGTAACAGCACTTGAAGCTCAGCAACAAGACAAAGAAGTAGAAAAACGTGGTCCAGCAACGAAGGCTGCATTTGATGCCGATGGCAAGCCGACCAAAGCTGCAATGGGTTGGGCTCGTGGTTGTGGTATTGAAGTAAGTGAAGCGCAAACACTCGAGACCGATAAAGGTGCATGGTTGTTACACATTGCTAAAGTAGCAGGCAAAGAAACCACAGCCTTGATGGCTGATGCGGTAAATAAAGCGTTAGCTAAACTTCCGATTCCTAAACCAATGCGTTGGGGGGCGAATAAAACACAATTTATTCGTCCTGTTCATACCGCAACTATTTTATTTGGCGATCAGCTAATTGAAGGCGAAGTCCTTGGTAAAGCAGTGGGTAACCAACTGCAAGGCCATCGTTTTCATCATCCAGAAAAAATCACAATCAAACACGCTGATGATGTTTTTGAGGTGCTTAAGTCTGCACATGTTGTTGCTGATTACCAGCAGCGTAAAGCACAAATTCGTAGCCAAATCGAAGCTGCAGCAACAGCCGTTAATGCAGTAGTAGCTATGGATGAAGATTTACTTGAAGAAGTAACTTCATTGGTTGAATGGCCAGTAACTCTTACTGCAACATTTGAAGAAGCGTTTTTAGATGTACCAGCCGAAGCGCTGATCTACACTATGAAAGACGATCAAAAATACTTCCCATTACTTGATCAAGACGGCAAGCTACTTAATAAGTTTTTGTTTGTTTCAAACATCGAAAGTAAAAACCCAAGCGTAGTTATTGCTGGTAACGAGAAAGTAGTGCGCCCGCGTTTAGCTGACGCGCAGTTCTTCTTTGAAACAGATAAAAAGAAAACTCTTGAAAGCCGTTTAGAGTCACTTAATAGCGTATTGTTCCAACAGCAATTAGGTACGCTTAAAGATAAGTCAGAGCGTATTAGTGAACTTGCTGGTTACATTGCTGAGCAATTAGGTGCCGATAAAACACTTGCTAAGCGTGCTGGTTTATTAAGTAAAACCGATCTAATGACCGAAATGGTAATGGAGTTTACTGACGTACAAGGTGTGATGGGGATGCACTATGCACGCCATGACGGTGAAGCCGAAGATGTTGCCATTGCCCAAAACGAGCAATACATGCCGCGTTTTGCCGGTGATAATTTACCTACAAACTTAATTAGCTGCGCGGTAGCGATTGCCGATAAGTTCGATACACTAGTAGGTATTTTTGGTATTGGCCAAGCACCAAAAGGTGATAAAGATCCGTTTGCGCTTCGTCGTGCAGCCATTGGTTCGCTGCGTATCATGGTAGAAAAAGAACTACCACTTGATATTTTAGATCTAGTCGCAAAATCACAAACCCTGTTTGGCGATAAGCTAACTAACTTAAATGTATCAGCCGATGTATTTGAATTTATGCTAGGGCGCTTCCGCGCTTGGTATCAAGACGAAGGCATTGAAGTAGACGTTATTCAAGCAGTACTAGTGCGTCGCCCAACTAAGCCTGTTGATTTTGACCGTCGTGTTAAAGCGGTTAGTCACTTCCGTACATTAGACGCCGCAGAAGCGCTTGCAGCAGCTAATAAACGGGTAAGTAATATTCTGGCTAAAAATGATATTACAACGCAAGGCACTGTTGACGAGAGCTTATTAAACGATGATGCCGAAAAGGCATTAGCGGCACAAGTTGCTAAGTTTGCCACTGAATTAGCGCCGTTATACGCCGCTGGCGACTATCAAGAAGCGCTTGCCCAGCTTGCTGGTATTCGTGAAAGTGTTGATAACTTCTTCGACAACGTGATGGTAATGGCAGACGATGAAGCCGTTAAGCAAAACCGTTTAGCATTACTAAGTCAACTGAGTGGTCTATTTTTAGATATTGCTGATATTTCTGTATTACAGAAATAAATTCAGCTTCGCTTAAAAAGCCAGCAGCTATGCTGGCTTTTTAGTATTAGAGGGAATACCTATGAAACGTATATTAACAGTGGCTCTAGTTACTTTATTGAGTGCTTGTTCGAGCCAAATACAAATGCCAGATCTTAGCGATGTACTGCCAGGCCAAGAACTTGACCGTACAATGTACCTCCGCGGCGACTTCAATTTATGGGATGCAGAAAAGCAATATGAATTTACTCAAGTCGCGCCTGCGCTTTATCAAGCACAAGTAAAGTTTTCAACACCGGGTAAAGTGTATGAATTTAAAATTGCCGATATGGATTGGAGCGCAGGTTATAATTGCGGATTCAGTGAACAAGATCCAACCGGTCAATCTCTGACGTTAGGGCAAAGCGTCAAAGCAGATTGCAATACTACCTATAATTACTTTAGCTTCACTCCTGCAATTAAAGGCAGCTACATCGTTAGTATCGATTATCATAATAACGATCAGCCAAAAGTAACAATAACAAAGAAGTGAGAGTAGAGATTTAGGTTTGAGTACACTGATTATATTTACAAAAGTAATTACATCCTGTTAATATTGTTATTGATTTTTTGCGTTAATCGTAGTCAATCATTTTTGAGTATTATATCAAAACTTCTTTTAAATCTATAAAGAGCTCGATATCACTATACTCTGCTCGTTTATATGAATAAAAAAAATTAAAATAGGATTACAGATGTTAAAAACTACAGTAACAGCAGTTGTTTTAGCGGGGGCTTTTATAGCTGCTCCATTACAGGCTAAAGAGGGCGTTAACCCTTGGCAGGATTGTGGTATCGGCGCAATGATATTCCCAGAGAATGGAACCGCAGCAGCAATTTCAAATATTATTTGGGATTTAGGTACTACAGCAGTATCTTCAAATATATCATCTGTAGGTAGCTGTGAAGGCGCAGGTGCAAAAACAGCTCTATTTATTCAACAAACATTCCCTGTACTTGAGCAAGAAATTGCTGAAGGTGAAGGTGAGTATGTTACTGCAATGTTAAATGTGCGTGGTTGTGACGCTAGTTCTCATGGTCAAATTGTAAATGCTATCCGTAGCGATTTTGCGACTAAACCCGCTCAAGACCCTCAAGCATTATATGCAATTGTTGAAAGCAAAGTGACAACACAGTTTGCAGCTACTTGCCCAGTTATTTAACTGTTAATAGAGTAGGTGTCAGCACCTACTCATACTTATGACTACAATCAAATACTTACCAGCACTAGCACTGTTTGCTACGTTTTCATCTTATTCATCTAGCTCACTTTCCGAGCATCCAACCTGGTTGAAATTAGGGCATTATAAAAATGCATCAGCTCCTCAAAGTTATATTGAGAGTGATTCATTTTTTATCTCAAAAAATGGCAAAAATAACCCTTCATCCGAGTTAAAAGCAACGATTGATGCATTTAATAAAGACGCACAAATGCAATGCAAATATCCTGCTAGATATCAGTGGTTACTATCACAAGGGCTTGAATTCTCAGAGCCAAAGGTTGAATGCATCGAACTTATAGAGTGGAGAGATAAACAACCGATTCACTCTGTAAGTTTAGTCTTTGCTTCAGGGTATATGAGTAATCCGGCTTCGCTTTATGGTCATATGCTTTTAAAGCTAAATAGATCAACGCCAGAGCACAATAAGTTACTAGATTACAGCTTAAATTATGGCGCACTAGTTCCTGATAATGAAAACGGTTTGGTCTATATTACGAAAGGGTTATTTGGCGGTTACGAGGCCGGTTTTTCAGATCAACTATTTTACCGTCATCAACATAACTATGGTGAAATAGAGCTGAGAGATATATGGGAATATAAGCTTAACTTTAGCCAAGAAGACGTCCTCTTTTTAACTAATCATTTATGGGAAATTATGGGGGCTAAGTATTCTTACTATTTTGCGGATGAAAACTGTGCATTTCATATCGCAAGGGTTGTTGAATTAATTATAGGGGAGCAGTTAACGAATGAGCTTTCGCCTTGGGTTATTCCTGCGACTATTTTTTCTCGCTTAAATAGTGCTCAATATAATAACGAAAAGCTAGTAAAACAGATTGAGTTTACTCCTTCAAGAAGTAGTGTTTTTCATCAATATGAAAACAATCTTTCAGCGAAAGACTCCAAGCTGGCTTTAGCTATTTATCATTCGCAAAATATACTTTTTGAGCCGACATTTACAAATCTAGATGTGGTAACTAAAAAACGAATTATTGAAACTCTTTTTGAGTTTGTTCAGTTGCAACAAATAAAAAAATATGATGTTGAACACATTGAAAAGTTAAAAAAAGCTCTTATTAAAGCTCGTTTAGTCCTACCTCCAGGTAAAGAAACCTCTTTTATTAATTATGATAAACATGCACCGCATTCAGCTCAGAAACCCTCAAATATATCTATTTCTTCAACTGTGTATAAAAATGAACAAAGCCTAAATTTAGGTTTCAGATTGAGTTATTTTGATTCATTAGCTTCTGATATTGCCAGAGTTCCTTACTCTAATTTAGAGATGTTGGATGTTGAAGTTGCTTTATTTGATTCGCAGTTATATCTAGAAAAATTACATCTTTTAGATCTAGAATCATTTAACCCAGCCTATAGCCAGTGGCCAAATGAAGGCGGTTGGGCATGGCAGATAAATGTAGGTTATGAAAGAAATCGCAGCCAGTGCTTTAGTTGCTCAAGTACATTTGCCATGGCAGGAGTTGGAAAGTCATGGTTATTAAATGCTAATCAGTCGCTAGTTTACGGTATGATTAATGGTTATGCTGGTGAATTACAAAGCACCCAACAATGGCTGGATACTTCAATAGAGCTAGGATTTTTAACGACTGTAACTTCTAATTTAAAACTAAGAACATCAATTGAGAAGTTTTATCACCAACAGTTAAGCGGTATTGCAACTAACATCGAGCTATCAGTGCCTATCAATCAAGATTTCGATATACGATTTGGTTATAAACATGCAACAGAGTTTCAGTGGCAGCTGAAATTAAACTTTTACTGGGATTAATGAATGTTTTAATTATGGTTAATTATTGATTTATAACCCTTTTTTCACTAAATATCGATACGGTACTGCATCCACTTCCTTTTCTAACAATGTGTGATCCATAAAGCGGCAGAAACTGGGGATATCACGGGTGGTGGATGGGTCGTCGGCAATAATTAATAAAGTTTCGCCATTTTCCATTTTACGTACCGCGCTTCTGATCATCATTACAGGCTCCGGACAGCGTAGGCCAATGGCATCTAATTGGTGATCGGGATTCTCAAAACTCATTGCATAACCTTTACTGTTTATTTAGCGCTTAACGATTAGTTTAAGGCTGCTAGTTTAACGACCTCAGCCTGATAAATAAAGTCACTTCACTTGTGCTTATAAAGCGACATAACTTAGCTGCAAAAAATTAATTATAAAAAAGCCGCGTCGATTTATAAATCGACGCGGCTTTTTATCACCAAGGTATTACTTAATACATTTTATTAATCTTGCACACGTTCAAATACCGTTGCGATGCCTTGGCCTAAACCAATACACATAGTGGCTAAACCATAGCGTGCATTTTTATCTTCCATCAAGTGGATTAACGAGGTGCTAATACGTGAACCAGAACAACCCAAAGGATGACCCAGAGCAATAGCACCGCCGTTTAAATTCACTTTTTCATCAACTACATCAGCAAGACCTAGGTCTTTTAATACTGGTAGTGACTGTGCTGCGAATGCTTCGTTAAGCTCAGCAACATCGATATCATCAATAGTGATACCGGCTTGTGCTAATGCTTTTTTACTTGCTGGTACTGGGCCGTAACCCATGATTGATGGATCGCAACCTGCAACCGCCATGGCTTTAACACGTGCACGAATTGGTAAGCCTAAAGCTTTGGCTTTTTCTTCGCTCATTACTAACATAGCAGATGCGCCGTCAGAAAGAGCTGAAGACGTACCGGCAGTGACTGAGCCTGATGCAGGGTTAAATACTGGGCGAAGCTGTGATAAGCCTTCTACCGTTGTTTCTGGACGAATTACTTCGTCATCTTCAACTAAAATCAGTGAACCATCTGCGTCATGACCTTCCATTGCGAGGATTTCGCGGCGGAAACGTCCTTCAACCGTTGCTGCATGAGCTCGTTGATGTGAGCGGTATGCAAATTGGTCTTGCTGCTCACGGGTAATACCGTGAATAGTTGCAAGGTACTCTGCGGTTAAGCCCATTGAGCCAGATGCTTGTGCAATTGAAGTTGCTAAGCCTGGGTGAAAGTCGTTACCGTGGGTCATTGGCACATGACCCATGTGCTCAACACCACCAATGATGTAGGTATCACCAGCGCCAGTCATGATTGCGCGAGCAGCATCGTGTAATGCTTGCATTGATGATCCACATAAGCGGTTTACTGTTACCGCTGGCACTGTGTGAGGAATGCCGGCAAGTAATGCGGCATTACGAGCAACGTTAAAACCTTGCTCTAAAGTTTGTTGTACACAACCCCAATAGATATCGTCAATCGATGCTGGATCAACGGCTGGGTTGCGATCAAGTAAGCCCTTCATTAAGTGGGCGCTTAAATCTTCGGCACGCTTATGTTTAAATACACCGTTTTTTGAACGGCCCATTGGCGTGCGGATACAATCTACAATTACTGGAGTATTCATGGTCTTATCCTTCCACCTTATAGAAAATACGGCCTTCTTCAGCCCATTTGCGAGTTTGTTCAGATACTTGGTAAATCGCACCTAGATGAGCGTATTTGTCAGCTGTTGCAACAAAGTTAGCTAGTCCAGTTTGATCTAAGTAACGGAACGCGCCGCCTCTAAATGGAGGAAAACCAATACCATAAATAAGTGCCATATCAGCTTCTTGTGGAGAAGCAACAATGTTTTCTTGTAAACACAGTAGCACTTCGTTGATCATTGGTATCATACAACGGTCGATAATTTCTTGTTTATCAAACTCTTTCGGTGCATCAGTGATTGAACTAAGTAGCTCAACGGCTTGTGGATCTTGAGCTTTTTTCAAGCGACCGCGACGATCCGGAGCATACTGGTAGAAACCCGCTTTGTTCTTTTGACCAAAACGCTTTTCGTTAGCGAATATTGTTACCGGATCTTTTTCGGCACGTGACATGCGCTCAGGGAAACCATCTGCCATCACGCCAGTACAGTGGTAAGCCGTATCAATACCAACAACATCAAGTAAGTATGCAGGACCCATAGGCCAGCCAAATACGTTTTCCATTACTTTATCTACTTTGGCAAAATCAGCGCCTTCAACAACTAACTTACTAAAGCCGGCAAAGTATGGGAATAATACACGGTTTACAAAGAATCCTGGGCAATCGTTAACAACGATAGGTGATTTACCTAACTTTAAGGCGTAATCAACAACGGCGTTAATAGTTTGCTCTGAGGTTTTCTCACCGCGAATAATTTCTACTAGTGGCATTTTTGGCACTGGGTTAAAGAAGTGCATACCACAGAAATTTTCAGGTTTTTCAAGAGCCGTGGCTAATTCATCAATACGAATAGTTGATGTGTTAGACGTTAAGATAGTGCCTGCAGGCATGTCTTTTTCAAGACCTGCTAAAACGGCTTGTTTAACTTTAGGATTTTCAACAACTGCTTCAACAATGATATCAGCGCTTTGTAAATCGCTATCATTAAGAGTTGGTTTGATTTTACCTAACGTTGCTACCATTTTGTCCATCGCCATATGGCCGCGTTGAACTTTTTGACCTAATAGCTTAGATGCTTCACCCATACCTAAATCAAGCGCATCCTGTTGGATGTCTTTCATTATAATAGGTGTTCCTTTATAAGCTGACTGGTAAGCGATACCGCCACCCATAATGCCAGCACCAAGTACTGCAGCTTGTTTAATTACTACATCACTGGTTTTAGCTTGCTTGCGCGCTTTCCCCTTGATGTATTGATCTGCTAAGAAAATACCCGTTTGGGCTGCCGCTTCTGGGGTGCGTGCTAATTTAGCAAAGTTGGCATTTTCAATTGCCATTGCTTCGGCGCGTTCACAGTTTGCTGCTGCTTTAATAGTGCGAACTGCCATAATAGGAGCAGGATAGTGGCCTTTGGTTTTACCCATAACCATACCTTCAGCCATTGCAAAGCTCATACCTTGCTCAACACGGTTCAATTTAAGTGGTTGTAATTTTACTTGTCGCTTAGCTTGCCAATCTAGTTTTCCAGAGATTGCTAATTCAAGTGTTGAAATTCCTGACTCTATAAGTTTGTCAGTACTAACTACTGCGTCAACAGCACCTACTTTTAAAGCATCAGCTGCGCGGTTTTCGGCACCAGAGGTGATCCAAAGCATCGCATTATCAGCACCAACAATGCGTGGTAAGCGAACTGTGCCGCCAAATCCAGGCATGATGCCAAGTTTTACTTCTGGTAGGCCAATTTTAGCATCAGTGCTAGCAACACGATAATCGGTAGCGAGTACCCACTCACAACCACCACCAAGTGCTAAGCCATTTATAGCGCTTAAAGTTGGGAATGGTAAATCTTCTAGCGCGTCAAAAACATCAGTGGCATCTTTGATCCACGTTACTAATTCAGCTTCTGGTTTAGTAAAGGTAGGTAAAAATTCGAAAATATCGGCGCCAATAATAAAGTGTTCTTTATCACTGGTAAAAATCATGCCTTTGATATCACTGTTTGCGGCTAATTCTTTTAATGCAGAGGCGCAATCTTTCAAGGTTTGCTGAGACAAAGTGTTTACAGAACCTGCAACACAAAATTTGAACTCGGCGATATTATCCTTGATGAAAGCAACTTCAAAGGAATCGCTTTTATATAACATTATTATTCTCCCTAGTTAGTGAACTAAGACTGGTACGATGAGTTTGCATTTCAATCAGTGTGCTTGCTTTAAATTAAAAATGCAACGAAAAATTTACTGTGGTGTCTTACTACTGGTTAAAATATAGCTTGTTTGGTGCTAAGGTGTAGGCGAAGTGTTTGTCTTTTATTTACCTTTGAATATTTAAGGTCATCATGAAAAAACAATTTTTAAGTGTAACGGCAGCAGCATTATTATTTCCTTTATTTTCTGCCTACGCTAATACGGAGCATGACGCATTTTTAGATGCTGAAAAAAAAGTCAAATATGCTAGTTATCAAGAGTTTAAGGAAGTCGTTGCACAGCTAGACCATCCATTAAAGCCTTATGTAGAGCAACTCTATTGGCAGCGCCATCCTGATATTGAGCATCAATCTGAAATAGAGCGTTATTTAACTATTTATCAAAGTACGCCTTTAGAGTGGCCGGTGCGCAAAGCATGGCTGCAGAATTTACAAAAGCAAAACCGCAAAGCTGCTTTTATTAATAATTATCGCGAGACTACAAATAGTGAGCTGACTTGCACTTACCTGCAGTATCAGCTTGATTTAGGGGCGCCGGAACAAGCGATAATGAGTCAAGTAACAAATTTATGGACTGTCGGGAAATCACAGCCAGAAGAATGCGATTCACTATTTAATGTTTGGCGTAAAAAAGGTTATATGAGCCAAGAGCAAATATGGCAACGCATTACGTTATCGGCACAAGGTGGCTCGCAAAGCTTACTGCCATACTTAAAAACCTTATTACCGAAAAATGAGCAATACTTGGCTGACTTTTACCGAAAAGTTCGCAGTGATCCCAGTGCAGTAGCAGGAATGTACCGCTATAAGCATAAAACAGTTAAAGAAAGTGAAATTGCACACTATGGAATTAAACGCTTAATTTGGCGAGATAAAACCTTGGCGCTTAAGGCATGGGAAAAGTTAGACAAAATGTTTAACTATTCTGACGAGCAAAAGGCTGATGTTTATTATAGTTTTGCTTTATCGCTGGCATCAAGTGGCCACCCTGAGGCGCGTTTTTGGTTGAGTAAAGTGCCCAAAGATCGCCAAGATCGTAAATTAATGCAATGGCAGTTAGGCAATATGCTAAAAACCCAAGATTGGTCGGGCATTGTGGCGTTTTTTACAGGTAAAGAAAATCTTAGTCTGGGTCAGCAATATTGGTTAGCGTATAGTTTAGAACAACGAGGTGATACACAGCGTGCTAAAGCTATTTGGCAAATAGTCGCAAAAGAGCGTGATTATTATGGATTTTTGGCTGCTGCGCGGTTGGGTTTACCTATTGAGCTCAATAATCAACCATTGTTAGTGAGCGACAAATTAATGCATGAGGTGGCTAATGCCCCTGGTTTTAAACGTGCTAAAGCGATGTATGAACTTGAGCGGTTTACTTCTGCTCGTCGCGAATGGAATTATTTAACAAGCACTTCTAGCGATGAAGAAAAGCTCGCGGCTTCAAAACTCGCAGCAGAATTAGATTGGTACGACAGTACTATTTATACTTTAGCGCAAATTAAGGCATGGGATTATGTAGAGTTACGTTTCCCATTTGCTTTTCAAGATTTATTTGAACGTTATAGTAAACGTAATCATATAGATGTTACTTGGAGCATTGCTATTTCGCGCCGTGAAAGCTCTTTTGCACCTGATGCACGTTCTCATGCTAATGCGCGTGGCTTAATGCAGCTATTACCAAGTACAGCAAAGTATGTAAATAAAAGTACTGTTTCAGGAAACCGTTTAAGTCAACCTAAGACCAATATACGTTTAGGTACAGAGTATTTAGAATACTTAAAAAAGAAAAACCATGGCAACGAAATACTAGCTACAGCCTCGTATAACGCCGGTTACCATAGAATCAGAAAGTGGCTACCAGATGAAGCCATGCCTGCTGAATTATGGATTGAGCTTATCCCGTATCGTGAAACTCGGGAGTACGTAAAAAATGTATTTGCATATCGTCAGGTTTATCACACGCGTTTAGGGCGCGAAGGAAATATATTGGCACCAATATTGGATATGAAGATGGGTGGCTAAGGCACAAGTGCTTTAGCGCATCTGCATTGGGGTTAAACAGGGTCTATGTTAGACTTGAAATAAGTTAAATTTAACAGATGGGTTTTCTATGGATAAATTAGCCGTTTTATATGCCGAACATATTGCAACACTGCAGCAGCGTACTCGTACTATTATTGAACGTGAAGGATTAGAAGGTTTAGTGATCCATTCTGGACAAGCTAAACGTCAGTTTTTAGACGATATGTATTATCCGTTTAAAGTTAACCCGCATTTTAAAGCTTGGTTACCGGTCATCGATAATCCACATTGTTGGATTGTTGTAAATGGCAGTGATAAGCCAAAACTAATTTTTTATCGCCCAGTCGACTTTTGGCACAAAGTGCCAGATGAGCCACGAGATTTTTGGGCTGATTACTTTGATATCGAGCTATTATTACAGCCTGATCAAGTTGAAAAACTATTACCGTACGATAAAGCGAAGTACGCTTATATCGGAGAATACCTAGAAGTAGCCCAAGCGCTAGGCTTTAGCATTATGAATCCAGAGCCGGTGCTCAATTACTTTAATTACCACCGCGCTTATAAAACTCAATACGAACTTGAATGCTTACGCCAAGCTAACCGTATTGCGGTTGATGGCCATAAAGCGGCGCGTGATACCTTTTTTAACGGTGGCTCTGAATTTGATATTCAGCAAGCGTATTTAATGGCTACTCGCCAAAGCGAAAACGAAATGCCGTATGGCAATATTGTTGCGCTTAACGAAAATTGCGCTATTTTGCACTACACTCATTTTGAGCCTCAAGCCCCAAAGGCACATCATTCGTTCTTAATTGATGCTGGCGCTAACTTTCATGGTTATGCTGCAGATATAACTCGTACTTATGATTTTAAAAAGTCGGGCGAGTTTGCCGAATTAATTGCCGCAATGACACAACACCAAATTGCATTGGGTAAAGCATTGAAACCAGGCTTGTTATACGGTGAACTGCACTTAGATTGCCATCAACGTATTGCTCAGGTGCTTAGTGATTTTAATATTGTTAAGTTACCAGCTGCTGAGATCGTTGAGCGCGGTATTACGTCGACTTTCTTCCCGCATGGACTTGGTCATCATCTTGGTTTACAAGTACATGATATGGGTGGTTTTATGGCTGATGAAAAGGGTACACATCAAGCCCCACCTGAAGGTCATCCATTCTTGCGTTGCACGCGCTTGATTGAGAAAAACCAAGTATTCACGATTGAACCTGGTTTGTACTTTATCGATTCATTACTTGGCGATTTAGCGCAAACTGACAATAAACAGTTTATTAACTGGGAAAAGGTTGAAGCGTTTAAATCATTTGGTGGTATTCGTATCGAGGACAATATTATTGTTCACGAAGATAGCTTAGAAAATATGACCCGTGATTTATCGTTAGATTAATTATCAGGTGTTAAAAGTTGGGGCCATATGGCCCCATTTTTTGCTTCATTATTTGGGTTTATTAAAGAATGTCAGAATATAAGTACCCAGCAGCAACCGTTTTTCATCAAGAAGAAATAAAAAAAAGCACCTTTATTGTGCATATCGCTCATACGCCAGATTTAGCCTCGGCAAAAGCGTTTATCCGTGAGATTGAAAGTAAATACAGTGATGCTCGTCATAACTGTTGGGCGCATGTTGCAGGCAATCCAGGTGGTAGTCATGTTTATGGTTTCTCTGATGATGGTGAACCAAATGGTACGGCAGGAAAGCCTATGCTTAATGTGTTAATGGGCTCTGGGCTTGGAGAAATCACTGCTGTGGTTACTCGTTACTTTGGCGGTATAAAATTAGGCACTGGCGGATTAGTCAGAGCATATGGTGGCTCGCTAAATAATGCCTTGGCACATTTAACAACCACATTAAAAGTTCCTAGTGTTGAGCTGGTGGGCTGTAGTGATTACAGCACGCAAGGAGCGATAGAGCAGTTACTAAAAACGCAATATCAAGTACTTAACATAGAAAAGCAATTTACTGCTAATATTGAATGGGTTATCACTATAGATAGCCGCCAAGCCACACAAGCCATAAAAGATATTTATGATTTGAGTCATGGCGCGGTTGAGTTAAGTATTAAAGAGTAAGACAATAGCATTCACGCACTAATCATTACTTAATAAAAAAGCGATAGCTCAATGCAATTTCGTACCATCATAAAAATTCTCGGCCAATTGGTTGTACTGTTTAGTATCACTATGGTGCCGCCGGCAATTGTATCGCTCATTTATAAAGATGGTGGTGGTGTGCCATTTGTCCTCGCATTTATATTCAGTGTAATTATTGGCTTAATTGCTTACTACCCTAACCGCCATGAGCATGGGGATTTGAAAGCACGCGAAGGCTTTTTAATTGTGGTGCTATTTTGGTTAGTTCTAGGGGCATTCGCATCTTTACCGCTGATTTTTTTACAAGAACCTAATTTATCCTTAGCAGATGCGGTATTTGAAGCGTTCTCAGGTTTAACGACGACAGGAGCAACTGTACTCACGGGCATTGAGTATCTTCCTAAATCGGTATTATTTTATCGTCAGCAATTACAATGGTTTGGCGGTATGGGGATAATCGTACTTGCGGTTGCGATACTACCCATGCTTGGTGTGGGTGGTATGCAGCTGTATCGAGCTGAAATTCCCGGGCCTGTTAAAGACTCCAAAATGACGCCACGTATTGCCGATACCGCAAAACATCTTTGGTATATTTATGTGTCGTTAACTACGGCGTGTACTTTGGCATATTGGGCTGCCGGAATGAATTGGTTTGATGCCATTTGTCATTCATTTTCTACAGTTGCAATAGGCGGATTCTCTACTTACGATGCTTCTATGGGACACTTTGACAGTCCATTAATCAACTTTATTTGCGTGATATTTCTAATCATCGCTGCCGTTAATTTCACCTTGCATTACGCGGCTGTTTCGAGTCGAAATCTCAGGGTGTATATCCGCGACCCTGAGTTTAAAGTGTTTTTGTTTATTCAACTAGCGCTGGTGATTGTGTGTTTTACGGTACTGTCGTCCAATAATATATATGCAAACGGTGACGAAACGCTCGATCAGGCATTATTTCAAGCGGTATCAATTAGTACTACTGCGGGTTTTGCCACCGATAATTTTTCAGCATGGCCGTTGTTCTTGCCTATTTTACTGATATTTTCGAGCTTTATTGGTGGTTGTGCGGGTTCAACCGGCGGCGGTATGAAAGTAGTTCGGGTGTTTTTACTTTATCTGCAAGGAATACGTGAGCTTAATCGGTTAGTGCATCCTCGTGCTATTTACTCTATTAAACTTGGTCGTAAGGCATTACCAGATAAAGTAGTTGAAGCCGTATGGGGATTTTTCTCTGCTTATGCGTTGGTATTTGTCATTATTATGTTAGCGTTAATGGGCACCGGTATGGATAACATAACGGCGTTCTCAGCCACCGCAGCTTGCTTAAATAACCTCGGCCCTGGTTTGGGGGATGTTGCGTCGCATTATGGCGCTATTAGTGATGGCGCTAAATGGCTATTAACCATTGCGATGGTGTTTGGGCGATTAGAAATATTCACCTTATTAGTATTGTTTACACCGACCTTCTGGCGTGGTTAATTTGTATAAAAGCGATTACTTGTACAAGGTTATTTATAGTTGGAAAGGAAATGGCAAAAACAAGACAACAGTTAAACTTAGACAACCTTGCCTATATTAGTGCTGGTAGCGTAGTTGATGTCGAAATCTTAACACCCACAGCCAGCAAACGAGTTAAAACTGAATTTGTTGGTTTATTGCATGAGCGTTTTGTGATCTTAAATTACCCCTCAGCAAAGCGTTTAGGTAACGCGGGGGAATATTTAAAAGATGGTGTTGTGGTGATCGTCAGAGCGGTGCTTGAAAGCGGTGGTGGGCAAGTTATAGCATTTCGTCAGCAGGTTATGTCAGTGTCGTCGCACCCGGCACGGCTTATTTATTTAAATTTCCCAACTGAAGTGCAATTATTTAGTTTACGATCACAAACTCGTATTCCCACATTATTAGCTGCAAAAATAAAGTTTAATGACGAACGCGAGATGCAAGGAGTTATTAAAGATATCTCAGTAACTGGGGTGATGTTTGATGTAAAAAGCAAAGCTGATCTCAGTGAATTAAAAAATACTCAGTGTCATATTATGCTCGATAAAAATAATAAAGGTGTTACTGAGTTTAGCGGACAAATATGCAGTGTTAAAAGCCATGCCACTAGCGCGCAGTTTGGTATTCAACTAACGGCAAGTGAAGACGAGATGAAAATTTTCATGAAAGACCACTTTATTGACCTTACAGTGCTTGAGCCGCTGGTGTAAATTTGTGCATATTCGCTGTTTTGCGACAAAATAGCGGATATACCGTAACCTACCTTAAAGAACTCTAAATTTATTTTTATTGTTATTAATTATCAGTAACATAGATTTTTTATTTATTTCAGTTGCTAGTTTTCAGCTGGTTAATTTCAGTGCCTGTCACTTTTCTTGCCTATAAAAATATAAATACGAACACTGTAAGTACTGATCTGTGTCTTTTCTATTAAACCTAATCAATTGATTTTTATAAACTATATTTTATAGGTGGTTTACGTGTTGCTAAAAAGCAACAAAAAACACCGTAAATAGCCAGTCAAAAGTAAAATTTATTTTTAACAATTTGATTTTAAAGATTTTTTAAAATGTGGCATCGAAGTTGTAATAGTCTAGTTGTACAGAACGAAAATGTGATTAGCACATCGTTCGAAACCATAAACATTGAAGGAATATTTATTATGAACACATTAAATAAAACGTTGGCACTTATTGCTCTAGCATCTTCTTCAGCCGCATTTGCTGCAACAGACTTTGACACATTAGATGTTGATGGTAATGGCGCAATTAGCCAAAGTGAAGCTTCAGTTGATGCTGAGCTTATGAGCCAATTTGCAGAGCTTGATACCGACGGTAACGGCGAACTTTCAAAAGCAGAGTTTTCAAAAGCTTAATGTCGCTTTTTGACAGGGAAAAATGAAAAGGACTTCGTAACACACTATTCATCATCTCAGGTGAAAGGAGATAACCAATGAACATACTAAATAAAGCGATAGTACTTATTGCATTAACCTCTTCATCAGCAGCATTTGCTTTTGAGGCGTTAGACTTCGATACCCTTGATGTTGATGAAAATGGTGTGATCAGTCAAGTTGAAGCCGCAGAAGATGCTGAGCTTTTAAATAGATTTGCAGAGCGTGATACTGACCAAAACGGTGAGTTATCAAAAGAAGAGTTTTCAAAAGCTTAATAATTTAATACTGAGTTTATCCTGAGTTGCCAAAGACAACCTAAGTGGGCAAGGAACCCATGATAAAGGATAACAAGGAAGACTTTACTCGCATTGAAAACCAGTATTGAGACAAATTTTTTGATAGTACATTGAAGGAATATTAATTATGAACACATTAAATAAAACATTAGCACTTATCGCACTGGCATCTTCATCAGCGGCGTTTGCTGCTACCGATTTTGATACGCTAGATGTTGATGGGAATGGAGCTCTGAGCCAGCAAGAAGCATCAATGGGTGGTATTACATCTACAACATTTGCAGAGCTTGATACTGACCAAAACGGTGAGTTATCAAAAGAAGAGTTTTCAAAAGCTTAATAACCTAATACTGAGTTTATCCTGAGTTGCCAAAGACAACCTAAGTGGGCAGGGAACCCATGATAAAGGATAACAAGGAAGACTTTACTCGCATTGAAAACCAGTATTGAGACAAATTTTTTGATAGTACATTGAAGGAATATTAATTATGAACACATTAAATAAAACATTAGCACTTATCGCACTGGCATCTTCATCAGCGGCGTTTGCTGCTACCGATTTTGATACGCTAGATGTTGATGGCAACGGCGCAATCAGCCAAAGTGAAGCATCGGTTGATGCTGAGCTTATGAGTAAATTTGCAGAGCTTGATACAGACGGTAACGGTGAGCTCTCAAAAGCTGAGTTCGCAAAGGCCTAATTATAGCTTCCGCCTACAAGGAATTTTAAAAGGACTTTTACATTGATTACGTTCAAAAGCAGCCAATACCCCCGGGCTGCTTTTTTTATGCCTGTGTGCTTCCTGTGCGGTTAAGTATATTATTTACAACATAAATACATCAGCTTATTATCGTGGTATTAATTTATACATGGAAGTTGCTAATGTTAGAGATTATTAGTTTATATTCAGCACTAAGCGCGAGTATATGGATTGTTGCTGGGGTGTATATCGCTGGTAGGTGTTATCCAAACTATAGTCATGCAAAGCAATTTTGCAGCGAGCTCGGTGCTGCTGGCAGTCCCACGGAAAAACTATCCCCGCTTATTAATAACTATCCTCTTGGATTACTATTTTGTTTATTTGGTTGGTATGTCGTACAACTGGAAAATACCGCTATATTAATTACGTTGGTCGGTTGGCTTGTCATGATTCATGGTGTGGGTACCTGGATTGCTGGTTACTTCCCTATGGATGCGGATCCTAATACTAAAAACCCTACTTTGAGTTGCCAAATACATTCTTGGGCTGGCTTGGTAATGCTGCTGTCTTTGCTGATTGCGCCAATTTTTGTTGCTGTAAGTTCATATACCAGTATTTCATTTCGGCTTTTTTCAATTTTGTGTGTGTGTATTGCCTGTTACTTTTTAGTTTTGTTGACGCAAGCATTTAAGCAAAAAGGCAGTGTAGGCACTTATCAACGATTAGCTTATGGTGTGCAGTTGTTGTGGTTGAGTGCATTTTCGTTGGTGCTTTAACCGTAAAATAATTTTTAATGGGAGTTTCAATGTCTGAATATGTAGCAAGTGTTGTGTGGTCTCGCCAAGCAGAAGAGTTGTTTATCGATAATAAATATAGCCGAGGTCACTTGTGGCAATTTGATGGTGGGGCAACTATTGCTGCATCCTCCTCACCGCATATCGTGCCACTGCCATATTCTGTGGCAGAAAGTGTCGACCCCGAAGAGGCATTTATTGCGTCATTGTCGAGCTGCCATATGTTATTTTTCTTATCTATTGCGGCAAAAAATAAGTTTATAGTTGATAGCTATCAAGATGATGCCGTTGGTTTGATGCAGCGCGCTAGTGATGGGCGTATGTCGATGACTCAAGTAACTTTAAAACCATGTGTGAAGTTTGCCGAAAATGAGCAACCTAGTGCAGAGCAATTAGAAGAAATGCATCACCAGGCTCATGAGTTATGTTTTATCGCCAATTCGGTGAAAACACATATTGTGATTGAAATTGTTGGTGCTTAATTAAATTGTAAGAATACCCAGAGCAGTTAAAACTGCAATATCGTTGCTATTGTTTCGCATAATGGCAACAAAACACGAATTTTCATAAACTAACTGCGTTTTTATTTTTTACTTACCAAAATAAATTTAATTTCCCCTTACAATTCAGATTGTTAATTTATGAAAAAAATTTAATTTTTATCAGTTAAAGTTGCTGTTCAGTTGCGGTTAGGGTACTCATCTTTGAAAAAAACACTATTATCAGCATAGTTTATCGAGTTGTGTCATTTTTATAACTATTAACCATTTGATTTATATGGTTTTATAGGTTAACGCATAAATCTTGTTGCTAAACTGCAACAGAATAGTCCTTCTAAATTCCACGAAAACATCAAAATACAATGTAACTCAATGATTTTTAATGGTAATAAATTGTTGGCACCGAAGTTGTAATACTCTAGTTGTCTTGAACGAAACGGTGATTATCACTTAAGTTCACAACCATAAACTTTGAAGGAATATTTATTATGAACACATTAAATAAAACATTAGCACTTATCGCATTAGCTTCTTCATCAGCAGCATTTGCAGGTACTGACTTTGACACCTTAGATGTTGATGGTAGCGGCACGATCAGCCAAAGCGAAGCGGCAGTTGATGCAAAATTAATGAGCCAATTTGCTGAGTTAGATACTGATGGTAATGGTGAGCTTTCAAAAGCTGAGTTTTCTGAAGCGTAATCGCTTATTTTCATACAAGGATCTTTGCAAAGGACCTGCGCATTTGATTAAGCAAGCACACTAAATTTTGGAAGGAAGATAATTATGAACACATTAAATAAAACTTTAGCACTTATCGCGTTGGCATCATCATCAGCTGCTTTTGCAGCAACTGACTTCGATACTCTTGATGTTGATGGCAATGGTGTAATCAGCCAACAAGAAGCATCTGCTGATGCGACTATTTCAGCTAAGTTTGCTGAGCTTGATACTGACCAAAACGGTGAGTTATCAAAAGAAGAATTTTCAAAAGCGTAATTTCAGTTTCCACAAACAGGGATCTCTGAAAAGGATTTCTTTCTTTTAAATTATTAGGAATAACACTATGAAACATATTAATACAGCACTTGCTATTTTTGCCTTAGCGGCTTCATCAACTGCGTTTGCAGCAGTTAGTTTTGACACATTTGATACTGATGGAGACGGCGTGATTAGCCAAAAAGAAGCCTCTGTGAATGCACAGTTAGTTGAAATTTTTGCTGACTTAGATACAGATCAAAATGGTGAGCTATCGAAAGAAGAGTTTGCCAGAGTACAATAAAACGTACAGCACAGTACCAAAAAAGCAGCTTCATTAAGCTGCTTTTTTGGTTAACTTGAAGGTGGCTTGCTATAAACTGTAGTCAAATTGCAGTGAAAATTTTCGCGGGTTACCATAGCGGTATTGATTATAAAAACCGATTTGGTTGTAATAAATTTTATCAAATAAATTATCAATATTAAGGCTAACAGTCATCTGCTTATTAATTTGATAGCTGGCCATTAAACTGGCTATACCATAGGCTTTTTGTGCAACTTCAACCGTGCCAAATGCAGGGTTTTTTACATCATCGTAGCTGCGACTCTGCCAGCGATAACCACCGCCAATTTTTACGCCCTGTAAGCTATCGCTTAATTGATAACTAGTGAATAACTTAAACTGATCTTTTGGATTGATGGTATTTAAAGTTGTGCCATCTGGTCTTTCACCTTTACTGCGAGTATAGCCAAAGTAAGCATCCCAAGTATCGCTTATCGCGCCATTGAGTTCTAGTTCAAAGCCTTCAGTAATGGTGCCATCAATCGCTTGGTAAATATCTTGGTTAGTTCCTGGAATTGTTGCACCGGTATATTCTCCCCAGTTATCTTGATGGATTTCAAAACCAGACAGTGACATATCTAAACGCTCATTAAATAATGAGGCTTTAATACCCACTTCGTAGTTTTTACCTTGAATTGGTGCTAAGTAATTACCATTTTCGTCCACACGGCTTTGTGGTGTGAATATATCGGTGTAATTGGCATACAGCGCCCAGCTGTCGTTTAACGCATAAGTGGTACCAAGATAATTGGTCGGTTCATTATTCAACTCGTAATCATGCTTGCTACCAAAACTGTCTTGTGTGGTTTGCCATTGATTTAAACGACTACCCAAAATAATAGATAGCGCATTAGTTACGTTAAACTGTGAAGCAAAATAAAGTGCGCTTTGCTTTGTCGTGCCATACGAGCCATAGGCAGGTGTGGTTTGCCAGTTAGGTTTTGGGTAGTCATAATCTGTTGCAGTAAAGTCGCCAATGACAGTCGGTGGCTGTTGGTTTGCAAAATAAGGCGTTGAAAAATCTTGATCTTGGTTGTTGTAACCAAAAAGCAATTGGTGGTTTTGCCCAAACCAGTTAAACCTACCTGCTAGCTCTATTTCATAGGTTCGTTGTATTCTTTTCGCATCAATATAATTTACTGAACCGGGCTTCATGCCTATATTCGTTTGTGAGTCAGGGTTACCTGTCGCCCAAAAAACATCGTAATGTAGGTCATTATTACCATATATATAGCTCGCACTTAGCTGCCAATTAGCATTGAAGTAATGCTCAATACTCATAAAGCTATTCAATGCTTTAGTTTTTGAAGATGACCAATTTGGCGCTGTTGAAGTTTCTCGGTCATAGTTAGTACGGCTGCCATCGCTATAAAAAATAGGTAGTCCACCCGACATCGTGCCTTTTGGGTCTGTGGTTTGCGTATCAACAGCAAAAGTTAACAGGGTACTATCAGTTAGGTCAGCTTCAACAATACCGTATAACGTGGTTTTTTCTTGGCTGAACCTGTCTTGATATGATTGCTGATCTTGATAGGCGAGTACGGCACGCGCACGCACGGTTTCACTGCTATTTAAACTACCCGATGCATCAACCACACCACGATAGTTTTGCCAAGAACCAACCGTTGCAGAAATATTTACTTGGTTATGCACAGTAGGGCGCTTACGTATTAAGTTAATTGCTGCTGATGGATTACCTGCACCGAGCATTAACCCTGTGGCACCCCGGACGACTTCAATGCGTTCAAAAATTGCTGTGTCTGTTAAATTATCGCCGTAATTAAAGCGGGTATCGTAGGTTGTTGCTATGCCATCATATAAAATACTGGTAACACTGATACCGCGCGCTGAAATTGAATATTTACCATTATCGGCCTCTCTTGCATTGATGCCGGTTACGCTGGTGATGGCTTCAATAGCACTATTTAATTGTTGATCGGCCATAAATTGACTGGTGATAGCGATAGCTGATTGCGGAGTTTGCAAGTTGCTGAGATCAAGCCCTGTTGCTGAGTTCATTGCACTTACTTTGTAGCCGCTATCTTGCTGGCCCACGATGGTTAGTTTTTCAATGTCGTTTTTAGCTTCGGCATTTGCATTCGTTGACAGTCCACACACAAGAATACCAATAACACTGCAATATGTAACACAAAGAGGGGTGTTTAAAGTTGGGTGTATCATTTGAAGAAATCCATTTATATTAAAAAATGTGAAATTAACTTCTCACAGAAAGAGAAAACGCTTGATTATCAAACAGCGTGAGAGTAATGGATTTGGGTACAGAAGTAAATGCTTTTGAGATTGATTTTCATTTGCATGTGTTGGAGGTGGAAATTCACCTTTCGATACAGTTGCTTTGTGTCGAAAGGTGAGGAGTAACTTAGAGAAAGATAGCGCTAACTTGGAACAGTTTTTCAACTACGTTGATATGCTTTTTATCGATCAAGAACATAATGACGTGATCGCCTGAGTGAATTATCGTGTCGTCGTGGGCAATGAGTACATCATCATTACGGACAATCGCGCCAATCGTGGTACCTGCAGGCAGCTTAATATCAGCAATTGCACGGCCGACAACTTTAGAGGTATGTTCGTCGCCATGGGCCACCGCCTCAATGGCTTCTGCTGCGCCTTTACGTAATGAATACACATTAACAATATCACCGCGGCGAACATGGGTAAGCAGGGCAGAAATCGTGGCTTGCTGTGGTGAAATGGCAATATCAATTTCGCCACCTTGCACTAAATCAACATATGCACCGCGCTGAATAAGCACCATGGTTTTTTGCGCACCCATGCGTTTAGCGAGCATGGCTGACATAATATTAGCTTCATCATCATTGGTTACCGCGATGAATACATCAACTTGTTCGATGTGTTCTTCTGATAACAACTCCTGATCTGACGCATCACCACAAAACACCACTGTATTATCAAGCATTTCTGATAACTGCTCAGCACGTTCTTTATTTCGTTCAAGCAATTTTACGCTATGATTCTTTTCCAGAGAGCGAGCAAGCCCAGCACCAATATTACCGCCACCAGCAATCATAATTTTTTTGTATGAACGCTCTAATTTCTGTAGTTCATTCATTACTGCACGAATATGTTTGGTGGCAGCGAGGAAGAACACTTCATCATCCGCTTCAATTACTGTAGTACCCAGTGGTTTGATTGCTTTACCTTGGCGGTAAATCGCGGCAACACGAGTTTCAACATTAGGAATATGCTCTTTTAATGCTGACAATGCATAACCGACTAACAATCCGCCGTAGTAAGCCTTTACCGCCACCAGCGAGAGCATGCCATCGCCAAACTCTAAAACTTGTAACGCACCAGGATAATCAATCAAGCGACGAATATACTTAGTCACTAGTTGCTCTGGAGCAATATAGTGGTCAACAGGTAAATCATCGTTTTGAAAGAGCTTTTCGCGGTACTTTAAGTATTGCTCAGAACGGATCCGAGCAATTTTAGTCGGCGTATTAAAAATACTATACGCGACTTGGCAAGCGACCATGTTCACTTCATCTGAACTGGTCACTGCGATGATCATATCGGCGTCTTCCGCACCGGCGCGGCGTAATACATCAGGGTGGGCACTATGACCTGTAACACCCTGTAGATCGTATTTATCTTGTAACTCACGTAATCGGTTGCCATCAATATCAACAACCGTGATTTCGTTTTGTTCACCTACCAGGTTTTCAGCGAGTGTACCGCCTACTTGTCCTGCACCGAGTATGATTATTTTCATGGTTTACTAAAAGCTTCTTATGAGTGTGTTTTTATAAGCTTGGCATAATAAAATCCGTCACTCTCACCAGGCAGTAACTGCAGCCCAGGGTTGCTTGGGGTATCGTTATCATGTAGCGGGATATGTTCAACATCGTTATTATTTGCTAAAAATTTAGCGACTTGCTGTTGGTTCTCTTGTGGTAATACTGAGCAGGTTGCATAAATTAGCGTGCCACCTGGTTTCAATAATGGCCAAATGCTATTGAGAATATCGCCCTGGAGTGTCGCTAGATCATTGATATCTGATGCACGACGTAGCCATTTGATATCTGGGTGACGACGAATTACACCCGTTGCAGAGCAAGGAACGTCTAATAGAATACGGTCAAACTGTTGCTCATCCCACCATTTGTGTGGTTGCGAAGCATCGGCACATTGTAAATCAGCGCCTAAGCCAATTCTTTCAAGGTTTTGCTTTACACGTTCAAGGCGGGTGGCATCGCTATCAAGTGCCAGTACATCAGCATCTGCGAGTTCTAGAATGTGACAGGTTTTACCACCGGGTGCTGCGCAGGCATCTAAAATATGCTCGTCAGCTTTTGGATCTAACAAGCGTGCTGCAAGCTGTGCTGCTGCATCTTGTACTGAACATGCGCCGGTGTCGAATTCAGGCAAGGAAAACACATCGCGCGGTTTATCCAGCTTAATACCATCAGGGAAATCAGGATTGAGTGTATGTTCAATGTCATTAGCAGTGAGCATTTCGCTATATTCAGCGGTGCTATATTGCGCTTGGTTAACACGCAACCACATTGGTGCTTGCTGCTGGTTCGCTTCTAGTAGAGCTTGCCAAGAGTCAGGGTAAGCTTCAGTTACTTGTTTGATAAACCAGTTTGGGTGGTTGTATAAACACACTGGTATTTGCTTGGCTTTTTCTTCAAGCTCTACTTGCTGGCGCTGAAAGCTGCGTAAAATAGCGTTGATCAAGCCTTTTAAACCCAATGCGCGCAGTTGTTCTAATGCATTAACCGTTTCGCTAATGGCTGCATGCGGTGGAACCCGCATATGTTGTAGTTGGTAAATGCCCACATACAGTAAGAACTGGAATATACGGCGCTTACCTTTAAGTGGCTGCTCAACTAAATGTTGACAATAATTTTCTAAACTTGGTAAATAACGCAGTACGCCGTAACAAATTTGCTGTAATAACGCTTTATCTTTAGGTGGTAAACCTTGGCTGGCAAAAGGCAGCTCTTGATTTAATGAGGCGCCTTTATCAACCACGTTATATAAAGTTTCGGCGGCAAGCGCCCTGACATTACTCATTGTGTTCGCCTATTCGTGTGCCAGGAGTTACCCAGTCTGCTCGACCATTTAAAAAGTCAGTAATGGCCATTGGCTTTTTACCTTGTGGTTGTACTTGAGTGATATTAAGTGCGTTAGTACCACAGGCAATCACAATGCCGTGTTTATCGCTTTGTAATACCGTTCCTGCCGTGCCTTGCTGGTCAACAACATTAGCTTGATAAACTTTTACAGTGTGTTCACCCATTTGAGTAAAACAGACCGGCCATGGATTGAATGAGCGGATATTACGCTCTATTTGCGCTGCGTCCATCGACCAATCAATATTTGCTTCGTCTTTAGATAGCTTTTTAGCGTAATTGGCAAGCTCGTCATTTTGTACTTGCGGGGTAATTTCGCCATTAGCTAACTTAGTAATGGTGTCTATTAGTGCGCTTGGGCCTAAATCGGCAAGCTTAGCGTATAAACTTGCACTTGTTTCAGTGGCGGTAATAGGGCAGCGGCTAATATGCAGCATGTCGCCGGTATCTAGGCCTTCATCCATTTGCATTATGGTGACGCCAGTCTCTTCATCGCCGGCCCAGATAGCGCGTTGAATCGGCGCGGCACCACGCCAGCGCGGTAAAATTGAGCCGTGTACATTTAAACAACCAAGCCGTGGCGCCTCTAAAATTGCTTTTGGTAACAGTAATCCATAAGCGACCACGATCATAAGGTCAGCATCTAAGCTGCTTAGTTCAGCCAGAGCGTCGTCACTTTTTAATGAGGCAGGTTGGAACACTGCTAACTCATTTGCCAGTGCTAGCTCTTTCACTTCACTGGCTTTGAGTTTTTTACCGCGCCCTGCTGGACGGTCGGGTTGGCTATACACGCCAACAATTTGATGCTCTGAGTCGATAAGAGCTTGTAAATGGCGCGCAGCAAAGTCTGGCGTACCGGCAAAAATAATGCGTAATGGTTGTGTCACTGAACTTCCTAATTATTACTAAGGTATTATTGCGCTGCTAACTTAGCTTCTTTTTCAAGTTTTTTACGAATACGTTGGCGCTTTAACGGTGATAAGTAATCGATAAATAGTTTACCCTGTAAATGGTCAAGCTCATGCTGGATGCAAATTGCTAATAGCTCATCAGCATCTAAACTAAACTCTTCGCCATTTTCGTTTAATGCGGTCACTGTTACAGTTTCTGCGCGGTCAACTTTTGCATAAGAGTGTGGCACAGATAAACAGCCTTCTTCACTTACCGTGGTGCCATCTTGTTTAGTGATTGTCGGGTTGATCAATACTAACGGTTCATCACGTTCTTCTGATACGTCAATGACCACAATACGTTGATGAATATCGACTTGAGTCGCAGCTAATCCAATGCCGTTTTCATCATACATAGTTTCCAGCATGTCTTTTACAATTTGGCGAATTTGGTCGTCAACTTGCACCACTTCTTTTGCTATTGTACGTAAACGCTCATCTGGAAATCTTAAAACTTCTAACCTAGCCATAGTAACCTTTTTCACTTGTGCTTAATTTAGGGTATTGTATGCTCTTATTTTAGCCATTCGCGTTCACCTTTAACAGGTTTTGGTTGATAATAATGAAAAAACACCACAAGGAAGCTCAATGAAATACCCATTACTCGCGGCAATGTTGGCATTAAGTGCTACTTTCCCATCCTTAGCAGATGTATTAACTATAAAAAAAGATGCGCCTAAACAATACGTTGTGAAAAAGGGCGATACACTTTGGGATATTTCAGGAGTTTATTTGCAAGAGCCTTGGCAGTGGCCGGAACTTTGGCAAATGAATCCACAAATTAATAATCCACACCTAATTTACCCAGGGGATGCACTGTCTTTAATCTACGATGAGCACGGTAATCCACGTTTGGTGATTAATCAGGGTTATAAAAAGCTTTCTCCACATGGTCGAATTGTGCAAAAAGGTAAAAATGCGATCCCTACGTTACCTCTTGAGCTGCTGCGTCCTTACCTAACCTATGAGCAAGCACTAAATGCTGAAGACATTGCCGATAAACCTTATATTTTAGGAGCCAATGTCAACACTAAAATGAATACCGAAGGCCATATAGTTTATGTTAAAGGTGAGCTGAAATTACACGAGTCATATGCTATTTACCGCAAAGGCGAAGCATATGTTGATCCGCAAACGAACGAAGAGTTGGCTAATAAAGCACAATTAGTGGCGGTGGGTCGTGTATTTAGAAAAGGTGATATTGCCAATGGTGTACCTGCTTCAGTTAAAATTGAACAGGTAAAGAGAGAGATCAAAGCGGGTGATTTTTTAATGCCTGCGATAGAAGGTCAGCTATTACCTGCGTATTTTAATATTCACCGTCCTGAGCAGCCAGTGCAAGGTGAAATCATCGCATCAGTGAGTGGATTACGAGAATTCAGCACAATGGATATTGTAGTGCTAAACTTAGGGTCAGAGCAGCATATTAAAGAAGGCCATATTTTAGATATTGAGCGTCAATCACCGACTGTTTTTGATGGTCGCAATGGCCCACGTTACAAAGAAGATTCAAATAGCCTTGAAAAGTTAGTAACAAACGCCAACGAATTTTTTGGCGTTGAGGCAGATGCCGACACGACTGTGTGGCATATGCCAAAAGAACAGGTCGGGCAGCTAATGGTGTTTAAAGTTTATAAAAACGTTAGTTATGCCTTAATCGTAAAAAACCAGCACCCAATCCGAGTCGGTGATTTTGCAGTTATAAATTAATTCAGGTTTGAGTGCTCTAAGGAGGGAGCATGAAAGATTCATCAGGCAAGCTAACCCATTGGCTTGCCTTTTATTTATGTAAAGGCTTAGGTGTTAAAACCTTATTGGCATTGGCACAAAAACTGCCATTAGATGATTTGTTTGAGCTGACTCATGAGCAGCTTACCGGTCATGGTTTAAGCCCGCAGGTCGCCACTAATTTACTGGCAACCGATTGGCAGCAAGTTGACTATTATCAACAGATAATTGTTAACTCACAGATAACCGCAATTGATTACTTCGATCCTCACTATCCACCATTATTAAAAGAAATTGCTAGCGCGCCTTTATTGCTATTTTGCCGAGGCAATTTAGAGTTATTGACCAGTCCGCAAATCGCTATTGTTGGAAGCCGCAATGCCACGCCAATCGGTTTAGAGATCGCCGCTGAATTTGCTCATCAACTCACTGTGGCTGGATTAACGGTAACTTCCGGAATGGCGCTTGGTATTGATGGTGCTGCCCACAAAGGAGCGCTGGCGGGCAATGGTAAAACCATTGGAGTGCTTGGTACTGGAGTGGATGTTTATTATCCTAAACGGCATAAGTTACTCACCGATCAAGTATCCGAACGGGGGATGTTGGTGAGCGAGTTTTTACCCGGTACAGCCGCTAATGCTAATAACTTCCCAAGACGTAATCGTATAATATCTGGTTTGTCATTAGGTGTGTTGATTGTCGAGGCTGAAATAAAAAGCGGTTCGCTTATCACCGTGCGTTATGCGCTGGAGCAAAACAAAGAAGTTTTTGCAGTGCCTGGTTCAATTAAAAATCCACTCTCTGAAGCCAGTCACTTTTTAATTAAACAAGGTGCAAAGCTGGTGGAAAATGTCAGTGATATTCTCGACGAAGTGAGCTTTTTCTGCGAAAACAGTCTATATACTATAGAAGAAGCAACGGTTGATGAACCTGCCTGCGAAATACTAAACAGTGTTGGTTTTGAAGTAACAGCTGTTGATTTAATTGCTCAGCGTAGCCAGTGGCCAATAGATAAAGTGCAAGCACGTTTACTTGATCTTGAATTGGAAGATAGAGTAGAGCGTGTATTAGATGGCTATATTAGAGTTCGATAAGCTTAGTGTGGAGGAAAGTAACATGTTCGATATCCTCATGTATCTGTTTGAAAACTACATTCACAGCGAAGCCGAAGTCTTTGTTGAGCATAATGAACTCACTGACGAATTATTACGTGCCGGCTTTAATAAGCCCGAAATATACAAAGCACTTGATTGGCTTGAGCAGCTTGCTGACTTGCAGCACAGTGATGAATTCCCTTATTTAAACCGCCTCCCACAACATGCGATACGTATTTTTACCGATAGTGAATGCCACATACTGAGCGTAGAGTGTCGGGGCTTTTTAATGTTTTTAGAACAAGTCGGAGTGATCAACAGCGCAACGCGTGAAATGGTTATGGATCGTTTGTTCGCATTAGATAAATCTTATATATCACTTGATGATTTAAAATGGGTGGTACTTATGGTGTTGTTTAATGTGCCAGGCTCAGAGCAAGCTTATGCGCAAATGGAAGAACTTATTTTTGATGAGCCGGCAGAGGTAGTACATTAAGCAAGTGCTGCGCTTGTATCTTTAATTAGTTTGGGTATATTAGGCGAAAATTAGCCAGCTGCTTAGGGAACACATGAGTAAAATCGACCAATCGCTTTTTTCTGCAAATCAACATGCCTTAGAAAAAGAATACGAAGTGTGCCCTAAATGCGGTTCAGAGCTTGTGATCCGCAACAGTAAATCAGGTCCTTTCCTTGGCTGTGCGAGTTACCCCGAATGTGATTTTATTCGCTCGCTTGCTCAACATGATACTCAACAAATCAAAGTACTTGATGATAGCCCTTGTCCAGAGTGTGGTAATCCGCTAGTAGTGAAGAATGGCCGCTATGGTATGTTTATTGGCTGTACGGGTTATCCTGAGTGTCACTACATTGCTCATGATGAGCCTGAGCCAAATGAAGAAGTTTTACCTGCTTGCCCTAAGTGTAAAAAAGGCCAGTTAGTGGCGCGTAGTAATAAATTTGGTAAAACATTTTATTCATGTAATAGCTATCCAAGTTGTAAATACACACTCAATCACAAACCAGTTAGCCATATCTGCCCCGCGTGCCAATGGCCAGTAATGATGCAAAAGCAAATGACCAATAGTGTTGTGCTACAATGCCCTCAGAAAAGTTGCTCGCATAAATTCACGGTGAGCGAATAATTACCGGCTTTAATTTTATTGTATTTGGAGATTTTCAGTGACTGATACTACCTCAGTTCCTTTAACAGCCCTTGCTGCTGTGTCGCAAGGCGGGGTTATTGTTTACCCAACCGAAGCTGTTTATGGCTTAGGCTGTGACCCCGATAATCAGCAAGCTGTGGAGCGCTTACTTGCAATAAAGCAGCGGCCCGTTGAGAAAGGCTTAATTTTAATTGCCGATAATTATGGGCAATTATTAAAGTATGTTGATGATGCAAAAATTCCGATGGATAAACGCGCTGATATTTTTTCCAGCTGGCCCGGCGCAATTACTTGGGTTATGCCAGCGGCTAAAGGTACGCCTAAATGGTTAACAGGACAATTTGATAGTATTGCTGTGCGTGTAACTAATCACCCAACAGTAAAGCGCTTATGCCAAGAATTAGGCAAACCTCTTGTGTCTACTAGTGCTAACTTATCAGGACATGATACGGTCACTAGTATTGCAATGGCTAAAAGTGAGTTTGGCGAGCTGGTGGCATTTTATGTAGATGAACCACTCGGTGGTAACACGCAGCCTAGCACTATTAAAGATGTAATGACCGGCAAAGTATTTAGAGGATAACCATGCACAGCAATTTACTCGAACAAGTAAAAACCTACCTGATGGCCTTGCAAGACACAATTTGCCAAGGTTTAGAGCAAGCTGATGGCCAAGCCAAGTTTGTAGAAGACAGTTGGCAGCGCGAAGAAGGCGGTGGTGGGCGAACTCGTGTTATTCGTGGTGGCAATGTGATCGAGCAAGGTGGGGTGAACTACTCGCATGTGTTTGGTGCTTCAATGCCGGCATCGGCAACTGCGCATCGTCCAGAACTTGCTGGTCGTAGCTTCCATGCCTGTGGTGTCTCGCTAGTGATCCACCCAAACAATCCACATATTCCAACGAGCCATGCTAACGTACGCTTTTTCATTGCAGAAAAGCAAGGTGAGGAGCCTATTTGGTGGTTTGGTGGTGGTTTTGACTTAACGCCATTTTATCCTGAGCTTGAAGATGTTCAACATTGGCATCAAGTCGCGCATGATTTATGTGCGCCGTTTGGAGATGAGGTTTACCCTAAATATAAAAAATGGTGTGACGAGTATTTTTACCTAAAACATCGCGATGAAACGCGCGGTGTCGGCGGTTTATTCTTTGATGATTTGAATGAAGCCGGGTTTGAGCAAAGCTTTGCCTTTATGCAAGCAGTAGGCAATGGCTTTTTAGATGCTTATTTACCTATTATTGAACGTAGAAAAGCAACCCCATTTACTGAGCAGCAACGAGACTTCCAACTTTATCGTCGTGGCCGTTATGTTGAATTTAACTTAGTGTGGGATCGTGGCACTTTATTTGGTTTGCAAAGTGGCGGACGTACAGAATCAATATTAATGTCGATGCCGCCGCTAGCGCGTTGGGAATATAACTATATACCCGAAGAAGGCAGTGCTGAAAATAAGCTATACGCTGACTTTTTAAAACCAAGAGACTGGTTAGGGCTAGCATAGTAAGCAGGCTGCCAGTCAATATCTGGTTTATTGACTGGCAACTTTAAGTATTACATCAATTTAAAGCTTCTTACTTGCTCATCCAGTGAACGCGCTAGATTTAACAGCTCCTCACTTACTTTTTGGTTATCGTTAGCATCCACTAATGACCGCTCAGCGTTATCACTAATACCAATAACACTCCTATTTATTTCCTCTGCGGCTAAGTTTTGTTGTTCTGTCGCGTCGGCTATTTGAATATTAAGTTGATTTATTTCATTCATCTGCATAGAAATATCTTTTAAAGCTTGAGCAACATTTTTTACTTGTTGCGCTCTAGCATCAGCCTCCTCACACGATTCACCCATGGTTTTAACCGTTTGCGCCGCTTCGGATTGCAGTTTGTCGATTGTGCGACGAATTTCATCGGTGGATGCATGAGTACGAGTTGCCAATGTACGTACTTCATCAGCCACCACAGCAAAGCCCCGCCCAGCTTTACCTGCACGTGCGGCTTCAATCGCAGCATTAAGAGCTAACAAATTGGTCTGTTCAGCAATACTGCTAATCACTTCGAGTACTTTTCCTACCTCAAGTGTTTGTACTTGTAGTTGACTTACTTGCGCTGCAGCTTGGCGAACATCGTCTGCTAATTGATTAATACTGAGTTCTGTTTGTTCAGCAACATGCATACTTTGTTGTGCCAGTTCATTACTGTTTTCTGATTTTTCAGAGGCAAAGTGAGTGGTGTTTTTTACTTCATTAGAGGAGCTCTCTAGTTCGTTTATAGCAGCTGCCACGGAGTCTGTATTTTTCTTTTGCTCTAAAATAGCGCGCTCAGTAGTATCCGCTGAGGTATAAATTTTTTCTGCTGAGTGGATCAATATTTTTGATGAATGAGATACTTGAGCAATATTATCTTTAAAGGTAGCGATCATCTTATTAAAGCTGGTGGCGAGCCAACCCAGTTCATCTTCAGCGCTATCGTCAATTCGCAGGCTTAAATCTTTGTTGGTTGTAGCTAAATGCATAGCATGACCTAGCTTTTTAAGGCGTACAATAAAAATTTGTCTAAACATAATGCCCAGTAATACAAAGGCAATAATAAAAATAATAGAGAGTAATGCGGTATTTACTAGGGTGTTGTAAGTCACCGCATTATCAATATCAGCTAATGAGTAACTAATTTTAACTACGCCGAGTACATCACCTTCTTGTGCTTGATGACAGCCAAGGCAATTAGTGCCTTTATAATCGCTACTGGCAAACATAGGGCGCAGAAAAGTCATACTGCGGCTATTATTTTGCTGATCAATTAGCAATGTTTCCTTGCCTTTTAAAGCCTCGCGTTCGATATCGTTGCTCGGCGCTTGATTTTTATTGCCCGGCCCATAAAGTTTATTAACAATTGGGGAGCGAATAATATGCGCATCTTCAATATTTGGGTGCTTGCGTAGTTTTTGGCTTAATAGCTCTCTATTTGCCATGGTGCCTGTGATCATCAAAGTATTGATAGAGTCAAAGTAGTTATCAGCAAGAAGCTTAATATTTTCTGCAACAGTGTCTTGCGCAAGCGTTCGTTGTTGGCTTGAGCTACTAAGAATACTGGCAATTAACACAATAATGCCTGTTAGGGCCAATAGGGCATAAATTTTATGTTGGATTGATTTCACACGCACGACGCTTTTTCTAAATATTTGACCACGTATTATCTATATTTAAAAAAAGGCCGTTTTGACTTAGCGCAAATAACGTGCAGTTAAAGAGAAGTGCTAGTGCTGATTAATCATATGACTGGCAAGTTGTGCCAAAGATTTACGTAACCCTTCTCGTAATAAGGGATTATCAATTTCCGCGTCTAACGCTTTATTCATGCAATACATCCATTGATCTCGTAAATCTTGATCAATTGGAAAAGGCATATGGCGTTTACGCAGCATAGGGTGACCATGTTTTTCAACAAACAAGTCTGGGCCGCCTAACCACCCTGATAAAAACTCAAAAAACACTTGGCGAATACGGTCCAATGGTTGAGGATGCATATCATATAACGGTTTAGCGTATTCATCGCTGGCCATAATGTCGTAGAATCGATTCGCAAGTGCTAAAGCACCAGCTTCTCCACCCATCAGTTGATAAGGTGTTTTTTCTGGCGTTGGTGCTTGCTGTTGTTCTGGTGGTTTCGATTTTGAAAAGAATCGTTTAATCATAGTTTTATCATCATTAATTAGCAGTAAGTTACGAGGTAATGTTACTGCACAAAGAGGTTGCTCAAGTATGGACAAATATGCAGTTTTTGGAAATCCTATTAAACATTCAAAATCCCCTGCGATACATCAGCAATTTGCAACCTCATTGGGCGAACAAATCGAATACAGCGCAATATTAGCACCGATTGATGGTTTTAAAAAAGCCGTGGCCGATTTTTTTGCCACAGGCGGTAAAGGAGCTAATGTTACAGTGCCATTTAAAGAGCAAGCATTTGCGCTAGTTGATGAGCGAACTGAATTGGCAACCATTGTCGGAGCAGTAAATACTATTAAGTTATTAGATGATGGGCGCTTGCTAGGTGACAACACCGATGGCATTGGTTTTGTGAACGATCTGCTTGCGAATCAGGTTACCATTAAAGATAAACGGGTCTTACTTATAGGTGCCGGAGGCGCTGCACGTGGCGTGGTTTTACCGTTATTGGCACAACAGCCGAGTGAAATCATTATAGTCAATCGTACGGCAGCAAAAGCTAAGGAACTAGCTGAATTATTTGCCCAATACGGTAATGTAACTGGCTATGGTTTTGATGATTTGCCAGTAAGTGATTACTCGCTAATTGTAAACTCTACATCTAGCAGTATGCTTGGTGAATTGCCTGCGCTTGATAAAAAACACCTTGATGGCTGTGAACATGTTTATGATATGTTTTATTCACAGCAAAATACGCTGTTTATGCAATGGGCTCAGGGCTATAAGGCTAATATTAACGTACTTGATGGAAGTGGCATGCTAGTAGGGCAAGCTGCACAAGCCTATTTTGTGTGGCGCAATAATATGCCTGAAATACTCCCTGTTGTTCGGGCATTAAAAACCGGAGAGCTTGCATGAACCAAGCAATCCAATTTATCGACCGATTTGAATTTAACGTACAATCCCAGCAGTTAACGTTTTTTGCTCAAGTAAGTGGCTTAATGGTTGAATGTGTCATTGACACACACACGCTAGCATTGGCAGACCAACAAGCTGCAAAGTTACATTTTGAACAGGCGCGTTTTGACTATGAAGATATAGCCGAGCAACTAATCGAGAATGAAGAATATAACTCGGCAGGACAAATCATTGTTTCAGTGCTGAGTTAATCCTCAGCTAGATACTCATCTTTAAGCTCAACATAATTAGTTGCTGATATTTTTAAAAAACTCAGCTCTTGCTCGGTTAAAGGGCGCGCCTGCTTTACTGGACTACCCACATAGAGAAAGCCCGATTCCAAGCGCTTGTTTGGTGGAACTAATGAACCGCCACCAATTATCACATCATCTTCAATAATGGCATTATCCATTACAATCGCGCCCATGCCGACTAAAATACGATTACCCAAACAACAGCCGTGCAACATAACCTTGTGACCAACGGTAACATCATCACCAATAATTAATGGATAACCATCTGGGTTACTTTTACTGGCACGCGTTAGATGTAACACGCTGCCGTCTTGCACGTTAGTACGTTCACCAATGCGTATATAGTTAACGTCCCCTCGTGCTGCTACTAACGGCCATACACTACTATCTTCACCTAATGTGATATCACCAACTAAAACAGCCGACTCATCTATATAAACAGACTGGTTAAAACGAGGAGTAATTCCTTTATAAGAACGGATTGCCATAAAACACCTAATAAATTAAGAATAAGTTCAATAGTAAGAGGTAAATAGTGTAGCAGTAGAGCCTATAAAATGGCCAGCTAGGATCTGTGCTGTATACTAAACTAGCACTTTTGAGCTGTTTAGCGCGTAAATTGAACGAACAGCACTTTATTTCAAGTTTTCTTTAAAAAACGCTTGCGTAAAATTCGCCGCGCCCTATAATGCGACCCCACTGAGACGGCAGCAGGCAACGCTTAAGCTGCAAGAGTTAATCAGTTAGTCGAGTAAAACTTAAGTTTAGATTTTTAAGAAAGTTTAAAG
>NZ_VXCS01000026.1:0-73598 GCF_052850545.1 Pseudoalteromonas sp. 1181_04
GTGTTACGGGAGTCATTCATCAAGTCTTTCACAAAGTACTTTGACATTTTAAAGGACATATTATGTTGACGAAGTATTTCATTGACCGAACATTCTAATGCAAATATTTCAGCTTCAGTAATCATTTTATGCACCTCCAATGTGCTTATTATATAATTCCAATAACTTCGAATTCAGTTCATCATCAGTAAAAGCAACAATATTACCGGCTGGCTTCGAATCATCTAAGCTTCCTATTCTCACTTCAAAATTTTCATTATCAAAACTATCTATAAAAATATGACTTCCTTTTTGTTCATCAAAAAATGATGCAAAGTTGTCTGTAATTGTCATATCAAATTTCATGTTTCTTCCTTGTAGATTAAACATCAAATAATAAAATCTAGTAACATTCTTGCCGATGTATGCAATAGCTTTGTAAATACTCCACGCGACATATTAAACGTTTCGCGAATATTGATTATTTCATCGGGTGAAATGGCGGGCTTATTTGCATCATTCATAGCATAAGTGAGTAAGGTTAGCTTGTCTTGTGCATGCGCTTAAATGTACGCAAATTACTTACACTTATTAAGTTAGCACTATGACGCGATATAAACCTGCTACCAGTGTGTAGCCGCAGGTTTATACCCCGTCAAATATATAATTTAGACGTTGGATAAAACTCAGCTGCAGAGCAAACTCTGTCGCGATATAAAATAGCTGCCACATGGCTCGTTAAAAAAGAAAAGCGCGGGATCTCTCCCGCGCTTCATTTTTCGCTTTAGTAATTTTGGTAATTACTTAGCTTGCCGTTTGTTCGTCATGGCTGCGTTTTTTGTCACCTTTTTTACGCATGTGTTTTTTAATTTCTTGGTACTTTTCACGTTGTTCAGCATTTAATACTTGCCATACTTGATGCTGCGTTTTTAGGTTAATTAAGCCAAATTGCTCGCCTTTGCTTTGGCGCTGCGCTAATAACTCTTTCGCTGCGGCTTCATCAAAGGTTGGCATATCTAACAATGCTTGCATTTGTGCCTTATGGGCAGCACGCTCTTGCTTCATGGCCTGTTTATCGTTGCCACGTAGCGCTTTAAACTGTGCTTTTTGCGCATCAAAAATGCTTTTTAACTGAGTTTGTTGTTGCTCAGTTAAATCAAGCTTTTTAACGCCACGCTCAGAGAGTAAAAAGCGCGCTTGTTTATGCTGTTGAGAATGGCCTGGTTTATGATCCATGCCCTCTTTTGCTATTACGGCGCCAGTGCCTAATGTTGCTGTCGCTAATCCACAAATTAATACTAGTTTAGAAACTTTACTTGAAATAGTCATAATCATTACCTTTGAGTTGCTTGTAACTTAGTGTCTGTTCAGTTGTTATGTTCACTATAACTAACCAAGTGCAAAGCAACGCAAAGCAATGTAAAGGTTGTGTAAAGGTTCACTTTTAAGTGCGTTAAGGCGTAAAATGAAGTTATTCCAGCGTGGTTAAGGTGAGCAAATAATGAAGCTATTAATGATTGATGATGATACCGGTTTATGTGAGTTACTCTCAGAGTACTTAACTGCGCAAGGTTTTCAAATAGAATGTGCCCATGATGGCGAACAAGGCTTAAAGCAAGCGCTTGAGCAAGAATACGCATTAATTTTACTCGATGTTATGTTACCGAAACTAGATGGCTTTGAAGTATTAAAACAGCTTAGGCAAACAAAATTAACGCCGGTGATCATGCTAACCGCCAAAGGTGAAGACTTTGACCGTATTTTTGGTCTTGAACTAGGCGCTGATGATTACATTCCTAAACCATTTAATCATCGTGAATTACTCGCACGGGTTAAAGCGATTACTCGTCGTATTGAACATATTACTAGCCTAGCAAATACCAGCAGTAATAAGTTAACCGTTAATAATATTGTTATAAATTTAGCTGCCCGCGAAGCGTATGTAGATGAACACCCGCTAAGCCTAACCGGTACTGAATATGAAGTACTTGCCTTACTGGTTAAACATGCAGGTGAAGTGGTCAGTAAAGAGCAAATAAGTGAAGAGGTGCTCGGTAGACGCCTAGCCTCTTTTGATCGCTCAATTGATATGCATGTGAGTAATATTCGTAAAAAAATTGCCGAGTTCAACAATGCAGAACGAATAAAAACCATGCGAGGGACTGGTTATGTCTTTATCCAAGGGGAGTAATAAAACTCGGTTTTCTTGGCTAAAACATCCTCAGCACTTTTTATTTTTCAAAATTTTTGTGTGGTTTTGGCTAACAGTAATAGGCACCATAACTGCATTGGTGTTTTTAAGTAACATTGCGACCAATCAAGTCAGTTATGAGAACTTACATGGGCCCATGCAGAAAAACTTGCAATACACGGCCAAAGGCATCGAACGTATGGTAGTCAAACATAATAAATCGATTGCCGAAATTTTAACTCATCCGCGGCTTGCAAAACAAAAGTTACTATATTTAAATTCAGATCAGCCAGATCACTCGCTCAGTAGCAGAGTACCATCAAGTGAGATTGATTTAAGTTTACTTAATTTCACTAAAAACATGCCGCCACAAATTATTTTTACCGAGTATTATCAAGCATTCGGACCGATAGAAATAAACCTTCCTGAGGGGCAATTTTACCTATACGAAATTGATGAGAATCATCAACCACCTTTTTTTATACGGTTAAAGCTGATGCCGATTTGGCTAAAAGTGATCATTGCTTTACTGGCTTCATTAACTTTAAGTTTTATATTTAGTCGTAACCTAATTGCACCTATTAATCACTTAAAGCAAGCTGCAATTAAGCTCTCTGACGGCGATTTAACCGCGCGCGCTGAAATTGATCCAAACAGGCAAGATGAACTGGGCGTACTTGGCCGTGACTTTAATAGTATGGCAACTCAGTTAGAGCAACTGATTTCTGCACAAAAGCGCTTATTGGCTGATATATCTCACGAGTTGCGTTCCCCCCTAACTCGCCTTAAAATGGCTACGGGTCTTGCGCAAATGCAGACCCCAGAAGAAAACCAAACCTATTTATTACGCATTGAAAAAGAAGCAAATCAGCTCGATAAAATGATCGCTGATGTGCTGCAAGTATCGCGCTTAGAGGCGAAAAGTCAGGCGCTATCGCTGCATCAACAATCCTTACAGATCATTATTGATCATGTTTTGAATGATGCGCAATTTGAAGCTAAACAGACCAATAAGCAATTAATTATAAATGGTCAACTCAATGTTGATATTTATTGTGACGAGAGTCTCATTGCCAGTGCGCTAGAGAATGTTTTACGCAACGCAATAAAATATGCAGAGCAAACAATCACCCTAACATTGAGTTTAAGTGATGCTATTTATATAGAGATCAGCGATGATGGCCCGGGCGTCGAAGCGCAAAATTTAGCCAAATTATGTGAGCCATTTTTTCGCCAATCGGATGCACGAGACAGAACTAGCGGCGGTACAGGACTTGGCTTAGCAATTGCTAAAAATGCAATTGCCGCCCATTCTGGCAGTTTAACGCTGCATAATAAACAACCAAGTGGGTTATGTGTGCGTATCGCCTTACCTCTGGATAAACAAAAATAATCATGGCCATTATGTTTTACAGCACAGAGCAAAACTTACTTTCCCAACAACCTGAGATCACAGAGTTTTTTCAGCAGCAGTTGCACAAAGCGCAGCTGACTACCGATAATGGCGATTTATATTATGGCTATGTGATACCTGAGCATGCCAAGGCCGCTATTGTTATTTGCTCTGGACGCATTGAAGGATTAGATAAATACCAAGAGCTAATCTGGGAGTTATACAAAAATAACTATGCGGTGTTTATTATTGATCATCAAGGCCAAGGCCGTTCTTATCGCGCTTTAGCCAACCCTCATAAAGGTTTTGTTAATAAATTTAGTGATTATGCTGATGATTTAGCACTGTTTGACCGTTTAATTGTCAGTAAACTCTACCAAGGCAAAAAGGTCATCCTCGGGCATTCAATGGGCGGCGCGATTGCTTTTGATTTCCTAACCCGGTTTGAACATAACTACAGTGGGGTATTTTTGTCTTCGCCCATGTTTGATATTTTCACTAAAGGTATTCCCAAACCAGTTGCTAAACTTGCCGCTCGTATTGCCTGTTTATTTGGTTTTAATAAACACTATGCATTTGGCCAAGCAGATTATCTGCCTATTGCTTTTACACAGAACGACCTTACCAGTAGCGAAACTCGCTATGATTTATTTAGACAGACCTACCAAACGGATAGCGCGCTACAATTAGGCGGGGTGACTTACGGCTGGTTGAATGAAGCTTTTGGTTTTATGACAACTATTGAGCAACAACAGCTATCGATTCCACTTTTTATAGCCAGTGCTGAGCACGATACTGTGGTTGATAACCAAGCCCAATTAGCCTTAGTTCACCGTCAAAGTAATGCTATTTTACAAACATTTACGAATGCTAAGCACGAGTTACTGTTTGAACAAGACACCATTCGCAAAGCTGTGCTTAGCCGTTTTTATCAGTTTTGTGATTCATTAACTTGAGCGCGGCTATGGCTCAATGACATTGGATCTTGATGGATCAAAATATCCATTTCACAATTAAATTCTTGTTGGATCATCGCCACTACTTCATCTGCTACATAATGAGCACGGATCAAGGGGAGTTGATCTTCAAGCTCTAAATGCATTTGAATAAACTTAATTTTACCACCTTGTCGCGTGCGTACATCGTGTACGCCAAATACATCGTTATGACTGTTAGCGATTGATATGATACTGGCTTTTTCGTCCTCAGGTAGTTCTTTATCCATTAAGTGATCAGCGCTTTGCCTAGCAATATCCCAACTGTTATAAAGCAAATAACCTGCAACACCAATGGCAAAAATAGGATCCGCGTACAGCATGTCATTTTGCGCAAGCAGTATGGCCAGCAGTACTGCTGCATTTAAAATTATATCGCCTTTGTAGTGCACAGAGTCTGCTTTAACTGCAATGGACTCGGTATGCTTAATGACTTGAGTTTGTACATAAACCACCACTAAGGTGCAAGCAATCGCAAATAGACTAACCCATACCCCGAGCATTGAATGATTTAACACCACAGGATTAAACAATCGTTCAATGCCATGAAACGCCAATAAACAGCCAGAGCCTGCAATAAATGCCGCTTGCCCTAAACCCGCCAAGGCTTCAGCTTTACCATGGCCAAAACGATGATCGTCATCAGCTGGGCGCAGTGCATAAAAGAGCACCATAAAACTCATTGCTGAAGCGGTAATATCCATCAATGAGTCGGTAAGTGATCCGAGCATAGACGCAGAGCCAGACGCAAGCCATGCCCAACATTTAGCAGCAATCATTAAACTCACCATCACCATAGTGACCACACTTGCTGTTTTTACCCAAAACTCATAACTGCGCTGATGCACGTTTTTGCCTATGCCTAAAGTGTTTACTTAAAATGAGTATATCATTTTTTTTATCTGTTTCGTGTATACTCTCGAACGTCAAAATGTAGATCACCAATAAGGCTCGTTATGCTTGATATCGTTTTATACCAACCTGAAATTCCACCTAACACAGGGAATATTATTCGCCTGTGTGCAAATACGGGCTATGCTTTGCATTTAATCGAGCCTTTGGGCTTTGAGTGGGACGATAAGCGCGTGAAAAGAGCTGGCCTTGATTACCATGAATTTAGCCATGTGCAACGCCATCCATCATTTGTAGCTTACTTAGAAAAATGCCAACCTAAAAAAGTATATGCATGTACCACTAAAGGCAGTCAGTTTCACCATCAAGCAAGTTATGAAGCGGGTGATTGTTTAGTGTTTGGCCCAGAAACCCGTGGCTTACCAGATGATATAATTCAATCACTACCTAATGAACAACGCGTGCGTATTCCTATGCAAGCTAACAGTAGAAGCATGAACTTATCTAACGCAGTGGCTGTTTTTGTTTATGAATCATGGCGTCAGTTAGGCTTTCCTAACGCGCAGTAAGTGATATTAAAATGCGCCTATACCATTGGGCGCTTTCTCCTCTAATTATCTTTAAAATTTAGCACCGCCTAGCGCAATAAATTTGCCTTGCGTGGATTCGCATTATTTCTATTCCTACACTATTCTAAATAAGTTCTTTTTAAACTGATTCAACGGATTGTAATGCGTTTTATCCTTCAAACATGCTGTTTTATTAGTATGTTATCTACTGTAAATGTAAACGCGAGTGTAGCTGAATTAAATGCGAATGAGCTTTCGCTACCCGCCATTAATGACTTTACTCAAGACCCGAGTAATGCGTTTTGGCTCGCAACTAATAAAGGGCTGTTTAACTACGACTCGGTGCATCTTTTTAGTGGCCAAGCACCGCCTTTTTCATCATTTGCGAATCAAGCCATTTTACAAGTAGCGACTTATAAATCCTGGTTATTAATTAACACTGAGCAAGGGCTGAGTTTAATCAACTTAATTAACAACCAGTTAATTCAACTAACCGCAACACCGCTAAAACAGCCGATATTAACCACCGAGCTCGGCTTTTACTTTCTATACCAAGGTCAGATCCACACTATAAAAGACGAAAAACTCCATTCCCCATTCGCCTTTTCAGAGCAAATCGTCGAACTCGCATTGGGATTTAACAACAGCCTATGGCTACATTCAGGTAGTAATTTAGTTAGTCACTTTGATTTAGCAAGTAATGCAATTACAGCTCAGCTCATCGTCCCCGCGCCTATCGCGCAGTTAAGTCCAAGTCAAACCTCAGCAGCGATCCTTATCAATACCAATAACGACCAACATTACCTGTTTAACAACACGCACTCTATGCAAGAAATAAAACTCCAGCATGCGCATGTTCAACAACTAAATTACTTTGATGATCAGCTCTATTATTTGCATAAAAATCGCGCTTATAAACATGATTTAACGACCAAAAACACTAATCCTTTGTTTTATAGTGCTCCTGCACGCTTTTTATCAATTAAACAAAACAACCAACAACTGTGGCTGCAAACTGCCACTAAAAGCTGGCTAAAGCTCCCTGCAATGCAAATTATCACAACCCCTATCACCGATAATCCTGCTCCGCGTATGCAGCAATACTTTGACATGTTGGAGCAGTTAGGTAATTTTACACAACATAAAAAAATTATTACCATCGCTTATCTGCGCGAAGACAAATGGGCTGTTGCAACCGACACTGGTTTATATTTATACAGTGCCCGCAACCTCACTTTTGATTTATTAATAAAGGATCAAGTTGCTGCGCTGCATTCAACTGCCCCAACAACACTGTGGGTAGCAACCAAAAAGCAATTAATAAAATATGATTTTGCGACGCAGCAACAAAGCCAAACACTACCAATTAGTAACATTAATGCTTTAACATCCCTTAATGACGAGCAATATCTCGCAAGTGATGGTGAGCAATTATTTTATATTGCTAAACAACAGCTCACCGCCCTTGAGCTTGAAACTGAAGCCCTCGGGCAGATCAATGCTATGTATTATCAACGCAACTCTTCAAGGCTTTGGCTTGCGACAAGTAACGGCTTATGGCAGAGCCAATGGCAAGCACCTGAAAATTCTCAGCAAATAACACTTGAGATAAATTTTGATAAAGTAAGTACATTTAACACCACAGCCATTTACGAAGCACCACAAAATGCTTTGTGGATAGTTGATTCTCAAGCGATAAAACTCTACAAACCCAGCACTAACCTATGGGTTGAAAATGCCACTCATAGTATTGCCGCTTATATTGATGATTCTATTAGTTATGAGCAACTTCCAAAATCACTCTTTAGCGTTAGCTACCGTGATAAAATAATGTTGTTTGCGCCAACGGGTAATACTTTATTAGAAGTGCATTCAACACAAGTACCACCTCAAAACAGCTCTTTTTTAATCAGTCATCTGACTTTACACTATCAAGAGCAAGACCAAGACTATTACCACTTAGCAACCAACGCAGTAAATACCAGCCAACCGCTAAAAGGCATCTCTGTTTGGTTTAGCAGTAATGGCCTCTTACCTATGCAGCTCAATTACCGACTCGATCCCAATGGCGATTGGCTAGCACTGCCGAATGCTCAGACCATGCTGTCTCTGGCTAGTAATGCAAAGAATATTTATCTTGAAGTTAAAAACCTTAATCAAGTAAATAACGAGCCGTTAGTGTTAATGATTAAACAAACGGCTTTTGCCTTCCCTCACTGGATCAACCACCTCGTTTTAGCGGCTATTTTTGCTATTTTACTGCTGTTAATTGTTTATAGATTAAAAAGTGGTGCTAAGCATAATTTGGTCAACGCGTTAATGACGCAATCAAAAGATGCCATTTGGATCGCCAATGAGCAGTTTCAAATCACGAACATAAACCAAGCATTTACAACTATTTGTGGCTTTACTCTTGCTGATGTAGTGGGTAAAAAACCAAAAGCATTTACTGTAAACGGTCGCGATAAAAAATTAGAAAGCCTCATTTATAATGATCTAGAGGTTGATGGTTATTGGTCTGGTGAAATTTGGAATGTGCGTAAAGACGGGCAACCCTATGCCTTAGATTTATCGATAACCAAAGTAAAAACCCCTAACCTACGTACTAGTAGCGCGCATTATATTGGGTTATTTTCAGATGTAACTGCACGTAAGAATAATGAACGTGCGATGCTTAAATTAACCACTCGAGATTCTGTCACTGGGCTTTCCAATCGCACTATTTTTATTGAATCTGTAAATAAGGCAATTGCCAGCTGTAATAACAACTTCCCTAATTTACTGATTATTTTTATAGATTTAGACAATTTTAATAAAATTAACGAATCCCTTGGTCACGCAATCGGTGATGAACTATTAAAAGAAGTTGCGGGCAGACTCACTCGTAATCTTGATTCTGGTTATACCTTGGCCCGCTTAGGGGGAGATGAATTTGCTATACTCGTACCGCCCTATTTATATTCAGGCATGTCCGTCTTTTTCGCCAAAAAACTGGCCGATAATATCCTTAAACAATTCCAAACACCGTTTATGCTTGAGGGTATAGAGAGCTTTATTTCTGCCTGTTGTGGTATCGCCGGGTACCCAGAAAACGGTTATAACAGCGAAGCACTGATGCGCAGCGCCAATAGTGCGCTCAATCACGCTAAAAAGATGGGTCATAATAATTACCAATTTTTTGATAAATCTAAACACACAATTGATATGAATGAACTTAGTAAAGAAAGCGCACTTTTTCGGGCTATCGAACATCAGGATTTTCAATTATTTTACCAAGTAAAATATAACGCAGATAAAGATCAAATACATGGTTTTGAAGCCTTAGTGCGTTGGCCGCAAGTTGATGGCAGCATCATTAGCCCGGCTGAATTTATCCCTCTTGCAGAACAAAATGGCGCAATTATTCCACTCACTTTATTGCTAATGAAGCAGCTATTTAAACAACTAGAGTTATGGCGTAATGAAGGAGTAAGTTTTGGTAAAGTGGCAATTAATATTTCGGCTCTGCACTTTCAGCAAAGTAGTTTAGTCGAAACCCTCACTGAGTGTTTAACAAACTATGATGTGCCTGCACGCTGTGTTGAGTTAGAAATAACCGAAAGTGCCATGATGGATAACCCTGAATTTGCCCAACAGCAAATGAACCGCTTAAAAGCACTTGGCTTTACCATTGCGCTGGATGACTTTGGTACTGGTCATTCATCATTGGGTTATTTAAAACGTTTTCCAATCGATACTTTAAAAATTGATCGCTCTTTTATTAAAGATATTGTCGATAGTGAGCAGGATCGTAATATTACCGCGACAATTATTCGCCTCGCTAAATACTTACATATCGATGTTGTTGCCGAAGGAGTTGAAACTAAAGAGCAGGCTTATATGCTGCATGTTATGGGCTGTAATACGATGCAAGGCTATTATTATAGTCGTCCGCTTTGTGCTGAAAAGGTAGCTACTTATCTCGAAAAAAACAATCTGAGAAAACAATCTAATTTGATGAATGACTAAGTACCTTGTTAGTTATAAGATTAACTACCAGCGTTTATACAAACCCATAAACGCTGGCAGCTACAAGGCACTGTTACTCTGATTTTTGCTCGCGACCTAATAAAGCCATCGCGGCTTCTTTCACGTCTTTATTTTCATAAAGTACCTGATAGATTTGCTCAGTGATCGGCATTTCGATACCAGTACGTTGTGCAAGTAAATAGACTTCTTTGGTGTTGCGATAACCTTCGACCACTTGACCAATTGATGCTATCGCCTGCTCTACCTTTTCACCTTTACCCAGTGCTAAACCAAAACGACGGTTACGAGACTGATTATCGGTGCACGTTAGGATCAAATCTCCCAGCCCAGCCATGCCCATAAAGGTTTCTGACTTAGCACCAAGCGCGCAGCCTAACCGGCATAACTCAGCTAAACCACGGGTGATCAATGCTGTCCGCGCATTAGCACCAAAACCAAAGCCGTCAGACATACCAGCGCCAATCGCAATCACATTTTTAACCGCGCCACCGAGCTGAATACCAATAAAATCATTATTGTTATAGACCCTAAATGAGCGACCACAATGCAATAGTTCAGCTAACTGTTTTGCAAAGGCTGTTGATGTTGACGACACTGAAATTGCAGTAGGTAAACCCATCGCCATTTCTTTAGCAAATGTAGGGCCTGATACGACCGCAAGTGGCACATCATCACCTAATTCTTGCTGTGCAACCTCTTGCAAAAGTCGGCCTGTATCTGGTTCAAGCCCTTTGGTGGCCCATGCAACTTGTGCCCCTTCAAGTAATGAAGGCTTAATTTGCTGTAGCGTATCGCCAAATGCATGACTTGGCACAACAACCAAGATCACTTGGCTTGCAGTTACTGCGGTGTGTAAGTCGGCTTCAAGGTGTAAAGTGTCAGGAAAAGTGACATCAGGTAGGTAACGTTGATTTTTCCGCTCAGCTGCAAGCGTGGCAACGTCATCGCTATTGCGACCCCAAAGTGTCACTTGGTGACCGTTTCGGGCTAAACAAATAGCAAGGGCGGTGCCATAAGACCCCGCCCCTAATACAGTAACAGCTGAATTGGCTGTACTCATAAGTTATGCGTCTGCAGTTGCCTGTTCAGCTTGCGCTGCACGTTGCTGCATGTATTGAGCGAATAACGCATCAAAGTTCACAGGTGCAAGGTTAAGCTGTGGGAATGTACCACGGTTAACTAAGTTAGATACCGCTTCACGTGCGTACGGGAACAATACGTTCGGGCAGAATGCGCCAAGCATGTGTGCAAGTTGTACTTCTTCAACTTCAGCGATAGTGAAAATACCCGCTTGTTGAATTTCACATAAAAAAGCCGTTTCTTCACCGATAGAAGCTGTAACAGTCAGTGCTAATACTACTTCAAACACGCCTTCGTCTAATTTATTAGAACGTGTATCAAGGTCAAGCTTAACTTCTGGTGTCCATTCTTTTTGGAAAATAGCAGGTGAATTAGGCGTTTCAAAAGACACGTCTTTTGTGTAAATACGTTGAATCGTAAATTGTGCGCCAGTTTCTTCTTGTGCTGCTACGTTCTGATTTTCTTCGTTCATGATAATTCCTAACTTTTAATCGTTTTTATAATAAATGCTTAAGCGTTTAACTTAGCGTCAAGTTTGCCTTGGGCTTCAATCGCCATCATGTCGTCACAACCGCCGATATGCTCATCATTAATAAAAATTTGCGGTACTGTGCTCGCGCCACCTGCTTTGGCGATCATTTCGTCACGTAATTCAGGCTGTACACCAATGTCGATATTTGTAAATTGCACACCTTTATTTGTTAGCAACGCTAAAGCACGCTGACAAAAAGGGCAATACGCTTTGGTGTAAAGAACAACATTACTCATAACAATTCCTCTATCGGCCTAACTAACTTAATTAGCGACCTGTTGTCGTTGGTAGACCAGCACTTTGCCATGCACCCATACCACCAGATAAAACATAAACCGATTCAAAACCAGCTTTATGCATAGCAGTTGCGATACCTGAGGCTGTCATGCCTGTGGTACATACCAATATAATGGGTTTACTCTTAGACTTTTCAAGGCTTGAGAAGTCAGATTGTTTCGCTTTTTCAGGGCTAATATGCTCAGCGCCTGCTATACGGCCATTATTAAATTCTTTTTGTGCACGTATATCTACAACGACACCGTCTTCACGGTTAATTAATAACGTTAGTTGTTGCGGGTTTATTTGACGAATTGCTGAAAACTTACTTTTAATCCAACCGCCGACAATGAGTGCAACCAAAGCAACCCACGCTAAACTTAATATCGGATGATTACCGACAAATTCAATATATTGATCCATGCGTCTTCCACTATGAAAATTGTCCCGCGCCTGTAGCACTGGGGTTAAACGTAAGGGCAATGCCCTAGCCACGCAAGTATACGTGCTTGATTAGAAATTACCAGAGAGTGAAATATTTTAATATGTCCCTTTGATTGCTGATCATAACCACAAAACACGGTATGCTAAGGCTAAGCAGGAGCTAATTTTCAGGAACAAAAATGACACAACATAAAAAACCTCTCGTATTAATGATTTTAGATGGTTGGGGATACCGTGAAGATACCCAAAGCAACGCAATTTTAGCGGCAAATACCCCTGTTTTAGACGAACTTTGGGCAACTCGCCCGCACACCCTAATTTCTGCATCAGGTTTAGATGTTGGTCTTCCTGATGGGCAAATGGGCAACTCAGAAGTAGGCCACGTCAACTTAGGTGCTGGCCGAGTGGTTTATCAAGATTTCACCCGTATCACTAAAGCAATAAACGACGGTGAGTTTGCACATAATCCAACACTAGTTGAAAACATTGATAAAGCAGTGAATGCCGATAAAGCGGTGCATTTAATGGGTTTATTAAGCCCAGGTGGTGTGCATAGTCATGAAGATCATATTGTAGCTGCAATTGAATTAGCTGCAGCGCGCGGTGCTAAAGAAGTGTACTTTCATGCATTTTTAGATGGCCGAGACACTCCACCACGTAGCGCAAAAGCGTCAATTGAACGTATTGAAGCACTGTTTAGCAAATTAAACTGTGGTCGCTTAGCATCGATCATTGGCCGCTACTATGCAATGGACCGCGATAATCGCTGGAACCGAGTAGAGCAAGCCTACGACCTAATGGTCAGTGGGATCGCACAACATAGCTACGAAAATGGTGTTGATGCATTAGCTGCGGCTTACGAACGTGATGAAAACGATGAGTTTGTTGCTGCAACTACCATAGCAGCACAAGGCCAAGACGCAGTACAAATTAATGACGGTGATACGGTTATTTTCTTAAACTTTAGAGCCGACCGTGCTCGTGAAATGACCCGCGCATTTGTTGATAAAGACTTTGACGGTTTCGCCAAGAAAAAAGCCCCCGCACTAAGCGGCTTTGTTATGTTGACCGAATACGCAGCAGACATCGACGCACCAGCAGCTTTTGCCACAGTCCCTTTGACTAATGTATTGGGTGAATGGTTTGAAAAACACCATAAAACACAGCTACGTATTTCTGAAACCGAAAAATATGCACATGTGACGTTTTTCTTCAGTGGCGGACGTGAAGATGAATTTGAAGGTGAAACCCGCGAGCTGATCCCATCACCACAAGTTGCGACTTACGATTTACAACCTGAAATGAATTCAGAAATGCTCACCGATAAACTCGTCGAAGCGATTAAAAGCGGTAAATACGATGCAATTATTTGTAACTATCCAAATGGCGATATGGTCGGTCACTCAGGTGTATTTGAAGCCGCAGTAAAAGCCTGTGAAGCAGTCGATCATTGTATTGGTCGTGTTGTTGCTGCCCTTGAAGAATTTGGTGGTGAAGCATTAATTACAGCTGATCACGGTAATGCTGAACAAATGGCTAACCTTAAAACTGGCCAAGCGCATACCGCACACACCAGTGAACCGGTTCATTTCATTTATGTTGGTCGTGATGCAACACCAAGCGAAGGCAAAGCCCTCAGTGATGTTGCGCCAACCATGTTGCACCTAATGGGCATGGAACAACCAAGCGAGATGACTGGCACACCAATCATGACATTGAAATAAATCATGAACAAAAGTATTAACCCATTAATTTTTAGTACGCTCGTTGTTACTGCGTTAATACTCACTTCATTAGTGACGGCCCCTGCCGTCGCTAATGAAGATCGTACTAAAAAAGATCTCAGCGAAATCCAAACAGCATTAAAGCAAAGCCAAGCTGAACTTGCCGCCCAGCGTAAAGACATCGAAAAATCGCAAAAGAACCTGCAACAGCACGAACTCGAGATCGCAAAAAATGCCAAGGCACTGAATATTGCCGAGCAATCAATTCGCGATACTGAAAAACAACAACAGCAGCAACAGCAGCAAGCTGAAGCACTTGAGGAAAAACGCCTAGAGCAGCAACATGCACTCGCCGCACAAATTAAAAGTGCCTATATGTCTGGCGGACATGACTACTCTAAAATGCTATTAAATCAAGAAAATACTGCACAGGTTGAACGCACCTTAAGTTATTATAATTACCTCAACAAAGCGCGTATTGAGCAAATTGATGAGTTAAAAGCACTCCTGATTGAAATAGCGGATGTACAAACCGAACTTGAAAAAACCAAACAACACTTAGTTATGCTCCATAAAGAGCAAGCCAATCGTCATCAAGCACTCATTGCAGCGCAACAACAACGAAAAGCCAACATCAGTGAATTAAAAACCAAGCTTAGCTCAACCAAAAACTCAATTGATTACTTAAAAGATAATGAAAAAACTCTAGTAGCTACCTTGCAAGAACTTGAAAAAGAAAAAACTAAAAAGGTTGAGTTGCTGGGCCTATCAGCCAGTAAAGGTAAATTAAACTGGCCAACAAAAGGTAAAATTGAGCACAGCTTCGGCCAACATAAGCACGGTGGTATTGACTGGAAAGGCGTATTAATTGGCGCTAATGAAGGCAATAATGTGCATAGCGTCCACAACGGTCAAGTCGTGTTTGCTGATTGGTTAAAAGGCTACGGCTGGGTTATTGTTATTGACCACGGTGAAGGCTTTATGAGTTTATACGGCCATACTCAAACCTTACTAAAAGACGTAGGTGATATAGTACGCCAAGGCGATATTATCGCTTTAGTTGGTCAAAGCGGCGGACAAGCAAATTCTGGTCTATACTTTGAAATACGCCACAAAGGACGCGCAGTAAATCCTGTAACATGGTGCAGACGCATTTAATTGATTAAACAGCTGCACCCCACTGGGAGCAGCTGATGCTAAATACACAATTACAAATACAGCGGTTACAATACCCTGTTTTTAATCGCATTCTAATAAGCTATTTATTACTCGTTAGCGTTTTTTTGTGCCTGAGTTTTAATTGCTTTGCAGTGACCTCGGTGGGCGATTTAAAAAGCCAACAAAAAAACGAAATCCTCTTTAATATCCATGCCTATTATGTTGAAGACTTAGCTTTACAACAAAGCTTTGAAAGCAGCCAACAATTTGAAGCCCTGCTTGCACAGCTAGACCCATACTCTAAGTACCTTGATGAACACGAGTTAGAAGCGCTATTTAGCAGCACTAACGGCCGCTATACAGGCCTTGGGATTGAAGTAAAACAGCAACAACAAAAAATTATTATTGTAAATACGATCAAAGATTCTCCCGCAGCCATTGCCGGAGTACAAATGAATGATGTGCTACTTGCCGTTAATCAGCAAACGGTCGCACATAAAGACATCAATCAAGTTGCACAAATGATTAAAGCGAGTGACACAGCAACGGTTACCTTAACGATTGAACGAGGTAATTCACCACAAGCCATTTATTTTACTCTGACTAGATCAGAAATTAACTTAGAGAGTGTCACCAGTTCATTATCAGAGTTTGGTATTGGTTATTTGGCAATAAATAGTTTTACCAATCACACCTTGCATGATGTTGCGCGGCAAATAACAGCACTGCAAAGCCATTACGGTAATCCACTTACAGGCTTAGTGCTCGATTTACGCGACAATCCAGGCGGCACATTACAAAGTGCTGTAGCGGTATCGGATCTGTTTTTACAAAGTGGCACCATAGTCACCACCAAAGGTCGCTTTTATGATGCAAACCAGCACTTTCGCGCCAAAAAAGGTGATATTTTAAATGGTGCGCCAATCGTCGTACTTATTAATGAAAACTCGGCCTCAGCAGCAGAGATTTTAGCCGCTGCACTTAAAGACAATCACCGTGCCACACTAATTGGCAGCCAATCATTTGGCAAAGGCTCTGTGCAGTCTCTGATCCCATTAGGCAATGGTAATACAGCACTAAAACTAACCACTGCAAAATACTTTACCCCCTCAGGACAATCAATTGATGGCATTGGCGTAACCCCTGATGTGGCGATTAATCAATCAACCCTTTCGCAAATTGATAAAGTAGTTATAATAAAAAACGAACAAGGAAATGACGATCAGCTATGGTCACGCACAGACTCAGCTGATCCACTGTTATTAAAAGCACAGCAGCTATTAACTATGAAATAAAGCTTTTAGCTCACTATAAAAAAGATAATAAAAATTATAAACGTGAAAAAATTAACTTGGTTGTTCTGGCTTTTTTTTAGCTTGCCTACGCTTGCCGCAAATAAGCAAATAGCGATTGTAATTGATGATATTGGCAACCATCAACGCGACCTCGAAATCCTAAATTTACCAGGTAAAATATCGTTCTCGATTTTGCCTCATACCCCGTATTCGCAAATTTTTGCGCGCTTAGCCAGTAAATCAAATAAAGAATTACTGCTACATATTCCCATGCAAGCACTCGACAGCAGCAAAGCACTAGGCCCCGGCGCACTTACCAGCGATATGAGCAAAGAACAATTACAAATCACCCTCGGCAATGCGCTTGCAACCTTACCTCAGGTGAAAGGTGTAAATAATCATATGGGCTCAGCACTTACTCAAGAAAGCCTGCCCATGAAATGGACTATGGAGGTGCTGAAAAAGCGCAACCTGTACTTTTTAGATAGCCGCACCACAGGCTTAAGCCAAGCGCAAAATGTTGCCAACTTATATGGCGTTGAAAATGTCGGCCGCCATGTGTTTTTAGATAATATTCCCAATGAGAAACAGTTACAATTTCGCCTCAACGAACTAAAGTATAAAGCCGAACGTTATAACTTCGCCATCGCGATTGCCCACCCTTACCCTGAAACCATTGAATTTTTACAGCGCATGCTACCCGAACTTGAACAACAAGGTTTTGAACTCGTGCCGCTATCACAACTGGTAGAGCGTAAATATATACAACTCGCACAAGCTGAGCATAAAGGAGTGAGTGCTAGGTAAGCTTTAAAGTTACAAGGGAAAAGGAGCGAGGTTCTAGGTTCTAGGAAAACAGAATAGTCCGTCGTTAAATTAACTACCGTAGGTTGTGGTTGAGAGCAACGAAACCCAACAATGTAAGAATAAAATTGAGTGACGGCTTCGAGCGATGAGCAGTCAGTCACTAGCTATGGATTAAGCTTTATTAAAGACGATTTTATTGTTTGATTAAGAATAATTGCAATTAGCTAGCAGCAATATTATACATTTCTGATTTTTTTAGTAATATGTTAGTAGCCGATGGAGTTTTAAATACCAAAATGGTACCAACCATTTTTAAAGGGATGTTACATGGAATTCATTTTTATAATTGCAGTTGTTATATTGATAATTTGGTTAATTACCAGTTCACGCTCAAATTCAAATAAAGCAAAGCCTCGAGTATTAGATAATCCAAGCTCGGACATAAAAGGCACTCATGATACGTCAGCCTCTAAGTCTTCTATATCTGCTCTATCCAATGATGCAATCAGCCCAATAAAATCTATTAAAATTGATAAAGCATCAGTAAGCGTTGAATTACACGAACAAACTAATGAATTAGCAACCTCAAAGGAGACAACTCCAAAGCCACGCATCACTGCTGTTAATACACCTTCCCCAATTATAGAAAGTGCTGATAGTGCGACATATTCTGAAGATGAGCTCGCCACATTTAATATTTTTGAGAGCGCAGCCCCTCAAAATATAAGCATTAAAAGCACAAGAAAAGCCCAATGGCTTGATAAGAATAAAGAAACTATTATACAAAAGCGTAAGCTAATGGGGTTGATATACATAGGTGAGCAAATGGAGTCTATGAGAAGTTATGACCCAGACCCTGCGCTAATAAACTCCATTTTACCTGCATCAACACCTTTAGGGCATCAGCTGGGTTATTACACTGATGATTCGCTTGGTTACTGGCCAAGTTATAGCAGGCTTTCTAGGCAATGTAGAGGTGCCTATCTCGACTGGTTAGCAACCGACAGAAGCGCAGCTAATACCCCAATAGGATTCGTATTTTTGTACTTTTATGGATTTGAAAGATTTGTTGTTGTGAACAACAAAGACAATAAAGTTGCAGATGAACAATTCGAGGATATTTTTAATGAAGTACTTCGTTTACACAAGGTGTTTGCTTCAAATCGCTCTTTTGCTGGTTACTCAGCAAACTTTTTAGAATTTATGTATTTACTAAAACCTGAATTTTTTAAAAGTAAAAAACACATATTACCTAAGACACGTCATTCACTACTTTTTAAATTACGTCTTTCAGAGCAAATCGTTGCCACAGAAAAAGTGGATGATGAGTTGGCACTTGAATGGATCAAAAATACAGACCAATACAATTTAAAAACCGCAGCTAGGCGCTGCGATTTAGAGTTTGATTCACTTTTTAAACTTTACTACAAGCAAAAATTCCCTGAGGGAATGCAAGTTAAGCCCAATAAAACTAAATTAAACGCTGAGTACTTCTCTGCCAGCGGTAGTCTTCCTAGCGTTAAAATTTTACTAGATAGTTTACCAGACCCGAGCATATTAAAAGCCCCTATTAAAAAGCTAATACCTATTGCTGATAAAGTCGCTGAGGAACTAGCTAGTTGTAGCCGTTACTTAGGTAAAGCAGGCACTAGTAGAGATGACTTAGCTGCACTGATGTTACTGCCTCGCGCTATTGCTAGTAGTCAACCATCACCATTAATTGAAAAGTTTAAGAGGTGGGCTCAGGCTATTATTTTAGAAAATGGTGGGGTAACAAATGTATCTGAATTTTGGTTGCAAACAGACTTACCAGTACCAAAAGCGATAAATAAAAAGGAAAGTGACCTCATTTATAACTTAGCGAGCCTTGCTGATATAGGTATTGCGCCTGACTTACGTTACCACCATGCAAAACCTAGATTAGATGGCAAACTTGTCTTATTTACTCCAGGGCATGGGGAAGAGTTTGTCCCTAGTCATGTATTTAACCAAGTGGGTGTCGCACTTCGCTTAGGTGCGATGGTTGCAAACATAGATGGGGTTGTAGATGAGTCAGAAAGTTCTGAGCTAGAAAAGCTAATTGCTCATGATGAGAAATTAACGGATACAGAAAAGCGTTCTTTAAAGGCTTATCTTACATGGCGATTAGTTACCCCATCGGATAATGCGGGTTTAAAAAATAGACTTAATAATTTAGGTGAAACAGAAATAGAATTTGTGAAGCGGTTTATTCTGTCTATTGCGCTCGCTGATGGCAACGTCGATAACAAAGAAGTAAAACAAATCGAGAAGCTCTACACGAATTTAGGGTTGAATAAAGAGTCTGTCACGAGTGATATTCATCAGCTTACTACAAGTAGTCATCAGCTTGCGCCAAAAAGTCAAAATTCATCAGAGTTTAGCTTAGATGAAGCAATCTTAGCCCTTCATGAAAGCCAAACAACAGAAGCTAAAAATATGCTGGAAAAGATCTTTACCTCAGATGAAGATGAAAGCGATTATATTGAAGTCTCAGAGCTGACAAACGAAGTTGAAGGATTAGATCAGGCTCATAGCCAGTTGTTTGAAAAGCTATGTGCTAAAGCGCAATGGGGTCGCGAAGAGGTAGCTCAAATGTGTAGTGAGCTAAAATTAATGGTCGATGGTGCTATAGAAACCATTAATGACTGGTCATTTGATTTAGTGGATGCACCAGTAATTGATGATGACGGTGATATATACATTGATGAAGAAATAGTCGAAGAGATAAGGGAGTTATAACAATGGCAGCAAAAAAAATCAGATCAAAAGAGCGCGATGCAATTATACAGTCTCTTAAATCGGGTGTTACCCCAAAAGTCGGCATACAACATATACAAGTAGGTCGTGGTAATGAGCTTAAAGCGCTCATTAAAGATATCGACAGAGTGACAGAGGGCGGCTCTGCTTTTCGGTTAATTATTGGCGAATACGGCTCAGGTAAAACATTCTTTTTAAGTGTAGTAAGAGCGATAGCATTAGAGCGCAAGTTAGTTACTGTTAATGCAGATCTATCTCCTGACCGTCGTATTCATGCATCATCTGGACAAGCCAGAAACTTGTATTCTGAGTTAATGAGAAACATGTCTACTCGTAATAAGCCTGATGGTAATGCATTGACCAGTGTTGTTGAAAAGTTTATTACCGAGGCACGAAAAGAAGCAGATAATACAAGCAAGGAAATAACCACAGTGATCCACGAAAGGCTCGCGTCTCTCTCTGAGCTTGTAGGTGGTTACGACTTTGCAAAAGTTATAGAAGCATACTGGACTGGCCATGAAACAGATAACGAGCAACTTAAGAACAACGCTGTAAAATGGTTAAGAGCAGAGTATGCAACAAAAACAGATGCTCGCAAAGATCTTGGTATAAGAAGTATTATCTCAGATGCGTCGTTTTATGACTCTCTAAAGCTTATGAGTTTATTTGTAAGGCAAGCTGGCTATGAAGGGTTATTAGTTAACCTCGATGAAATGGTAAATTTATACAAACTCAATAGCACCCAAGCACGATTATCAAATTACGAGCAAATTCTAAGAATACTCAACGACTGCTTACAAGGATCGGCTGAGTACTTAGGGTTTTTACTCGGTGGTACACCCGAGTTTTTACTTGATCCAAGAAAAGGGTTATATAGCTATGAGGCGCTGCAATCTCGTTTAGCTGGCAATACGTTTGCAAAGCAAGCTGGTGTTATTGATTACTCATCTCCAGCATTGCATTTGGCAAGTTTAACGCCAGAAGAATTATTCATATTACTTAAAAACCTTAGGCATGTTTTCGCATCAGGTGATGAATCGCTATATTTAGTTCCTGACGAGTCCCTTAAAGCATTTTTAGTCCATTGCAGTAAAACAATTGGAGACGCTTACTTCAGAACGCCAAGAAATACGATTAAGGCGTTTTTGGATATGCTTGCCGTGATTGATCAAAACCCAAGTATTTCTTGGGACAGCTTAATTAAAAATGTTGATATTGCAGAGGAGAAGCCTTCCGATGTAGAGTTAGAAATTGAATCTGAGGACGATGAGCTAGCTGATTTTAAATTATGATTGATGCACACGAAAGGCTTGATTTTCGCATTCAGCAGTGGATTTTTAAACAAGGCTGGGATCGACTCAGAGAGATACAATGTTTAGCAATTGACCCTATCCTCTCAGGAAAGACTGATGTGCTTATTAGTGCCTCTACTGCCGCAGGAAAAACCGAAGCATTTTTTTTACCTGCAATAAGTAGTATCGCAGATCAAGTAAGCGGTGTAGGTATTTTATATATCAGCCCGCTAAAGGCGTTAATAAACGATCAAGATCGAAGGCTAGAAAGCTTGTCAGACTTGTTAGACATACAAGTTACACCTTGGCATGGTGATAGCCCTCAAGGTCGAAAAAATAAGCTGAAACGAAATCCATCTGGCATCATGTTAATAACGCCAGAGTCCCTAGAGTCATTATTAATAAGAGACAGTGGCTGGGTAAAATCTGCTTTTCAGAATTTAAAGCATATAGTTATAGACGAATTTCACGCATTTATTGGTACTGAGCGTGGCCATCACTTGTTGAGCTTACTGCACCGCTTAGAGCATCTGCTTGGCCGTGTAAACGCACCAATACCCAGAACCGCTTTAAGTGCCACTTTAGGTGACTTAGAAAGTGTCCCGGCGTCTTTAAGACCCAATAAATCGTTGTCTTGTAAAATAATAAAGCAAACGCAGTCTTCATCAACGTTAAAAATGCAAGTGAAGGGATACATTGAAAGCGCTGTAGTAATAGATGAGGCGGTTACTGCGGAGCAAAGCGTATGTAACGATTTATATGGCCTTTGCCGTGGTGGGAACCACTTAGTGTTTGCAAACAGCAGAAGTCGCACTGAAAGCATTGCGACCACTCTTGCTGAGATGTGTGAGATTAACACTGTGCCTAACGAGTTTTTTCCACATCACGGCTCGTTAGCCAAAGAAATGCGAGAAACACTTGAAGCTCGGCTTCAGCAAGATCAAATGCCTACTACAGCAGTGTGTACTATGACTTTGGAGTTAGGCATTGATATAGGCAAGGTTAACTCTGTCGTGCAAGTTACTGCGCCGCATTCTATTGCAAGTTTACGGCAGCGCATGGGTCGTTCAGGTAGGCGTGGTGGCGCTAGTATTTTGCGAATGCTGATAACTGAGGCTGACCTTACAGAAAAATCGAGTATTGTAGATAAACTGCGGCTTGAATTGGTTCAATCGCTAGCGATGATACGTTTATTGGTTGCAAGTAAGTGGTACGAACCAGCAGACACTTCGCTCTATCACTTTTCAACATTACTTCATCAAGTTTTAGCTCTCATCGCGCAATGGGGGGGGATAAGAGCAGATCAAATCTACGTATTACTTTGTAAAGACGGTCCATTCCAACAAGTTACTGTTACACATTTTAAAGATTTGCTATCTCATATGGGTAAGGTAGATCTTATTACCCAGTTAGGTAGTGGTGAACTGGTTTTAGGTTTTATGGGTGAAAAAATAACAAATCATTATACGTTTTATGCCGTTTTTAAAACCCCTGAAGAATTTAGAATTATAACGGGTAGTAAAACACTAGGGACATTACCCGTAGATAGCCTTATTTTAGAGGGCCAACATATTGTATTTGCGGGTAAACGTTGGGTGGTTGAGCTAGTCGATACAGACAAAAAAGTGATTTCAGTACAGCATGCAAAAGGAGGGAAACCACCTAAATTTGGTGGTTCAGGGATGGCTGTACATGATGTAGTGAGACAAGAAATGCTTAAAATACTGGAAGAAGGTGACTACAGAGTTCAAGTTGGTGAACAAAGAATTGAATTTGGTGATGCAGTTGCTCAAGCACTTTTCAAAGAAGGTGCTGACTTTTTTAAAACTGCAAAACTTGAAAGTACGCATTTCTTACAGTATGGCAATACAGCCGTTGTTTTGCCCTGGGCCGGCGATAAAGTTGTAAATACACTCGTTGCAGTACTTATACACAAAGGGTTTGGAGCAGGTGCATTTGCAGGAATTATAGAAGTTGAGAATACCTTAATTGATGATGTCATCGGGGCTCTTAAAAGCTTTCGAGATGCTCAAACCATATCAGCAATTGATTTAGCTGATGCTATTGCAGAAAAAGCCATAGATAAGTTTGATGAATATTTACCTCAAGAAATTCTTGCAAAAGGGTATGCCGCTAGAGCATTTGATGTAGAGAAGGCCCGAGTATTAGTCAAAGAATTGCTCATGGCAAGATTTAAACAAGCCAAAGAGGTTAAATTATGACTTCACACATTATATTCATCAATGTCCGGAAATGGCACATTCAAGACAGTCGATAAGTCAAAACTTTGTAGTTTATAGGTTTGGATATTTTTAGTTGGATTTCGCTGCGCTCAAACCAACCTATGTTGATAACTCTAAAGCGCGGCGCCTCTAACCTATTTGTGAATAATTAACTTAAAGTTCTTTTTCTATAATGTTTCGCAAGAGGACAAGAAGATAGTGGTGGCTGCGTTTGTCACTTATGGCTTAAAACTTACCACTTAAAACTAAAAACTAAAAACTAAAAACTAAAAACTAAAAAGAAGCTAGCAGGGCTATATCTGCCCTACTAGCTATAACGTCAAACTACAGGATAAAGGTGGCGACTTTTTCATTTAAGTCAGTGGCGCGGTCTTTCAGTACCTTTGCTTGGCTTAAATGCGTTGTTGCTGATGCCGTGATTTCATCAGTGACATCTTTAATTGCGACCGTATTTCGGGTTATCTCATTTGTTACTTGAGTTTGCTCCTCAGCTGCGACTGCAATGTGCCCTGCCATGTCGGAAATCTCATTCACTGCGTGAGTAATTTCTTCTAAAGCTTGTGCTGCGGCGTTGACGTCGTGAACACTGTTATTAGCTAAACTTTTACTGCTATCCATCAAGCTAACCGCTTTTTTAGTGGTATTTTGCAACGTTTCAATCGTGGTATAAATCTCTGCAGTAGAGTTTTGAGTACGATGTGATAACACGCGAACTTCGTCTGCGACAACAGCAAAACCACGGCCTTGCTCGCCGGCACGCGCCGCTTCAATCGCAGCATTTAATGCCAGTAAATTAGTTTGCTCTGCAATCTCCTGAATCGTCGTTAAAATACTTGAGATTGCTTGTGCATGCAGGCTCAGCTCACTGATCACAACTGTGGTTTCATCAATTTCTGATGCCAATGAGTTAATCGTGGTTCTGGTTTTATCAACTAAGCTTTTCCCCTGAATACTGCTTTGCGCCGATTGCTGGGATGCAGCAGCGGTATTTTCAGCGTTAGCTGCAATTTCATGAGTAGCACTGGACATCTCTGTAACTGCGGTAGCAACCATTGTAACTTCTTGCTGTTGGCGCTGTAGTTCATTAACGCTTGATTGATTGGTTAACAGACTTTTCTCTGCATCTGAGTCTAGATCAGTCGCTAGTTGACGAATATGACTGATCAGCTGATGTTGACTACTTACAAAACTATTAAAGCTATCAGCTAACATGCCGACTTCGTCTTGGCTGTCGACTGTAATACGCTGAGTTAAATCACCATTGCCTGCAGCAATACGAGATAACGCTTGCGACACGCGACTTAGTGGCCCTAGTAACAAACTTAACAACCAAGAAATAGATAATACACTAATGATCAGTGCTAACGTTGCCAGTCCTAACTGGGTGACCATCAAGCTAACTAATGGTGCCTCTAACGTTTGTTTGTCGAGTACAAAAACTAGCTGCCAATCTGTATTGGGGATTTTTTCACTCCAAATTAGCTTATCCCGAGCTTCAGTTTCAAAATAAACAGGCGTAAGTTGGCCTGTTTGGCTACTTGATTCTATTAGTCGGCTGCTTAATTTAGTCTCAATATTGGTGATTTTACCCATCAATTTACTTGAGTCTTTATAGGCGATCACAGTACCGTCTTCATGCATCATGATGGCATAACCGTTTGCCGGTAGAGACATATTGCTAACGCTATCGACAATACTCGCAATTGACACATCACCGCCAACCACACCATTACGCGCTGGATGAGCTATGGTAACGACCAATAGATTAAAGGCAACATCCAAATAAGGCTTGGTAATTATGCTGCTACGAGCTTGCTGTGACTGCTGATACCAAGGACGTGTTCTAGGATCATAACCTGAGCGGTCAATGCTGGGATCAGAGTCCACCATCAGCCCGTCGCGGTTACCAAAATAGGTTAATTGAAAATCGCCAGATACCTGTGCTTGCTGCAATGCATTAAGCGTATCACCTTCAACTTTAGTGGCGACAGAAGCGATCACTCGCTGACGATCGGTTAACCATGCTTCGATACGCGCGGCTTGCTGTTTACCTGCTTGCCTCACACTATCAACACTGTTTTGCAGTAACAACGCTTTTTGCGTGGAGTAGCTATACCATGACAATAATACAACAACAATTACGAGGGCGAGAACAACCGATAATAATATTTTTTTCTTTAGTGAATATGAATTCATATTGAGTGCTAATACTGACTTTAATTAAATTGAAATACGGATATAAATACAGCTTGGGGTTAGCTTAATTTAGAGTATGAATTGAGAGACAATTCTCAATCTTGTTCTATTTTCGCATACAAGATTTGAATAATAAATTAAAATCAGTGATTTAAGTGAATATAAAAAGAATCATTATTAATTCAATGTAAAACTTAAATTAATAACCTAACGAGTGTAAATAAATAGCACGGTATAAATACTGCACGTATATTTTTATTTAAAATAATTGTAACGCCTAGGGTCTGTTGACCTTTGCGGATTAATATTTGTTCAAACTAGGGGCAATTTAATCGCGGCGCGAGGTTTGTAACCTAGTGGGCTAAGTAAAAATCGAGTAACAAAGAGTTAATTGCCCCTAGGCAGACCCCTTCGGGCAGCGCCTGTTTGGCATTGATGCTGCGTTATAGCCTATTTATGGGGAATAACCACACCACATAGACTCTGCCTTGCCTAAATACCAAACAGACTGCTGCAAATTCAACCTTGAAAGATCAACAGACCCTAGTCATTATATTAAATTAAGCAAAAGTAATAGCCGTGACGACGGAGCAGTCGCCCTGTATGAAATCCATATTATTTTTACTACTAATGACTTATCGCTTAAAACTTATAGCTTCCCTAAACGCAAAAAGCCCCGCATTTTCATGCAGGGCTTTTAATAATTTTGTAAAACTGTGATTAACTCATTGCAGCTTGTAACTTTTTCATCGCTGTTTTTTCAAGTTGACGAACACGCTCTGCAGATACGCTGTATTTTTCAGCCAGTTCTTGCAGTGTTGCTTTATCGTCTGATAACCAACGAGCACTAACAATGTCTTGTGAACGTTCATCTAGGGTTTTTAACGCACTAAATAAACGTGTATGAGATTGCTCTTGATATTGTTGCTGTTCAACTTCTTCAGCTAAATCATTACTGCCATCAGTTAAGTATTGCACAGGCGAATAGGTACTAGTTGGTGCGTCATCGCTGTCGTCACCGGTTAAATCAAAGCCCATGTCTTGGCCGCTCATGCGCGATTCCATTTCACGAACTTCTTTTTCACTCACACCTAGCTCACTCGCTACGGTAGCAACTTCAGCTTGGTTAAACCAACCTAAACGTTTTTTGTTTTTACGAAGATTAAAAAACAATTTGCGTTGCGCTTTAGTGGTCGCAACTTTAACAATGCGCCAGTTTTTAAGTACAAACTCGTGTATTTCGGCTTTGATCCAATGCACTGCAAATGAAACCAAACGTACGCCCACTGATGGGTCAAAACGTTTTACTGCTTTCATCAGGCCGATATTGCCTTCTTGAATCAAATCAGCTTGCGGTAGGCCGTAACCTGAATAACCTTTAGCTATATGTGCAACAAAACGAAGGTGAGACATGATGAGTTGCTTTGCAGCGTTAAGATCGCCATCTTCCTGTAAGCGAGTCGCTAACTCTTTTTCTTGCTCAGCACCTAGCATAGGTATAGTGCTTACCGCTTGAAGGTAGCCGTCCATACTTGCGCTTTGCTGTCCAACTGTGAGTGCCATTGCGTATAAATCTTTACTCATTTTTCACCTCAGTGATAAACATTTGAAACCATCTTAGCACTCTTTCACTTAGAGTGCTAACTTCAATGTAAAACTTTTTTTCGATTGAAGCAAGTGGTTTTTTAGTGTTTTTTATTCTACTTTAAACGCCTGAATAAGCGATGAATTCTAGCTTTGCGGTCAGTTGGTTATGATAAAGCAATTCACCACAACCAACTTAATCAATGATTATAAACAATAATTGTTACACTTTATCGGGTTCGATTTCTTTTATATATCGATTAACAGATAAGTAAGAGCCAACAAACCCTAAGCTGGTTGCAAGTAGCACTAACGCGCCAAATTCGCCTAAGCTTAAGCCGATTAAATTAAAGTTAGTTTGATACACTCCAGCGACTTGGGTGACTGCAGATCCAAGCCACCACATCATGAGGGCCACACATATAAAAGCAAACAAACCACCAACAATGCCATACCAAATGCCGGTCCATAAAAATGGCGCATGAATAAAGGTATTGGTTGCACCGACTAGCTTCATCACTTGGATCTCTTCTTTCTTATCCATAATTGATAAGCGAATAGTGTTGCCTATGATCAAAGTTACCGAAGTCAGTAATAACAACGCGATGGTGATCACGCTTTCTTTTAACAGGCTTAATAATGCATTTAAGCGCTCAAGCCAGGCAATATCTAATTTACCAAAATCAACTTCACGCTCTGCTTCAAGCTTTTTTAATAATGCTTGCGCGGCGTTTGGTTGACGATGGCGAGAAGTCGGCGTGACGATAACAACATCTGGCAGAGGATTGCTATCTAAATATTCAAGTGCTTGGCCAAACCCTGATACTTCTTTAAATTCAATGAGCGCATTTTGTTTAGAAATAAAAGTGACATTATCAATTTCAGGGTAGAGTGCTAAGCGTTTAACAAGCGTTTTTGTTTCTTGTTCACTCATGGATTCTTTTACAAATAATGAAATCTCTGCAGCTTCTTCAAAGCCACTGCTGACCTGCTGCACATTTTTAACCACTAAGTACAAGGTCGCTGGTAAGGTTAAACTTAAACCCAACACCGCAATGGTCATCATTGACGCCATCGGTGTGCGCCACATTTCCCCTAGGCTATATACACCTTGGCGAAATATATTCAGCACAAAGAAATATCCGGCTGCAAAAACTGATTTTTTTACTCGTTCATTTTGGCTCTTTCGGCCTTTGAATAACAAACTCATAGTGTTGCCTCTGCCAATGGATCTTGACTCATGCGACCATCTTTTAAGGTTAAGCTACGGTATTTCATTCGCGAGATCAGCCCTAAATCATGGGTGGCAATTAAGACTGTAGTGCCATGATTATTAAATTCTTCAAACAAACGCAAGATATCCATGGAAAGCTCAGGATCTAGGTTACCTGTTGGTTCATCTGCAAGTAATAATGGCGGAGAGTTTACAATTGCCCGGGCAATCCCAACTCGCTGTTGTTCACCACCAGAGAGTGTTGAAGGGTGGCATTTTACTTTATCTAGCAAGCCAACTTTATCAAGTGCGCCATGCACACGCTTTTCAATTTGCTTATGATGCGTACCTTCGATAATTAGCGGCAAGGCAACATTATCAAAAATAGTGTGGCGCTCTAATAAACGGTGGTTTTGAAATATGATACCAATATCACGGCGGACATAAGGAATTTGCCGCGATTTTACTGCATTTAAATCAACGCCATTAATAAAAACATGACCCGCCGACGGGCGTTCCATTAAACTAATGAGTTTAAGTAAGGTACTTTTACCGGCACCACTGTGACCTGTTAAAAAAGCCAATTCACCCGGTTTAACATGGAAATTAACTTTTTCCAGTGCTCGGTGACCACCGGGATATGTTTTGCTGACTTGCTGAAAATTTATCATTTTAGTTATCAATCATCCACAGCTGAAAAGGGAGCAAGCTCCCCTTTGAAATTTAAACTTCGTCCTCATCTTGGCTAAATAGCGCATCAATGAAGTCATTACTATTAAATTCACGTAAATCATCAATGCCTTCACCAACACCAATATAGCGGATCGGAATATTAAATTTATCGGCGACGGCAAAAATAACCCCACCTTTGGCTGTACCATCTAACTTAGACAATGTAATACCGGTAAGGCCAACACACTGATTAAATAAGTTCACTTGGCTAATTGCATTTTGCCCTGTGCCTGCATCGATGGTTAGCATCACTTCATGCGGTGCATCGGGATCAATTTTCTTCATCACCCGGGCTATTTTTTCAAGCTCTTGCATCAAGTTGTCTTTATTTTGCAAGCGACCAGCTGTATCTGCAATTAACACATCAACGTTACGCGCTTTGGCAGCTTGAAATGCATCAAATATCACTGAGGCACTATCAGCACCGGTGTGCTGTGCGATTACTGGGATTTTATTACGCTCGCCCCATACTTGTAATTGCTCAACCGCAGCTGCACGGAAAGTATCACCTGCAGCTAACATGACTGATTTACCTTGATCCTGAAATTGCTTAGCAAGTTTACCAATGGTCGTTGTTTTACCAACTCCATTAACACCCACCATTAAAATAACAAATGGTTTTTTATCAGCAGGAATTTCTAATGGCTGTTCTGCCATTTTAAGCATCGCCGCCATTTCTTGCTTCATTAGCTCATATAATGCATCACCATCCTTTAACTGTTTGCGGTTAGCCGCATCAGTCAAACGATCGATCAGCTTCATGGTGGTATCAACACCTAAGTCGGCTGTTAATAGCTGAGTTTCAAGATCTTCAAATAATTCATCATCAATTTTCTTACCAGTGAAAATCGATGCAAAGCCAGAACCTAAGTTTACTTTGGTTTTTAATAAGCCTTTTTTAAGACGAGCAAAGAACCCTTCTTTTTTAGGTTTTTCAGCTGTTTTTGCTTCCTCGATGGCAAGCTCGGCCGTTAATCGCTCTTGCTCTAAACGCTCAGCTTCCGCCTCTTCGGCAGCAATACGTTGTTGCTCTACACGTTCAGCTTCAGCTTGCTCGGCAGCAATACGCTCTTGCTCTACACGTTCAGCTTCGGCCTGCTCGGCAGCAATACGTTGTTGCTCTACACGCTCAGCTTCGGCTTGCTCTGCTGCGATACGCTCTTGCTCTACACGTTCAGCTTCGGCTTGCTCTGCTGCGATACGCACTTGTTCTACACGTTCAGCTTCAGCTTGCTCGGCAGCAATACGCTCTTGCTCTACACGTTCAACTTCGGCTTGCTCTGCGGCAATAAGCTCTTGCTCTAAACGCTCAGCTTCGGCTTGCTCGGCAGCAATACGCTCTTGCTCTACACGTTCAGCTTCGGCTTGCTCCGCGGCAATACGCTCTTGCTCTAAACGCTCAGCTTCCGCTTGCTCAGTAACAATACGCTCTTGCTCTAAACGCTCAGCTTCGGCTTGCTCTGCTGCGATACGTTCTTGCTCTAAAAGCATTGCTTCTTCTTGCTGCACTAAACGAGCGGCTTCATCGCGGCGTTGTTGTTCTGCTTGTTCTGTTGCTGCTAATTCAGCATCTGTGATGGCTTGGCGTTCAGCATCACGTGCCTCAGCTTGCTCTACAGCAATACGCTGTTGTTCTAAGCGCTCTGCCTCAGCTTGCTCTGCAACAATGCGCTGTTGTTCTAAGCGCTCTGCTTCAGCTTGCTCTGCAACAATGCGCTGTTGTTCTAAGCGCTCAGCTTCCGCTTGCTCTGCAACAATGCGCTGTTGTTCTAAGCGCTCAGCTTCAGCTTGCTCTGCAACAATGCGCTGTTGTTCTAAGCGCTCAGCTTCCGCTTGCTCTGCAGCAATGCGCTGTTGCTCTGCGCGCTCAGCTTCCGCCTCTTCTGCAGCAATTCGTTGTTGCTCTAAACGCTCAGCTTCAGCTTGCTCTGCGGCAATACGCTGTTGTTCTAAGCGCTCAACTTCCGCTTGTTGGTTATCGGCCTCTTGGGCGGTCTGCTCTACTTGTTGGTTTTTATCTGACTTACCAAAACCAAACCAAGACAGGAATTTATTTTTTTTTGCCATACTTGCTAATAACCACTTATAAAAATCTGATAAACTAACGGTAATACTTTGTGTATTCGCTGCATTGCTTTAAAACAAAGCCGCTAATAACCACAACATATTGTCTAAGATGCTCATAGTAACACTTTTAGCGCAGTTGAAAAATGACACGCTACTATATGATTGCAATATTATCTGAGCTGGATTCTAGATACCATTTTTTAGTGAGCTAAATGAGAAATAAATCACCACAAAAACAAGTGAGTAATAAAGCCAGCGATGGCGTTATTAGGATCATCAGCGGGCAATTTCGTGGCCGTAAATTACCAGTAAAAGATGTGCAAGGTCTTCGTCCAACCACAGATCGTATCAAAGAAACGGTATTTAACTGGTTAATGCAAGATACTCGCGATACTAAAGTACTCGATTGTTTTGCAGGTTCCGGTGGATTAGGTTTTGAAGCACTCTCTCGTTTAGCTCTCAGTGCACGCTTTTTAGAGATGGATAAACTAGCCGCCAACCAATTACAAACTAATATTGACACGTTAAAACTCACTAATGCTGAAGTAATTTGCACCGACAGTTTGCTTTATTTAAGTAACAATACTCAGCAACAACAGTTTAACTTAGTGTTTATTGATCCACCTTTTCGCCAAGGTTTAGCCCAAAAATGCTGTGACTTACTTACTGAAAATGACTGGCTAAGTAAAAATGCCCTCATTTATGTTGAAGTAGAAAGTGAGATGAGTGCGTTGCAAACGCCTAGCAATTGGCTGTTATTAAAAGAAAAAGCGGCGGGACAAGTATTTTGCCGCCTCTATGAACTACAGTAAAATTAGTAACATAGAAATATTTTTTGTTTCCACTTGGAGCAGACAATATTTATCCTTTACATGTGGTGCGGCTTCGGATTACAATACTGCACCATTTTTGAACCACTTGATCATTGTTTGATCAACTTGAGCAACGCTCATTATTTAGGTAGGTGAATTTTTAATGCCAGTAATTAAAGTAAGAGAGAACGAACCGTTTGACGTAGCACTTCGTCGCTTCAAGCGTTCATGTGAAAAAGCAGGTATCCTTTCAGAAGTTCGTCGTCGCGAGCACTATGAAAAGCCAACAGCTGAGCGTAAGCGTAAAAAAGCTGCAGCGGTTAAGCGTCACATGAAGAAGCTTTCTCGCGATAACGCACGTCGCGTTAAATTATATTGATCAGTATTGGTCTTGTATAAATGAGCCTTTTAATAAAGCTAAAAGATGCGCAAAAAGATGCGATGCGAGCGAAAGACAAATCTCGTCTTAACCCAATTCGTATGGTGCTTGCTGCAATCAAGCAGCGTGAAATTGACGAGCAAATAACACTTGATGATGACGGTATTACCGCAGTATTAGTGAAGCTTGTTAAACAACGCCGTGATTCTTACACTCAGTATACTGATGCTGGCCGTGAAGATTTAGCCGAAATTGAAGCCAATGAGATTACAGCTCTTGAAGAATTCTTACCTCAACAATTGAGTGAAGAAGAAATCATAGCTCTTATTGATGCGGCTATTGCTGATACTAACGCAGCAGGTATGCAAGATATGGGTAAAGTAATGGGTATAATCAAAAGCAAAGCTGAAGGTCGCGCCGATTTAGGTAAGATCTCTGGTTTAATTAAGCAACGATTAACTGCCTAATACTCCCACATACAGATGTATGATTTAAGCAAACCGAGCCATGTGCTCGGTTTCTTCGTTTTTCGCTTTAATAAAAATAGCATTTGTGTTCAAATCTAAATTGTAGAACTAAATTATCTGATATTTCGTTCACCTTATTTTCTATTTATCTCAGGACTACACTTTACTAATGGCTGGAAAGATCCCACGTAATTTTATAGATGATTTACTTGCCAGAACCGATATTGTTGAGCTAATTGACTCCAAAGTTGGCTTAAAAAAAGCGGGCAAAGATTACCAAGCCTGTTGCCCTTTTCATAACGAAAAATCCCCATCATTTACTGTATCTCAAGACAAGCAGTTTTATCATTGCTTTGGTTGTGGTGCGAACGGCAACGCTATTTCATTTGTTATGGAATACGACAAGCTTGAATTTGTTGATGCCATTGAAGAACTTGCAAGCATCCTAAATCTTGATGTACCTCGAGAGCAAGGCACCAGTAATGGTCCAGAGCGTACGGCTGAACAAAAACGCTCAGATTACGATTTAATGCTCCATAGTGCGCGTTTTTATCAACACCAGTTAAAACATCATGCTAATTCAGCAACCGTAATAGACTATGTAAAAGGCCGAGGCCTAAGTGGCGAAACAGTTAAAAAGTTTATGATTGGTTATGCCCCCAGTGAATGGGAAGGCCTTTGCCAACAACTTGGCCGCAATAAAGAACAAAAAGAGCAATTAGTTGAGCTAAAGCTGGCCTCAGAGAAAACCCCAGGCCGCCAATTTGACTTCTTTCGTGATCGCTTAATGTTCCCTATTCGCGATAAACGTGGTCGTGTTATTGCTTTTGGTGGCCGTGTGATGCAAGCGGATCAAGGACCTAAATATTTAAACTCGCCAGAAACCCGTATCTTCCATAAAGGCTTTGAACTATATGGATTATATGAAGCAAAACAAGCGCATAAAAAGCTCGACCATGTACTCATAGTTGAAGGCTATATGGATGTTGTGGCACTGAGCGAGCAAGGTATTGAATATGCGGTAGCTGCGCTTGGTACTGCCACCACCACTGAACACATGCATACATTGTTTAGAGCCACTGACCGGGTAATTTGTTGTTATGATGGTGACCGCGCTGGCCGAGATGCCGCTTGGCGTGCACTCGAAAATGCCCTGCCCTATTTAAATGATGGCAAAGCGCTACTGTTTGTATTTTTACCAGACGGTGAAGATCCCGATTCATTAGTACAAAAAGAAGGCAAAGAAGCGTTTGAACTACGTTTATCTCAAGCCGATGATTTTACTAAAGTGCTATTTAATAAACTCAGCCAAGAGATTGATTTAACTACCGATGCAGGTAAAGCTAAGCTTCTTAGTGCTGTGCTTCCGTTGGTTGAGAAAATCCCTAGTCAGTTTTATCAAGAAAACTTATTAGAGCACTTAGGTCGATTAATAGGCCGCACTAAAGAGCAGTTAAACAATCGCTTAAAAACACCTAAACAGCAGCATGCGATTGAGCGAAAATTTAAAATTACGCCAATGCGTCGCGCAATTGGGTTACTAATTCAGCACCCTAAATTAGCCAATACAGTGCCTTATTTAGCTGATTTAGCACAAATGAATATTGCCGGTATCGCCTTGCTTATTAGGTTGCAACATTGCGCTTTACAAAAAAGTGACATTACTACAGCGCAATTAATTGAATCATTTCGAGAAACACCCGAGTACGAGGCGCTCATTAAGCTCGCTACTTGGCGTCATGAGATCAATGACGACCGTTTAGAGGACGAATTTAAAAATACTTTCAGATTTATTGAAGATCAGTGTTTAAATTATCGACTCGAGACCTTATTAATAAAAGACAAGACCCAAGGACTTACGAGTGAAGAAAGACTAGAATGTTTAGCCCTTACTCAAGCGTTAAAAGGGTCGAAAAGACACTAACAGCTAGTCAAAAATGAATTATGCTGTTATACTGTGCTATTCACTGCGTCAAATAATACTTAGCTTGGCTTAATAAATAAGCAAGCTGGCGCCTGTTGTATCAACTTATCAGAGTGGAAGAAACAATCTCTATGGATCCAACTCCTCAGTCACAATTAAAACTTCTGATTCAAAAAGGTAAAGAGCAAGGTTACTTAACTTTTGCAGAAGTTAATGATCACCTTCCACAAGATATTATCGATTCAGATCAAGTAGAAGATATCATTAGTATGATCAATGATATGGGTATCAAGGTTAGCGAAAACGCGCCTGATGCCGATGAATTGATGATGCAAGAAACAACAACAGATGAAGACGCAGCGGAAGCTGCAGCCGCTGCGCTTGCTACTGTAGATAAAGAAATCGGCCGTACAACGGATCCGGTTCGTATGTACATGCGTGAAATGGGTACTGTTGAATTGCTTACCCGTGAAGGCGAAATTGTTATCGCTAAGCGTATTGAAGAAGGGATCAACCAAGTACAAATCTCGGTTGCAGAATACCCTGAAGCAATTACATACCTACTTGAGCAATGGGATAAGTTTGAAGCAGAAGAAATGCGCTTAAGCGACATTATCTCTGGTTTCTTCGATCCTAATGAAGATGCTGCGCCAATCTCTGCTACCCATATCGGTTCTGAATTAAGCGAAAAAGAACTTGATGATGAAGATGACGATGATACTGATAGCGATGATGAAGACGAAGAAGAAGTAGATACTGGCCCAGATCCTGAAGAGGCTCGTGTACACTTTGAAAACCTTCGCGATCTTTACAATAAAGCACGCGACACGTTTGATAGTAAAGGCCGTTCACATCCAGAATCGCAAGCTGCGATTTTTGAGATTGGTGAGCTGTTTAAAACCTTTAAACTAGTGCCGAAACAGTTTGATCGTATGGTTAACAACATGCGTGAAATGATGGACAGAGTTCGTGTTCAAGAACGTATCGTCATGAAACAAGCTGTACAAATCGCTAAGCTACCGAAGAAAACTTTTGTTAAGCACTTTGCTAATAATGAAACTGATGCTGCATGGATTGATCTTGAGATTGCTGCGAATGAAAAACATTCTGCAAAATTAGAAGAAATCAAACCAGAAATCATCCGCTGTATTAATAAACTATGTGTAATCGAAGAAAGCACAGGTTTAAGCATTGAGCGTATTAAAGACATCAACCGTCGTATGAGCATTGGTGAAGCAAAAGCGCGCCGTGCGAAAAAAGAAATGGTTGAAGCTAACTTACGTCTTGTGATCTCAATTGCGAAAAAATACACCAACCGTGGTTTACAATTTTTGGACTTAATCCAAGAAGGTAACATTGGTTTGATGAAAGCTGTTGATAAGTTTGAATATCGCCGTGGTTATAAGTTTTCAACTTATGCTACGTGGTGGATCCGTCAAGCAATCACCCGCTCTATCGCCGACCAAGCGCGTACAATCCGTATTCCGGTGCATATGATTGAAACGATTAATAAACTTAATCGTATTTCTCGTCAAATGCTGCAAGAAATGGGTCGTGAGCCAAATCCAGAAGAATTAGCAGAACGCATGATGATGCCTGAGGATAAAATCCGTAAGGTACTTAAGATTGCTAAAGAGCCAATTTCAATGGAAACGCCAATCGGTGATGATGAAGATTCGCACTTAGGTGACTTTATCGAAGATACCACTATTGATTCGCCAATCGACTCGGCAACAATGGAATCTCTTCGTGGCGCTACCAATGATGTGCTTGCTGGCTTAACAGCCCGCGAAGCTAAAGTATTACGTATGCGTTTTGGTATCGATATGAATACCGACCATACCCTAGAAGAAGTAGGTAAGCAGTTTGACGTAACGCGTGAGCGTATTCGTCAAATCGAAGCGAAGGCACTACGTAAATTACGCCACCCTTCACGCTCTGACTTATTGAAAAGCTTCTTAGATGCTAAGTAATTAGCAAATACAGATTTAAATTTAAAAGGCCGCTGTAGCGGCCTTTTTTCTATTTACAGGAAATAATTATGGCTTGGATCCAAATCCGTATCAATGCTAATGCTGCAACCGCAGATGCAGTAAGTGATCTATTAATGGAGGCAGGTAGTGCGTCTGTTACCTTTATTGATGCTAAAGACACCCCTATTTACGAACCAAAAATCGGCACTGTGGTGTTTTGGGCTGACACGACTGTAATTGGTTTATTCGAAGCTAACCACGATATGAATGCGGTGATAGCTCTATTACAGCGCCATGATGAGTTAAAAGACACCTTAGTGTACAAAATAGAGCAACTTGAAGACAAAGACTGGGAACGTGAATGGATGGATAACTTCCACCCAATTCAGTTTGGTGAAAAACTATGGATCTGCCCAAGCTGGCGTGATATTCCCGATCCTGATGCCGTCAATGTACTGCTTGACCCTGGCCTTGCTTTTGGCACTGGCACTCATGCTACCACCGCTTTGTGCTTAAAATGGCTTGAAAGCCAAGATTTGACCGGTAAAACTGTGGTCGACTTTGGTTGTGGCTCTGGAATTCTAGGTATCGCAGCTATCAAACTTGGCGCTGAGCGCATGATCGGCATCGATATAGACCCTCAAGCCCTTGAAGCAAGCTTAGATAACGCACAGCGTAACGGCGTTGCCGATAAACTCGAAGTATACCTGCCAGAAAATCAGCCTGAGTTTAGCGCCGATATCGTGGTGGCCAATATTTTAGCTGCGCCACTGCGTGAATTACACAGTGTGATATTAGGCTTGTTAAAACCAGGTGGTAAAATTGCCATGTCGGGAATTTTAGAAGAACAAGCGCAGTCGGTAGCAGATGTTTATGCCCCTTTTTTAGCGCTTGATGATATCGCTGTTGAAGGTGAATGGACACGAGTAAGTGGCATAAAAAAAGCTTAACTTACTGGGATCGGCAATTTAGAGTATTAACGTAAAACCTTCAGGTAAAGCCTGTAATTAACAGGCTTTACCTATTATTTACACGCAAAAAAACAGAATGATTTCTTACCACAAATTACTTCTGTATAAAATTCACACAAATAAAGCCATTCGTCAAACTGTTATCAAATGTCAATACGCAAAAGTCAAAAAAAAGTCACTTTTGTTCAATTTATAGCCTTTGATTTTTGCAAAAAAAACCGTAAACTTAGCGCCCCTTGAAAAGAGGCCTATTGAATACAGTGCGTATCGGAACATACCAATTAGAGAACAATGTAATTGTAGCGCCAATGGCGGGAATTACTGATAGACCATTTAGACAACTTTGTCGCCGCTTAGGTGCGGGGCTTGCCGTGTCTGAAATGCTCTCGTCGAATCCTTTGGTATGGAAAACCGAGAAATCGATGAACCGTATGGATCATAGTGGTGAATCGGGAATACGTGCGGTGCAAATCGCAGGAGCTGATCCCGAGCTTATGGCTCAGGCTGCACAATTCAATGTAACTAATGGTGCACAGATCATAGATATAAATATGGGGTGCCCAGCAAAGAAAGTGAACAAGAAACTCGCAGGCTCAGCCCTATTACAGTTTCCTGATTTAGTGGAAGAGATTATTGATGCAGTGGTTAGCGCTGTTGATGTACCTGTAACACTAAAAATCCGTACAGGATGGGATCAGGACAACCGTAACGGTGTCGAGATTGCGAGAATAGCTGAACGTTATGGCATAGCTTCATTGGCCGTACATGGGCGTACACGCGCATGTATGTACAAAGGTGAAGCTGAATACGCCACTATTAGGGATATTAAACGTTCAGTGTCGATACCTGTCGTTGCAAATGGAGATATAACCTCTCCTGAAAAAGCAAAACAGGTTTTGGACTATACGGGTGCAGATGCCATTATGATTGGTCGAGCCGCCCAAGGTCGCCCTTGGATTTTTAGGGAGATAGACCACTATTTGCGAACCGGTGAACATTTACCTGTGCCTCCAATTGAGGAAGTACGTGGTATTTTGATGGAACACTTAGTGAACCTTCATGCGTTTTACGGCGAACCAATGGGAGCGCGCATCGCTCGCAAACATGTATCTTGGTATTTGCAAACCCATGACAGTGACGGTCAGTTTAGGCGAGTATTTAATGCTCTCGATAATCCACAGGCACAAATCGAGACATTAGAGCAATACTTTAAAACACTAGCAGCTAACTAAGAAAGAAAGAGATATAAACAATGTTCGAACAAAACGTGACTTCTCCATTTATCACTAACCCTCATGTTCAGTCACACGAGAAACCGCAGCCATTACGCGATGCAGTGAAGAAAGCTGTTCATCACTATTTAAAACAGCTTAACGGTCAAGATGTGCAAGACGTTTACGACCTTGTTCTTTCAGAGCTAGAAGCACCATTACTTGAAGAAGTAATGACTTACACACGTGGCAACCAAACACGTGCGGCAATCTTACTAGGTATCAACCGCGGTACTTTACGTAAGAAACTAAAGAAATACGGCATGAACTAATACCGTGTTGTGATTTATCACAACATTCGTTTGAAAAAGCACCTTCGGGTGCTTTTTTTATATCTTTAAAAATCCTCAAAAAAGCGTCTAATTGCAAAATCCTCACTCTGTATACCCAAATGACTTGTGTATAAATATCGTTTTTTAAGCGATATTCAGTTAAAATAGCGCCTTTCTAAGCTAGCTCAAACACTGAGGTAATCAAACTACAATGGATACACATCGTCCAATTCGTCGCGCACTACTAAGTGTGTCAGATAAAACCGGTATTGTTGAATTTGCTCGCGCTCTTGAATCACAAGGCGTAGACATCTTATCAACTGGCGGTACTTGTAAATTACTTGCTGATAACGGCATTAAAGTCACTGAAGTATCTGACCACACAGGTCACCCTGAGATCATGGATGGTCGCGTAAAAACTCTTCACCCAAAAATTCATGGCGGCATTTTAGCGCGTCGTGGTCAAGATGAAGATGTAATGGACGCTCATAACATCTCAGCTATCGATATCGTTGTAGTTAACTTATACCCCTTTGCGAATACAGTCGCTCAAGAAAACTGCAGCCTTGAAGATGCCATTGAGAACATTGATATCGGCGGCCCAACGATGGTGCGTGCTGCGGCCAAAAACCACAAAGACGTGACTATTGTAGTAAACGCCAAAGATTACGACCGCGTGATCAGCGAAATGCAAAGCAACAATGGTTCAACTACATACAAAACACGTTTTGATCTTGCCATTGCAGCTTACGAGCACACCGCGCAGTACGATGGCATGATTGCTAACTACTTCGGTAAGATGGTTGCTGATTACACTGATGAAGCAGCTGAGGAAACTAAATTCCCACGCACTATCAATATGCAGTTTACTAAAAAACAAGACATGCGCTACGGTGAAAATTCACACCAAGATGCAGCTTTTTATGTTGAAAACGACGTTCAAGAAGCGTCTGTTGCAACTGCCATACAACTGCAAGGTAAAGCACTTTCTTTCAATAATATTGCTGATACAGATGCAGCTCTTGAATGTGTGAAAGAATTTGATGTACCAGCCTGTGTTATTGTTAAACATGCTAACCCTTGTGGCGTTTCAATCGGTGACAACATCCTTGAAGCCTATGATCGCGCATTCAAAACCGATCCTACGTCAGCATTTGGTGGCATCATCGCCTTTAACCAAGAGCTTGATGCTGATACCGCTGAAGCGATTGTGTCTCGTCAATTCGTTGAAGTGATCATTGCGCCTAAAGTATCAGAAGCTGCGGCACAAATTATTTCGGCTAAGCAAAATGTACGCTTACTAGAGTGTGGCCAATGGTCAGGCAAAGCGACAGGTCATGACATCAAACGCGTTAATGGCGGTGTACTCATCCAAGACCGTGATTTAGGTATGGTAACGCAAGGCGACTTAACGGTTGTGTCTAAGCGCCAGCCTACTGAGCAAGAACTTAAAGACTTATTATTCTGCTGGAAAGTGGCTAAATTTGTTAAATCAAACGCCATTGTTTATGCCCGTGACGGTATGACCATTGGTGTAGGCGCAGGCCAAATGAGCCGCGTTTACTCAGCTAAAATTGCCGGAATTAAAGCCGCTGATGAAAACCTTGAAGTTAAAGGTTCAGTAATGGCATCTGATGCGTTCTTCCCATTCCGTGATGGTATTGATGCAGCTGCAGAGGCTGGTATTACTGCGGTAATCCAACCAGGTGGTTCAATGCGCGATGAAGAAGTTATCGCTGCCGCTGACGAAGCTGGTATGGCAATGGTGTTTACTGGCATGCGTCACTTCCGCCATTAATCACAAAAAGAGCTAACTGCATCAGTTAGCTCTTTTTGTTTGCTACAAATTCACGTATTCTGCTTATTCTATAACCTATTCTAAAAATATAATGTGAAGGAACAGACGATGAAATTTGCACTAAAATCTCTACTTGTTGCCACCCTTGCGATGACATCAACTATGGCTATTAGCCATGAGCATGGCCATGATTCAGCATTAAATAATGCAGTTAAATCAAGCGAGCGCAGCAGTGATCGCGATCAATACCGCCACCCTGTCGAAACATTAGAGTTTTTTGGTTTTAAACCAACTATGACTGTTGTTGAGATTGCGCCTGGCGGCGGCTGGTACAGTGAAATTTTAGCGCCAGCACTGAAAGAGCAAGGCACTTATTATGCCGCGCATTTCCCTGCTGACTCATCGGTGGGTTATTACCAACGAGCTCTAGCTGGCTTTAAAAAGAAAATTGCTGAAGATGAGCGATTCAATAAAGTAAAGCTGACTGAATTCGCCCCTTCAACACATTTAGACATTGCCCCGGCGAGCAGCGCAGACATGGTGTTAACCTTCCGCAATGTACATAATTGGTATATGAGCAAAGATAAAGACGCCGCAGCTAATGCATTTAAGTCTTTTTACAAAGCACTTAAACCAGGTGGTACTTTAGGTGTGGTTGAGCATCGCCTACCTGAAGCGCAAGCTGATGAAATGCAAAAGTCATCAGGTTATATGAAGCAAAGCGTGGTAATCGAACTTGCTAAACAAGCAGGCTTTGAACTTGCAGCAAGCAGTGACATAAATGCAAACTCACTTGATACAGCCGATCACCCACAGGGTGTATGGACCCTTCCACCAAGCCTTAAACTTGGCGAGCAAGATGCCGCTAAATATAAAGCTATTGGTGAAAGCGACCGCATGACGCTGAAATTTAAAAAACCGCTTTAAATAGGATATTCGCCATGAATGTATTAGTCATTGGCAGCGGCGGCCGCGAACACGCACTTGCGTTCAAAGCCGCTCAAAATACAAAAGTAAACACTGTTTATGTTGCACCAGGTAATGCCGGTACAGCGCTTGAACCCAAGCTTGAGAATGTTGCCATTAACGTTGAAGATCTCGATGGCCTACTTAGCTTTGCACAAAGCAATAATGTTGAGCTAACCATTGTTGGACCTGAAGTACCATTAGTACTTGGCGTGGTAGATAAATTCCGTGAACACGGTTTAGCTATCTTTGGCCCAACAGCAGGCGCTGCGCAACTAGAAGGCTCTAAGTCATTCACTAAAGACTTTTTAGCCCGTCATGCTATCCCAACTGCGGATTATCAAACGTTTGAACAAATCGCCCCTGCGCTTGCTTATTTAAAAGAAAAAGGCGCGCCGATTGTAATCAAAGCTGATGGTCTTGCCGCAGGTAAAGGCGTCATTGTTGCCATGACTGAAGTTGAGGCTGAAGATGCTATTCGCGATATGCTAGCCGGTAACGCTTTTGGTGAAGCTGGCAGCCGCGTGGTAATCGAAGAGTTCTTAGAAGGTGAAGAAGCCTCATTTATCGTGATGGTTGATGGTAAAAACGTATTACCTTTTGCTACCAGCCAAGACCACAAACGCGCTTATAATGGCGATCAAGGTCCGAACACTGGCGGTATGGGGGCATACTCACCAGCGCCAGTGGTAACCGATGAAATTCATCAGCGCATTATGAATGAAGTGATCTACCCAACAGTAGAAGGTATGGCAAGCGAAGGCCATCCTTACACTGGCTTCCTCTATGCTGGTTTGATGATCGATGACTCTGGGACCCCTAAAGTAATCGAATACAATTGCCGTTTTGGTGATCCTGAAACACAACCTATGATGCTTCGTTTACAGTCTGACTTAGTTGAACTGATTGAAGCAGCTAATCGTGTTGAACTTGATAAAACGACGATTGAGTTTGACTCACGCGCAGCAGTGGGTGTGGTACTTGCAGCTAAAGGCTACCCTGATAACTACCCAAAAGGTGATGCAATCAGTGGCTTGAAAGTAACCTACCCAGAAGGCGAAAAAGTCTTCCATGCGGGTACTAAGCAAGACGGCGATAACGTAGTGACTGCCGGTGGCCGAGTATTATGTGCAACGGCGCTAGGTAACACAGTTACCGAAGCGCAGCAACGTGCCTACCAACTAGTTGATGAAATTAGCTGGCAAGGTATGGAATACCGTACAGATATTGCTTATCGCGCTATTGCTCGCGAAAAATAGGTCTAACCAGCAGCTATTAATAATAAGCGCAGTTTATCTGCGCTTTTTTAGTGCTACACTAAAACCGTGATGTATTACATATAAGTAGCACCTTGGAACAACAGCCATTTAAATACCATATTATTGCATTGTTTATTTTGAGCATACTATTGTTCATCGTATATACGTTTGCGAATCATTTAGCCACCCCTACTCGCTATACAATCAATAAAACAGCTGCGGTTTATTTAGCGCAAAGCTATCGCATAGATCCATCAAAATCATTAACACTTACAGCATTTTTAGACGAATCTAATTCACGTATTGCAGAGCCCTTTGACACCATTCCATGGGGGCTAAAATCTCAAAACTATTGGCTGCTGATGAAGTTAGACAATAGGACAGCAGTATCAAAAGAGCTTTACGCCCACTTTGATAATCCGATGATTGATTATTTGACTGTTTATCAACTCGATAACCAAGGCCAGTTAATTAACACCTTTAATTTAGGCGATCGGCAAACAGGATTAAGCTTATTTGAATACAGTGTACCGCATATAGAATTTACTGTTGCCGCACAAAACCAGAGTTTTTTGGTCATAAAAATAGACACTACAGGGATCAGTAAAACCCCAATTAACTTATATGGCGAGGCTGAATTTAAAGATTTACTCCGTGCACAAACCGCTATCTGGGGCATTTTTGTTGGCGTACTAATCATGGCGGCTTTATATAATTTAGTACTGTATTTTGGTATTCGTGATCGGGTTTATCTTATTTATATTGGCTACATACTGTCAGCGTTGATCCTAATGGGCTCGGTATTAGGCTTTGGTTTTTACTTATGGCCAGTATCCTTACAACAGCTTTTTAACCTCCATATAGTGGTAAGTAATTACGCCATCGCATTTTTTACGCTGTCATTTTGTACTATGTTTTTACGTTATCATAAAGATAAATGCTGGCGCTATAAACTAAGCCTAATACTATTGGGCTTAATGTTCGTTTTAGGGTTCGCCAGCTTTTTCATTGTTGAATATATTTCTTCGCAAATATTTTTTGCTGTGTTGGTATTACTCTATATTGTTTGTATTATTTTAATTTACAACAAACTACTTAGCGGCTTTCGTTGGGCTAAGTTTTATATGATCTCGTGGATCCCACTGATCATTGGCGCTGCAATCCAACCTTTAGAACTAACAGGCGTATTAGAATATAGCTTCACCACCCGCCATGCTTTTTTGGTTGCGATTCTTTGTGAAGTCATCTTAATGGCTATGGCGCTTGCCGATAGAGTGCGCTATCAACGAGAAAAGGCGTTGTACCACGCCACTCATACAGAACAAACCAAGTTATTAAACAGTGCTATGCTAAAACAAGCCTATATGACTTTACAGCTCAATCAGCGCACAGCAAGCTTATGCTTAATTAGAATTACTGATTTTAATTCTCTCAGTCATATTTTAAATCAAACTCAAAGCTGTCAGCTCGTTGTTGCTATAGCTAAATCTCTTGAGCTGCAACTGAGTAAAGAGCGCGAGTTTATCAATTTAGATAACAATTTAGATACCTATCCGCGGATTGCCGATTTGAGCAACGGTGTGCTAGCATTCATTTCAATTAAAACTCAAAGTGCGCAATCACTGCATGATAAATTAACCAAAATCCGCAAAAGCTTACCGAAGCATCATCCAGTGCAAGGGTTTGATTTACAGTTAAACTACGCAATGGGTTATTGTATCCTAGATGGTGAAAGTGGCTTTGATACATGGTTGCAAAATGGCTATTTTTCATTAACCGAAGCGCCACAAACAAGCTATCCAAATAATCACTCAAAAGTAATGCCTGTCACTATGAACATTAGCTTAGCGGCTGCATTCCAAAATGCCTTAAAAACTAACCAGTTAACTATTTATCATCAGCCACAAATAGATTTACGCAGCGGCCAAACGATTGGCAGTGAAGCCTTATTGCGCTGGCCTAATGCTCCTTATGAACAAATCAATATTGAAGCTTTAATTCTATTAGCTGAACGTACTGGTCTTATCAATGAACTTACATTATGGGTGCTCGATCAGGCTTGCCAAGATATCGCTAAGTTTAATCACGCAGGTTTTTTTAAGCATAAAGTAAGCGTTAATTTAAGTGCTAAAAACTTAATGATCCATAATTTAATTGAGAAAATTGAAAACACTTTACTCAAACATAACGTTCCTGCTAAACAACTTAAATTTGAACTTACTGAGTCAGCTTTAATTGCAAACCAACAGCAAATGATTAGCTTAGTTGAACAATTAACCCGCCTTGGTATTGAAGTGATTTTAGATGATTTTGGCACTGGCTATTCGTCACTAAATTGTTTTGTTAGCTACAACTTTTCAACCTTAAAAGTAGATAAATCATTTATTATAGGTCTCCCTACTCACAGTGCTAATCGAGTAATTGTTAAGGCTGCGATAGAAATGGCGCATAGTTTGGGTTTAAAAGTTACCGTCGAGGGAGTTGAAGATGTCACAACACAACAACTTTTAAAGGCCATGGGGGCAGACTACGGGCAAGGCTACTATTACTCCAAAGCCATCGCTGTGGATGACTATTTGCTGTGGTTAGCTGAAAATAAACAAGCTAATTAAGTAAAATTGCCACATGTTTAAGGATTACTGATAGAATCCTCTTTTTCACATCTTTAGGGGCGTAAAGATGCAAGGCACTATCAAAAAATTAAAATCATCGCTAACACAACCGATTCAGTATCATTTGCCTGTGGGTGATGAGTTGGTCGATCTTAATGCCTATATTGGCAAGCAACTTACACTGACTTTTAATGGCGCTATTGTATGTTCTAGCTGCGGTAAAAAAACCAAAAAAAGTTACTCGCAAGGTCATTGTTTTGTATGTATGCGTAAGCTTGCTAGCTGCGATATGTGCATTATGAAACCTGAAACATGTCACTTTGACCAAGGTACTTGTCGTGAGCCACAGTGGGGCGAAGAAAACTGTATGATCCCACATTATGTCTATCTTGCGAACACGTCAGGGCTGAAAGTGGGGATCACCCGTCATACACAAATTCCAACCCGCTGGATTGACCAAGGTGCAACGCAAGCACTGCCAATATTCAAAGTACAAACGCGCTTACAATCAGGATTAGTTGAAGTTGCCTTAGCACAATTTATTGCCGATAAAACCAATTGGCGTAATATGCTCAAAGGACAAAGCGATGTCCTTGATTTAAAAGCTGCTGCGGCAGAACTTATTCCACAAATTGCCGATAAACTAAATGAACTTGCAGAGCTCTTTGGTGCTACAGCGATAGAACAACTTGATGAAGAAGTGGTTGAATTAGAGTTTCCAGTTACTACCTACCCAACCAAAATCAGTTCATTTAATTTTGATAAAGAACCGGTCGTCAGTGGTATTTTAAACGGTATTAAAGGCCAGTACTTGATCTTTGATACTGGCGTTATCAACATTCGTAAATTTACTTCTTACGATATCACCGTAGGTTGATTTTGCAGCTGATAAAATTCAAACCATTGCCGCTGCGTTAACGGGCGGCAATAGTAATAGCCTTGGATCACATCGCAGCCTAAATCCAATAAGTAACTATACTGGGCAAGCTTTTCAACCCCTTCAGCGATAACTTGTAAATTAAGACTATTCGCCATTGCCACTATCGCGGCAACAATCTCACTATTACCGTATTCATCGGGTACTTTAGCAATAAAGCTGGCATCTATCTTTAATGTATCTATGGGTAATTTTGTAAGGTAACTCAGTGCCGAATAGCCGGTACCAAAGTCATCTAGCGCAATCTGTATGCCCATTTTTTTAAGTTGCCACAACTCTCTTTTCGCCTGACTAAACGAGCTAATAAAACTACTTTCAGTTAACTCTATTTCAAGACAATTTCCCGATAAATTATAGCGCTGGAGCATTTTTTCAACGTTACTTGATAAACTTCCCTGACTAAGATGGCAAGCTGAGATATTAATTGCCAACCGACCAGCCGTTATTCCTTGTTGTTGCCATAATGCCAATTGCATGCCTGCATTATTGAGCACCCAGAGATCCAGCTTTACAATTAGACCGAGTTCTTCCGCCAATGGAATAAACTGTGCAGGCGATATTATGCCAAGCGCGGGATCTTGCCAACGTAAGAGTGCTTCAACACCTTTGATAGCTTTACTTCTTAAACACTGTTTAGGCTGAAAATATAGTTCAAATTCATCATTTTCGAGCGCATATTGAAACCGGCTCATCATCGCCAAGCGCTCTAAAGAGCGTGCATTCATCGATGCTTTAAATAACTGAAATGAGTTTCTACCCACTTCTTTAGAGCGATACATGGCAATATCAGCATGTTTTAGTAAAGTTTCACTATCGAGACCATCATCAGGATAGACCGCTGCACCGATTGATGCTGTCGCGCCTACCTCAAGCCCTTCGAGCTGAAAAGGAGTGTTTAAGTTATTTAAAATTTGATCGGCTAAACTAATCACAGCGCTAATGTCTTCAATCTCGCACAGCACCACAAATTCGTCGCCACCTAAACGTGCTAAAGTATCACCTTCACATAATACGTTTTGCAGCCGTATTGCCACCATTTTTAATAACTCATCCCCAGCGCTATGCCCTAAGCTATCATTGATTTCCTTAAACCGATCTAGGTCAATAAACATCACTGCTAACATGTCATTATTACGATGTGCAGCAGCTAATGCCATAGTTAACCTGTCATTAAATAAGCGCCTATTAGGCAAGCCAGTTAGCTCATCAAAATAAGCTAACTGAACGATTTTGTCTTCTGCAGTTTTACGTTCAGTGATATCGCTAAAAATCGCCGCATACACTAGCTCATCATCATTTGGCTCGCGGATAGCAATAATAGTTAGCCATTCAACATACAAATCACCATTTTTTTTACGATTGCATATTTCCCCTTGCCACACACCAGTTTGGGTAATGGATTGCCACATTTTTACGTAGAAATTTTTACCGTGCTTTCCGGAGCTTAGAATTCTAGGGTGTTTGCCGACCACTTCATATTCTTGATAGCCAGTAAGGGCGGTAAAAGCAGGATTAACTTGCATGATCACACCATCTTGTTGGGTGATCATAATGCCATCAAGTGACGCATCAATTATTTTATTCGCGAGATACAAATTACGCTGTGAATGCTGAAGATCCATATCACGTTGTTCAAGTACTTTTTCAAGATCACTGCAATAAGCGCTTTCTATTTCATTAACAAGATGCTCAATGGCGAGCACCCCTTTAATCTCCAAATCGTCACTGACCACTAAATGGCGTACATTGTTAGTAGACATTAACCGATATGCATCGAATAAACTGCTTTTTGAGCTTACCCGATACAAGGGCCGACTTGCAAAACTCCAACATGACGCATTACTATCGGGTTCGACGATCAAATGCAGTAAATCTCGCTGGGTGATAATGCCATGTTCGTCTTGCTGCTGGTTATACACTAAAATAACTTGGGCGGTTCGCTCGCGCATCATTTCAACGCCTTCACTGAGCGTCAAATAACTAGGTACCACTAACACATCTTTATGATATTGCTCTTTGATTGGTCTAAATTGTAAATAGTGATCAAGCCCTTGATTACGTACAATATCACTAATACTAATAACGCCGCATGGTAGCTCATCATCATCCACAACTAATAAATGACGAACACTGTGTTGATAAAAAATAAGCGCGGCATCACACAGTAATTGCTGACAGGAGATTTTCAATACCGGGCTACTCATTACGCTTTGAATTTCAATATGTTTAAGGTTGCTGTCAGTAAAATCTAGTTTAATGCAATCTGCTTCAGTCCAAATACCAACGATTTCTTGCCGTTTTTTTATAAAAATTGCACTTATATTATGAACCTGCATCAACCGTACAGCATCAACTAAAGAGGTATCGGTGGAACAACATACTAATTTCCTTGAAAAGATATCTGATACCTGTTGAGGGTGGCGAGTTTGTTTCATAATATTCGTCCTTAGTATAATACGAACTATAATTATATTATTATATTGCTCGCGCTATTTGATACAGGACAATAAATACATGCATACTTACTTCCCTTACTTGATATGTAGTGACAACGAGCTAGAAATTATTAATGAACAACGGGATTTAAATGACTATCTACACAGTTTAACCGCTGAACAACAGCAACACTGTGTGATATTGAATAAACAAGGCGAATATTTTGATTTAGCATTTAACCTTGCAACACCGCTGACTAACATAGAGTTAGCTCGCAGAGTAACGCAGCACTTAGCACAAGAAGGACACTGCTGCTTAACTAAAATAACCAGCCTAACAGCTTCCCAAGCATTTGATCTATTAGGAATAAAATAGCACGTTTAGTTGCATCAGCCGTTTTATCCATGAGTTTAGTCGCCTGTGGTGGCAGCGATAACAATAAAGAACAGCAAACCCCACCAGCGACTTCTACACCGGTAACCTAGTAATTACAGTTTATTTATTACAAATAAAGAAAAAGCTTACTATCATGAACACGCCTTTAATATTGATTTAACGCATATCGTTTACAGTGATAAAAATGATATTATAAACATCTCGTTATACTCAGCTCAGTAAGGCATATAGCAATGAGTACACCTAATTTATCAAGACGCATGCGCAGGCTTCGCCACAGTGACGCAATGCGACAGTTAGTACGCGAATTTGATTTTAATATTGGCGATCTTATCCATCCTATTTTTATCGAAGAGTCGTTAACTGAAAGTCTAGAAATATCCACTATGCCTGGTATACAGCGCATTCCTGAACATGCATTAGCCCAAGAAATTACTGAACTGCATAGATTAGGAATTCAGTATGTTATGCCTTTTGGCATATCGCATCATAAAGACAGTGTTGGCAGTGATACATGGCACGATGATGGTTTACTGGCACGTATGATTAAAACAATCAAACAAACATGCCCCGAGATGATGGTAATACCCGACATTTGTTTTTGTGAATATACAGATCATGGACACTGTGGCGTTGTTGAAGATAATCAAGTTTGTAACGACGAAACTGTTGCTAATCTTGTAAAGCAGAGTGTGTGCGCAGCAAAAGCAGGTGCCGATATGCTAGCCCCATCTGCGATGATGGATGGTCAAGTTAAAGCTATTCGAGAAGGCCTTGATAATGCAGGGTTTGAACATGTTGCCATTTTAGCTCACGCCATTAAATTTGCTTCATCTTTCTATGGTCCATTTAGAGCTGCTGTTGATTGTGAATTAAGCGGTGATCGCAAAGGCTATCAAATGGATTACGCAAATATTCGTCAAGCGCTTCAAGAAGCCCTTCTTGATGAACAAGAAGGCGCTGATATTCTAATGGTGAAACCAGGCACGCCCTATCTTGATGTCCTTAGCAGCTTGAGAGAGAAAACAAACTTACCTTTAGCTGCCTACCAAGTTGGTGGTGAGTATGCCGCTATTAAATTTGCAGCTTTAGCAGGTGCCCTTGATGAAAAAAAAGTGGTATTTGAAACACTGACCGGCTTCAAACGTGCAGGCGCTGACTTAATAGTGAGTTATTATACAAAACAAGTTGCACAGTGGTTAAAAGAATAACCGTTGTCACTTTTTGGGCATGTAACATTTTAGAACACGCTAACCCTATATTGGCTTAGTTTAAACCTACGTAAATATCTTAACGTGTTACATGCGCAAAAATTAAAAAACAAAACTTGATCTCGTAAATCATAATTTGTCTTGTTTTATAGAGTGGGGATAAGTAATGTTTGCTGTGTTTTTACAAATATTGCTCATAGATAACCGATAAAAAGAGTCAATAATCACCACAACTTTGAATAATCAAGGAAGTACTATGTTCAAAAAATTTACTAGTAAGCTTTTCGGTGAAGATAAACAAATAACCATCAAAGATTTATTAATAGTTGCTTGCCAAGGCTATAACCATACGCAAACAGGCTTAGCCGCTAAGGTTGCTCATTACTTAGTAACAGGAGAAGGAGCTGATTGTCTTAACATATTAAATCAACTACCTAATTCGCGCCATTCGCAACTGCCAGGCCACTACTCGGTAAATAATAATGGCGAGTATGATAGACGCTCTTTAGTAGCCATGCAGCATGTTTTAAAGTCAGCTACAGGCCATCAAAACGACTTTTTACATCGTTTAGGTTTAGTAACAGAGGCGATTGCAAAGCATCACTATTTAAATCATATGGAGTCTAAACTAACAGGCTGGTTTGCCTTCTTACTGTTTTATTTTAACCAACACACTGATTTTGAATATGACACCAAGGCAACTCAATTCCCTAGTCGTGATGAACTGCTTACGCTGCTAGAAACGTATGACCAACCCCTATGGTATATTGATGCCTATATTCTTGAGCGCTCCTATGCACAAAGAGGCCTTATCTATCCAGATCATTTGCTAGCAAATAGTGATTGGATAACGATTTGTTCAACACCTGAAAAATGCCAACAACTACAAAAAATCGACGCCAGCGGTCGTAATACGCTTTGCCAGTTTCTACTTAAGCAGCCGGTAATTCCAACTTCGTTATTACCGTTTTTAGCACAGCTTAGCGCTGATAAGTCCAATCAAGTACGTCTGTCAGCGAACAGTGTGATCCGTAAAATCGATGATGCACAATGCCTTGAGTTTTTCTCTGAACATTATGAAAAGGCTAATGCAAGCACACGAACTCACTGGATAAGCAGTGTGGTTGAGTGTAGTAATGCATTAACATTACTTGAAACATGGCAAGCCACTGAAAAAACAGCATCAGTACACACTAAACTTACACTCGCCATTGAGCAATATCAGTTAAAGCAGCAAAGCGACAACTTTGATTGGCAGTTGCCTGCATACACAAACGTGAACTTTCACGGTGAGTTTCCAGCGCATTGGGTTGAAGACTGCATGCACAGCTTAGAAAAGCTAATTGCGCGTTCTGAACGATATATAAAAAACAGCAAGCCCGAAGCACCCGGCAGCTACTGGGCAAAGGCGATAGAGCGTGAAAAAGAAGAGCTTGCGGTATATAAAACGATCACTAAAGATGATGTTGTTCAAGCTTTAAACGCTCTAGAACAAGGTCAAAAGCTTGGTAATGACATCTTTTATGACATTATCGATGAAGCTAAATTACTCAAACAGCCAAACATTGCAATAGCACATTTTTTTCAACTGCAGAAAATTGGCAGATGGCACATTAATAATCTGTTAAATGCAGCCAATACGAGCAAATTACTGCAAGAGAATCTTAGCGATGTTCGCCAATTACTGCCTTTACTAGCAGAATTTAATTTTAGCGTTTGTGACTTAACGAACATACTTGTAAGTTCCCATGGTGAAGAGTTGGGTACTCGCCCATTGGCGTTAGAATCAATTGATGTGTGGCCCTTATTCGCCGAGTACCCAGAAACAATAGATTACGCACTTGATGGCCTATACACAAAGCTCATCCAGCAAGGAGATGACACAAAGCCAACGATTATCGATCGCCTCGACTCCAAGGATAACTATGATAACTATATGGTTATCAACCAGACACTGGCTTTATTAGCTGATTTTCCTAAACTTCCTCCCCATTGGTTACAACGCATCTATCAATTAGCGTTTGATAGTCGAAAATCAGTGCGCTTCACGGCACAAGCGACCGCACAAAAGCATGGCATCGTTGTTGAGCGAGTCAGCAAAGAATTACTATCAAGCGGCAATGATACTCGCAGTATTGCAGCAAAATGGCTGCAAACACTGGCGCTCAGTGATGCCCAACCAGCACTACAACAAGCAATTAGAAAAGAAAAAGATACCGCAATTCGTGCGCAAATGTTAGATGCCTTGCAGCAATGTGGCGGCGATATTAGTGAATTTACCTCACCAACTGCATTGGCTGAAGAAGCAGCAGCAGGGCTTCAAAAAGCAGTGCCTAAAAATATGCTTTGGCTGCAACGAGATAGGCTACCTAGCTGTAAATTTGTTAATGGTGAAGCAGTCGACACTGATATTATTTATTGGTGGTGTGTGCTCGCCGTTAAACTAAAACAGCCTGAAGGCAGTAACTTGCTACATTTGTATTTATCACTGCTTGATGATAATAGCCAAGCACAACTCGCTCACTGTTTATTATCAGCATTTATCACCCAAGATACACTTTGCCCCACCGAGCAACAAGCGCATGAATACGCCCAAGCTCATAAGCAGCAAGAATTTGATATGTATCAACGTTGGGCTCAAAGTGAATGGGGGAAACAGTACAAAACGCATACTTTGGAAGATGCATATAATGCGTGTTACAAACAGAAAAAGTCAGAGCTATTAGGTAGTGCTATTAAAGAAAAAGGTTTGCTCGCCTTAATTATTGGCGGTAAACCGAATGAGCTTTTAGCCCTACTACAACCCTACATGAAGCAGTATTATGTACGTCGTGCGCAGATTGAAGCAATATTGAGTGCTATCGCCAATATTAATGATCCGATAATTATTCAATTTATGCTGTCGTTATCGCGACGTTACCGCACCAAATCAATCCAAGAGTTAACACGTCAGTTAGTTGATAAAATTGCCCAGCGAAACGGCTGGACGACCGATGAACTAGGCGATCGTACTATTCAAACTGCAGGCTTTGAAAACACGCAAGGGCCAACACCTTTTAATTTAGGTCAGCGTACGCTGCAACTCCAGCTAAGCGATGATCTTAAATTTCAACTACTCAACGAAGAAGGCAAGGTGCTTAAGTCACTGCCGCAAGCGCGTAAAGATGATGACGATGCAGCCATCAGCGAAACTAAAAAATGGTTTAGCAGCTGTAAAAAAGAGCTAAAACAGGTAATAACGCAACAAACTAGTCGTCTATATGAGTCTATGGTTACTGAGCGTCATTGGCCTGCAAGCGACTGGCAAGAATATTTACATCAGCATCCTATCATGTTTCGTTTACTGCAACGTACGCTTTGGCAAGTACAGCTTGATGATGGTTGGCACAGTTTTCGCCCCACAGAAGATGGCGCACTCATTGATACAGAAGATGATGAAATTGAATTACCAGCCCAGGCCAGTATCCGCTTGCTAAGTGGTAATCAACTCAATAGTGAAGCAAGCCAAGCTTGGCAGGCCCACTTAAAAGATTACAAAATTAAACCGCTGTTTGAGCAACTCAAGTCGCTTGAAGTAAATATAACTGCAGAACAGTTAGCATTGGATCATCATAAAGGCTTGATGACTGATACCTTCACACTACGCAGCTTATTGACCAAAAAAGACTACAAGCAAGGCGACCCTGAAGACGCAGGATTTTTTGATCATTACTATAAACTGTTTGATCAATTAGGACTTAGAGTTCAATTTGACTTCAGTGGTAACTGTGTCCCCGAAGAGAATGTTTCTGCAGCTATTTATAGCATCACAGTATGGCAATTTAATCCAAAAGCACGTGGCTGGAACCGCTATGATGCATTACCGCTTACTCAAGTCCCTGCTAATCTGCTTAACGCTATCGCCTTGGATTACGAAGAGGTGGCGAAAAAGTGTCATGCAGATCCACTGTGGCAGCAAAAGCTACCTTTTAATTAGCCGCTATAACAGTAAATGCTGGCCACATTAACGATGGCCAGCGTTTAGAAATCAAGATGATCTATCTAGCAAGGACGTTTTATGCTTAATACGTTAAACACGCCTCCGAACACAGACATTGCTGAGCTATTAACTCTTGCCTGTAAAGGCTATGAAATAGCAGAATCAGGTCTCGCTCATAACGTTGCACATTACTTATTACATGGGGAAAATCCCCGTTGTTTAACTACTTTAGCACAGCTTCCCGATACAAAAAGTAAACAGGCACCTGGTTGCTATGACTGGGAAGCAGCAGAAGCGATGTGGCAAGTACTCATGTCTACTCAAAGCCAGCAACTGGACTTTTTGCATCGCTTAGGTTTAGTCGTTGCCTGTTTTAACGAGCCCTATTTTGATGCGTTTAGCCATGTACTTTCAAGCTTTGATAACTGGTTTGCCTATCTTCTAAACTTCCTGAGCAGGAAATTTAAAACGCATACAGCGTCATCTGTAGAGCAATTACCCAATCGAAACACACTGCTGGAATTATTAAGGGTATATCAATTACCTAGCTGGTATATTGATGCTTTTATATTAGAGCGTAATAACAAGTATGTCGCAGCAGAGTATGCCCAATATTTACTCGCACATACCAACTGGCTGAGTGTCAGCAACGAGCCTAATATCGATCAACAGCTACAACAACTTCATAGCGAAGGTCGTTACATTTTCTGTTGTCAACTGACGCAGTACTGTGAACTACCCAACACCTTACTACCGCTAGTAATGACATTAGCGGATGATTCCACCAGCAAAGTACGTCAGGCGGCGGCGCTTGCCTTCACACGCCTTGATACAGCAATGTGGGTCAACTACCTTAAAAAACACTATCAAAGTGCTAACACCACCACCCAAGCCCATTGGATTACGCTTATTAGCCGTTATGATGCAGCGCAACCACTTTTAACTCAATGGCTAAGTGAAACAAAAAGTAACGTGTTGCAGCAACAGATCACACAAGCACAGCATGACTATCAGCTGATACAAAAAAGTCAGTATTTTGATTGGCCACTGCCAAGCCTCCCCCCCCTTTCTATCAGCCATGATTTTCCAGAGCGTTGGCTTGATGTTTGCCAGCAAGTGTTAAGCACTGAAATAGCCAAAGCGGAACAAGAAATTGCAACGGCGCAGCAAGCACTTTTGGATTATCCGCAAAATTGTCACCAAAGGCAGCAACGTTTGGCATCTGATCGTGACGACTTACAAGGGCTGCGCTCACTTACGCCAGAACAACTTGCCCAAGCGCTTGCGCAACTACAGCAACGCCAAATACAAACACAGCCCGGCTACGATATTATTTATAGGCTAGTTGATAATAAATACGCAGCCCAAATTATTGGCGAAGCTAAACTGATGAACCAAAGTGATGCTCAACTAGTGCACTTTTTCCTATTAGCTACTGGTTTATTTTATGGGCTTTCAACGGTACTCGAAGAGCCTCACCCTAGTAAATTGATCCAACGTGATATCAAAGATATACGCCAGTTACAGCCAGTACTGCACCCTTTTGGTATTAGCCCTAGCGATTTAACTAATTACATCCTTGATATTAGACATGAACCTAGTGGCAGCCTCCCGATAGCTTTAGAGTCATTTGAAATATGGCCGCTATTTGCGCACTATCCACAAACGATGACGCTAGCACTTGATGGCCAACTGAGCAGCGCAACATTTAGTTCAAGTACCGACTCATGGATCATTGAGTCACTTCTCAATGATCGTATCGATAGCACGCGCATTACTGAACAAGCCTTGGCTTTATTAGCTGATTTTCCAGCGATACCCCCCTATTGGCTCGAACGCATATATCAACTCGCCTTTGATAATCGCAAGCACGTACGCAAGTTAGCGCAATACGCCGTGCAGCAGCATGAATTGCTCATTGAAAAAATAACGACAGGTTTAGCATCAAGCAATAAAGAAACCCGCAGCCTCACTGCACAGTGGTTAACTCACCTGCAACACCCTGATGCGAAGCCCGCACTGCAAGACGCAATCACCACAGAAAAAGATACCACTACTCGTAACCAATTATTGGATGCGCTACAACAATGCGGCGGTGATATTAGCTATTTCATCACCCCCGCTATTTTAGCTGAAGAAGCAGCTACAGGGCTCAAAAAAGCAGCCCCTAAACATATGGCCTGGCTACAACAAGCGATGTTACCCACCTGCCACTTTCGTCATGGCGACCCTGTGGAGCCAAGCATTATCTATTGGTGGTGTGTGTTAGCCGTAAAGCTTAAACAACCCCAAGGGAGCAACCTATTAAGGTTATATTTATCACTCCTCGATGATGACAGTCAGGCTCGCCTAGGCCACTTTTTATTATCAGCTTTTATAAGTCAAGATACGCTTGCCCCTTCTGATCAACAGGCGCATGACTATGCGCAAGCGAATAAGCAACGCGAGTACAACAGGTACCAAGATTTAGCGCAATATGATTGGGGCCAAGAATACGCTACACGCACATTACTCGATGCTTACAATGCATGTTACAACTTATATAAATCTCAATTGCATGGCTCGGCTATTAAAGAAAAAGGCTTACTGGCATTAATCAATGGTGGTAATCCCCAAGCGTTGTTAGCACTGATCCAGCCGTATATGAAAAAACACTATCTGCGCCGTACACAAATAGAAGCGATGATCAGCGCCATCGCTCACATCAACAATACAGTGATTATCCAATTTATGCTGTCGATAGCCCGCCAACATCGTACCCAATCAATACAAGCGTTGGCGCGCGAGCTAGTTGGCCAAATTGCAAAGCGTAACAGCTGGACGACTGATGAATTGGCAGATCGCACCATCCAAACCGCGGGCTTAGAGCATATACAAGATCCAACACCGTTTAGCTTTGGCAATCGCGCTTTACAACTGCAACTGAGCGACTCACTTAAGCTGCAATTAATAAACGAAGAAGGCAAGGTGATTAAATCGCTGCCACAACCACGCAAAGAGGATAGCGAAGATCAGATCAACCAAACTAAAAAATGGTTTAGTGGTTGTAAAAAAGAGCTAAAACAAGTGATTGAACAACAACATGCCCGCCTATATGCAGCCATGATCACCGAGCGTCACTGGCCTTTAAATGAGTGGCATGAATATTTACACCAACATCCGGTGATGTTTCGCTTACTACAACGCACCTTATGGCAAGTACAACTTGATAATGATTGGCATACCTTTCGCCCGACTGAAGATGGTAGTTTAGTCGATGTAAATGATGAAGAGGTTACGCTACCATCGGGTGCAAATATTCGTTTGCTCAGTGCTAATCAGCTTGATAAAGCCGCCCTTAAAGCATGGCAACTACATTTAAAAGATTATAAGATAAAGCCACTTTTTGAGCAGCTCAAATCCGCTAATATTAGCGTCACACCTGAGCAAATATCATTGGAGCATCATTTGGGCCTTATGAGTGATGCTTTTACTCTGCGCGGTTTACTCACCAAACTCGATTATCAACGCGGTGAAACAGAAGATGGGGCGTTTTTTAATTACTACGAAAAATCATTTGAGCAGGCAGGGCTTCGCATTCAATTTGAGTTTAGTGGTAACTATTTACCAGAGGAAAATGAACCCGTTGCCATTTATAGCTGCAAAATATTGCAGCAAATTCAAGGTTCGCGCGCACGTAGTCGCTATCAAACCATACCACTTGCGCAAGCGCCCGCAAGCCTGCTTAACGCAATGGCTCTGGATTATCAAGCAATAGCTAAGAAATGCCATGCAGATCCTAATTGGCTATCAAAACTACCGTGGTAATAAAGTTATTTATACTTCGTTGTTTGCCCTGACTCCGGCAAAGAACGCTATATACAGTCAGTACTGTAGTAAAGGACGTACCTAATGAATAAACAGATTATTCGTGCTCGCGCCGAACAACGCTATCAAGTTGAATTAGAACAGCTCATTGCCACTGATAGTGGTGCTCGTCCGAGCGGCTGGCAGCTTTCAGCAAGTGCCGTAAAACGCTTTATTTGTGGCGATAAACAGCACAATATCAGCCGTAAATATTATGGTGATGATGCACTTGTTGAACGTGCGATTGTCAGCCTAATGGGCAACAATGGCCTGATGATGGTTGGCGAACCAGGTACAGCAAAATCAATGTTGTCAGAGCTACTCGCGGCGGCGATAAGTGGCACCAGCGAGTTATTGATCCAAGGTACTGCGGGGACGACTGAGGAGCAAGTTAAATATAGTTGGAACTTTGCCATGCTGCTAGCCAATGGCCCTAGCTTTGATGCGCTGTTAAAAAGCCCTATTTATGCTGCTATGGAGCAAGGTAAATTAGTGCGTATTGAAGAGATCACTCGCTGCCCGCAGGAAATCCAAGATGTGCTTATTTCCTTAATGTCGGAAAAAACACTCACAATCCCAGAGCTGGGGATCGCCATTCAAGCCAAGCCTGGATTTAATGTAATTGCCACCGCCAACTTACTCGACCGCGGCGTTAATGAGATGTCGAGCGCCCTTAAACGTCGCTTTAATTTTGAAACAGTGCCAGTACTTAATGATGTAAAACTAGAGCAAGAGCTTATTTTATCTCAGGTCAATGCCCGCTTTATTAACGAAGCACAGCAACCACAAATTAATGAAGAGTTAGTACAGTTATTAGTACAGGTATTTCATGACTTGCGTAACAACCTTGGTGCACAATCTTTAGATGCTACTTTATCAACTGCCGAAGCGGTCAATATTGTGCATTCTTGTGCCTTACATAGTCTCTATTGGCATCAACCCATGAGTGCTGAGCAGTTAGTACAACAGATGCACGGCACCTTGATTAAAGATAAACCCGATGACATTAAAAAATTAGCTCACTATCTTGATGCTGTTGTACGTGAACGCAAAGAGTGGCGTGCTTTTTTTGATGCAGGTAAAGCGTTGTGGATGAAATAACACCAGATAACAACGGCTTTAGCCAAGCATTAGCAAAGCTCAGCCAACAGTTTTTACAAGATGAAAAGATACGCTGGTTGCCAGTACGCCATCACAGCCCTGCTTGTGCGCATTTTGCTTTAGCTCAATTAAACGCTTGGCAACCAGATGTTGTATTGATTGAAGCACCGCACAGTTTTGGGCAACACCTTGGCCTATTGCAAAACAAACATGTGGTGCCACCGATTGCAGTTTATCAACAGCAAAGCTATTTTCCTTTCGCTGAAAATAGCCCTGAGTGGCAAGCACTGCGCTGGGCTGGCGACAACCACGTGCCAGTACAATTTATTGACTTAGACAGCACTGACGAGCAGCAAGAAGAACCACTTGATCGCTACAGCGATGCCCGTATTTTAAGCTCAAGCTATAGTCGTCAGCTACAACAAACCATGGGTTGCCGTGATGCCGATGAGCTTTGGCTGCGCTTATTTGAGCTACAAAATTTTGAAAGTGCGAATGATTTTTTTGAGCAAGTATTACTATTTTGTGCTGCTAGCCGCCTTTATTATGATCAAAAAAGTTTGCAGCAACTAGGCGATCTAGACCGCGAGAAACAAATGCGTGCCTGCATTCGCACAGCTAGTCATGATTATCAACGCATCGCGGTAATGACCGGCGGTTTCCATACCAGTGCACTGTTTGATTACGAGCAAGAATCAACTTCTATTCGTAAAAGTACTGAGGATAGTTTTGTGATCCGTTACAGCGATTCTTTACTTGATGCTCATCAAGGCTACCAAGCGGGAATGCCCTACCCTGCGTTTTGCCGTTGGCTGTTTGAACAACGTTCATTATCAGCCAGTGATTGGCTACTGTATTTATTAGCACAAATGCCTAAGTTAACGCTTATAGCTAAACAAAATGTTTTTGAGCACTTAAGTCAGCTCTGTCAGTTGCGGGGAATTGTGCGCGCTGGTTGCTATGATCTACTCGATTCTTTAGGAAGTTGCCAGTTTAAACAACAAAGTAGCTCGCGCGACTATCGACCTTGGCAGCAGCTGTTGCGTGGCGAAAACATGGGACAACTACCAGCAAATCAACGTAATTTGCCATTAGTCGACGATGTATTAGCCCATTGCAAACATGTACAGCTGACAATTGGTACAGTTAATCGTAGCCATTTTTCTTTATATGAATTAACCGAGCGGCAACGCCAGCGCCGCCAACTATTGAGCCAATTACTATTTTTAGACATCGGCTTTTGCCAATACGAACAAAGCATGCATGCCTTTTATAATATTCATACAGCCGCAAAGCATGAGAGCTGGCGCTACCATTGGACCCCTTCAGTAGAAGTGGCATTAATTGAATTAAGTACTTTAGGCGGCACTCTCAAAACAGTTGTACAGCATCGCTTGGCGCAACAAAGTGAAAGCGATTTGCCACAAATGCTTGATAAATTAATACTGTCACTTCAATTAGGCGTGCAATATCAATTTAACTCAGTTGCAATAACCCGTGAAATAAACGATTGCAGTACCATAAAAATACTATCAGATAGCTTCATTAAGTTATATCGCACCAGTAAGCACCCGCTTTTTAATGACTACCACCAGCAACTCAACGCATTAATTACACCGTTGTGGCGTCAATTAAGCTTTCACTTGCCCTCGTTAAATCAACTACCTGAAGATGAAGCGCAACAAGTACTGTTGTCATTACAAGCTATTGCACGCCAACAAATGGATGTACTTAAACAACCTTGGCGTGAGCGTTTACACTGGCTAATAGAACACAATGAACACACCCCTACCCTTTGGTTTGCGCTTAAAGCGTTGGCTGTAGACTTAGATGAGTTAGACCCTGCCTCTTTATTAAATGAACTACAACGCTATAGCGGCGACCGTTTCACTATTTTGCGCACACTGCTGACGGTTGTACCCCATTGGCTCAATCATCAAAACGGGCTATTGTCATTACTCAATCACAGTATTGAGCAACTCGATGATGAGCAGTTTGTTGAGCAGTTACCACAATTACGTGGGCTATTTTGCGATAAAGATGCACGGGAAATTGATGGTATTAGCCAGCAACTCGGTACACTTAATCAATGGCAACAGCAATTAAATTGGCTCAATGAAGATATCAGCGAGCATGATGTAAACCAAGCAATGTTATTAGATAAACAATTACAACAGCAACTGCTTGAACAAGGATTAAGTGCATGGACTACTCGCTAAAACAGCGCTGGCGTTTAGTATTAGGGCGCTATGCTGAATCACTCGATACCAGTTTATCAAGTGAGCAAAATCAACAAGACCAAGTCCTTGAGCAACTTTATCAACAGGGTTTAAAAGAGCGAGGTTTTCAAATATCGGGGGGCTTAGAAGCAAGCCAGCCATCGGTAGTACAGTGGCTCGATAACGCTGAAAAGCTGTTTCCTAAAAGTGTTAATGACACCTTGCAACATCAAGCATTAGAGCGCTTTAATCTTAAGCAGCTATTAGAAGAACCACGAGTACTACAAAATATTTCACCCTCTATGGGGTTGTTAAAGCAATTAATGAGTATTTCAGCGCATACCAACCCTAAATTACAGCAGCAAGTGCAACAAATCATTACAACTGTAGTAGAGGATTTGCTAAAGCAATTACGACCACTGTTTAATAACAAGCTCAATGGTAAGCTAAATCGCCAAGCGCACAGTCCACAAAAACGACTTGCTAACTTAGATTGGCAAACAAGTATTCGCAAGAACCTTAAACACTTTGATGGCAAACGCGTGCTATTTGAGCGCATTTACTTTCATGCTCGCCAGCAACCACAATTGCCTTGGCACGTTGTTTTATGTATCGACCAATCAGGCTCTATGTCCAGTTCTATGGTGTATTCAGCGGTGATCGCTGGTATTTTAAAACAACTCCCCTGTATAAAACTCTCGCTGGTGGTGTTTGATACACAAGTTGTTGATCTTTCCGAGCAAGCTGATGATCCCGTAAAAGTATTGCTCTCGACTCAACTTGGTGGTGGCACTTTAATTGCTAAAGCATGGCAATACTGTGAGCAGCTAATCGAGACTCCTTCGCGTACCATTATTGCTACCGTGTCTGATTTTTGTGAAGGTGGCCCTGAGCAAGCAATGTTTCAACAAGCTCAGCATCTTATTGATAGTGGGGTGACAATGTTAGGCATGACCGCATTGAGCCCAGAATCAATGCCTTTTTATGATACTAACGCAACAGCCAAACTTAGCCGTATGAAAATGCAGATTGCTTCATTAACGCCTGACCACTTTGCAAGTTGGCTAGCATCCACGATGGGATTACAAAAATGAGCAGCATGAGCATAAAACAATAATGGATATCAGTATTTTTGAAACCCTCGCCAGTGCGGGGTTAGTCCGCCGAGCACAAAAAGCGCTCGATAAATCCAGCCCACATATAAGTGGCGCTTCGCCAATTCAGTTTACATTCGAAGGCCAGCAAGGTGTACTGGATTTACATAATCCTAATAATAGCCAATGTGATTGCGCCGCAAATGGTATTTGTAAGCATATCATTGCAGCCAGCATATTTGCTTGGCAACAATCGCCAGTATCTGCAGCAACGATTGAAGAAAATGAAGTGCCGCAAATCGATACTAATACGTTATTAGCCAGTGCTGGCAAAGTAAAAATACGCCAGCTTTATCGTCAAGTTCAGCGTCGTTGGCAAGCTGACATCGTGCAACAAGGCGCGCAGGTTTGCATTACTATCAAGGAGCACACGCTCCATTTTACTAACGTAACCACAATTAATGATATTATCTGCAATGAAGATAGCCAAGCATACGCACTACTGGGCGTTTACTTGTGGCTTGAGCAACAAGGTGAAATGCTGCAATGGCCCGACTGGTTGCAACTAGAACAAGAGCACCAAAAAACACTATTAAACCAAACACAAACGCAGCTTAAGCAGGCATGCTACGCTGAACTCATTATGCTTGCAGGAGTACCCTTAGCGCAACTGCGCAGTGAATCACTGCTCACTATTGAATTACTGCAGATCCCGATGGAAAAGGCAGGCTTTAACATTGCACCACTAAAACGTTTATGCGGCACACTCGCACGCTATCTTAGTGGTGAACATCTGCGAGACAAACGCACTGTTTTGCTTGAACTAGCACACGTTTTGGTGATGCTTGAACGCCAAGAGCAAACACAAACGCAAGATGCTGAACATATTTGTCCTCCACAGCAGTTGTTATGTTTAGGCGGTTATCCGTGGCGTCGTAGCAGTGGCGCACATGGATTGACGTTGGTTTTACAAGACGAATACGGCCGCTTTATTACGCTTGCCGAAAGTCGCACAACAACCGAGCAAACACTTAACTATAGCCAAATCTGGCAAGCAAACCAATTACTTGAAGGTGCGCCTTCTGGCAGCAATTGGTTTGGGCAAACACAACGTATTTCAAACGCTCAGCTCAATGGCTGGCAGCGGCTTCGCCAACTTAAAAAGACCTATGTTGAACCAAGCGAACAATCACTAAATCCACAATTCATCGATGATATAACACTGATTGATTGGCAAAACGACTATGTATGTTTTGCGCCAAGTTATAGTCATCAACACACATTTGATGAAGCCACGCAATGTATGCGGCTTAGCTATCAAGATAAACAGCACAATACGATCTTTTTTAGCTTGCCTTATAGCGAGCTGGCACACCATGCGATCAATAATATGATGCTATTTAAGCAGCAATTGCCACAGCTCATTGTGGCTCGTATTGAGCGCGATAGCACGCAGTGGCAGTTACGTCCGATTACTGTAAAACTGGATCGTTGGATTAATCTCTATTTTGATGATTTAACCGACAACAAAACAACTAATATATTTAGCAACTGGCTTGCAAAACAATCTCCACAGCCGCAACTGTCATCGCCAAGACGAGATAAAGTACAGCAATTTTTGCTAAAAGTGCTCGATGAATTAGCGCAAAGCCATAGCATGCCTCAGCAATCACACAGTGAAATGGCGCAAAAATTAGGACTGCGCACGTTGAGCCATTTTTTAAGTAACTCTGGGCCAGAACATCGTTTAAAAGCAGCTTACTGCGCCGAGCAGCTACTACAGTTAAGCAGTCTTAAACCTGTAAAGTTTAATGAGCTGCAAAACTAAGTGCTGATTAAAGTTCAGCTATATTATGCATTTTTTTAGGGAGTATTATTGAGTATAACAGTAAGCACTTTCGCGCTGCCAAAACGGTACGCATGCTTGTAATTGGAGTCGGGAGATCCGCATGGGTTTTGCCCCTACACGATTAAAACTGAGTAATGGTGAGCAGATCATCGCTAACGGGGAGCTTAATTTTATCGATATAAACCAAGTTGATGCAACGCAAACAAACGTAGGCAAGTTACCCAAGAGTATGAATAAACTTCCTTCTGTTTAATCATTTTCAACAGCAAATTACCTCGTTCATCGCAACGCCCTAACAGGTCCTATATTTTTCTAAACTTAGCGCGTTGCAACAATCTCACCGCGAAAATAATAATGATATTTATCGTAAGCATCCGAATGAGTTTGTTCATCATATTGAGTGACTTTAAAGCTGTCAGCATCGACTTGTGTCATCGGCTTTGCCGACTTATATTGAGTTACGTAATAAACAGTCTCACCACTGCGATAGTAGTCGCGTTGAAAAATTTCAAAATTGCTGGGATCAGCCCCCATCAATACATGACTATCTTCACCATTTAAGTAAAAAATATGCTGATTATCGCTAGCAAAGTTCTCGTCTAATCGTGTAAAACTAGCGGTATCTACATCAATGTCAGTTAAGATGGCTATATTTGCGTAAAAGATATGTTGCTGGTCTTTACCGTAACTATCATCGATAGGTTTAAATGACTGCGCATCTATTTCAGGCACTGGCTCATCGTTATGGTAAATGACTTGTCGGCCTTTCCTTCCAGAGATATTCCAAAAGCTATAAGAATAGGCCTTATAACTTTTAGGATCAGCTCCTGCAACAATACGCTCGCCTTTAACCACTTGCGAATCATTAATCCAATAAAGATCAGTACCAATAATCTTAGCCTTTAGATTATCAGAGTTAACACCGCTAATAGCGTTACCACAATAGTAAAGGTGCTGTTTATCTTTGGCGTATAATGCAGCGTCATAGGTATTCAAATTGGCTAAACTGTAAGTAGTAAAGCTTTCAGCGTCAGCGTTTTCTATTAACTTAGCATTAAAGTAAACACGCTGTTCGACCACACAGTAGCCACCATTGGCAATACCTCGAAGCAGATTACTGATCATACCCGTATAGCCAAATATCACAAAGAAAAACCCAATAACAACAGCACTTATCAGCGCCATTTTATAACTATCAATACCAAAATAACTGCCGCCAAATAAACCAATAAGCAAAAATAATGGTACTGGAAAACTTAATATGAGTATGGCAGAGAACACTTTTTGCTTATTATTCATCGCGCCAGGGGCACCGAACATCATCGGCGACATCATCATCATGCTTCCCCAAAAGCACAGTGCCAACGTGACTAAGATATTAATTACTACAGACATTATCTTCCTTGTTTAATTAGTGGTATTGGTATCATACAACAACCAATATTTTTACTTAATTGTAGAATGAATATAAAGCTACTCTTCTGCTTGTGTAAACACTCTAATATGCTCTACGGCGCTGCGCCCTAGCGCTGATAAATTATACCCGCCTTCTAAATAAGAGATAATCCCTCTACAGCCAGTACTTTTTACCATGTCACACAGCTGTTGTGTCAACCAAGCATAATCGGCCTCAACAAATTTGAGACTTGCCATATCATCTTCAAAATGCGCATCAAATCCTGCGCTAATAAACAATAACTCTGGCTTAAACTCTGTTAATTTAGGTAACCACTGTTGGTTATACAACGTTTTTAAATCATTGCCATCGCTAGCTATGGGCAACGGTGAATTAACCAATGTATCGTTATTTTCAACGGCGGTATTAGGGTAAAAAGGATGCTGAAATAATGAGCAAAGCAACACATTATCATCATCGATAAAAATGTCTTGCGTGCCATTACCGTGGTGAACATCAAAATCGACAATCGCAATGCGCTTAATCCCTTTACTTTGCGCGTACTTCACCGAAATTGCTAAGTTATTAAACACACAAAAGCCGGCAGAGGTTGTACGGTTTGCATGATGACCCGGTGGCCGTACGGAGCAAAATGCGGCATCGAGGTTATCCGCTAATATTTCATCGACGGCTAATAGCCCTGCCCCTACCGCCCGCTCAATTGCCAAAAATGACTCTGGGCATAACCAAGTGTCGCCATCAAGTGATACTAAACCTTGTTCCGGGAGGGTGTTTTCCACCAGCGATACAAGGGCCTCATCATGGGCTAATAAGTAATGCTCACGTAATGCTTTAGGCGCTTGCTTTTGCTGCACGGCAATATCCAAGCCACTGGCCAAAAGACGATCGGTAATAGCATCTAAGCGCTCAGGACACTCTGGATGATCCGCGATCATTTTGTGTTTACGGCAAAAAGGATGAGAAATAATCGCAGTACGCATAAATGCTCCAAATGAGTTAACGACTGTAACTATAACAAAGCCACCCTTTGGTGGCTTTGCGACTTTGGTTTACTATTTAGCTTGCAAATGAAGATTTCTAAAATCAAAACTGAAATCAGTCACCGCTGTTGATACTGCACGCATTGTCGCTTCATTCACACGATTTTTAGTGCTCATATCAAAGCTAATATACGCATCAGCTTCGAGTAGCTTTTCATCCCACTTGACGATAAATGTGTTGCCCGTGTAATGCTCAAGCTGCCCTTTTAAACGTTTAGTATGCGTGAAATCAATACGTAGCTTACCGTCCAGCTCTTCAATAATAACATCACCATACCAATCATCATGCAAAGTGCCGGTGTAGCTAATATTTGGTAACTGTGGTTGATAGTCTGCAGGAGCGTCCGGCTTAGCATTAGCATACGCTTTTTGCTTACCTTCAAAATGCTTTTTAGCCAACTCTGCTACCCAATCTTTATCTTCAAGTTCAAGGGCGTCTTCAAGCACTTCATGAGTAATAGCAGAGAGCGCACCGAATGCTTGCTGATTAGATAAAATAACAATCCCGAGGTTTTTCTCAGGCAATAACGTCACCTGCGATACCATTCCTAAAATACCACCACCATGGCCTAATTTTTTAATACCGTGGTAGTCTTCAATGCTCCAACCTAAACCATAACCTCTAAATTGCTGATGATAAGCCTCATAAGCGCTTTTTGACGCCAGTGAGGTAATATGTGGATGCCACATTTGCTCTTGTTGTTTTTCACTAAACAACTGCTCGCCATTTGGCATTTTACCATGGGCTAATTGTGTACGTAGCCATTGGCTCATATCATTCACACTGGATGCAATCGCGCCGGCACCACGAAAATCCTCTAAGTAATTAACGAAAAATGGATGTAATTGACCATCCATAGGAATATGACCCGTTGCCCAGTTATTATTACTTTTTGGAATACGCGAAAAACCAGCGCGTGAGTTATCCATGTGCAAAGGCTGGAGAATATTCTTTTCAATATAATCATTCCAGCTCATACCTGAGACCCGCGCGACTACCTCGCCAGCGGTCACAAACATCAAGTTGTTATAAGCGTATGTGCTGCGAAAGCTACTAGCTGGTTTTAAATATTTAAGGCCTGCGAGAATTTCTTCGATTGATTTATCGGTGTCAGGCCAAATCATTAAATCCCCTTGGCCTAACCCTAAACCACTACGGTGACTTAATAAATCACGGATCGTCATTTCGCGGGTTACATAAGGGTCGTATAAACGAAATTCAGGAAGGTGATCAATTACCTTGTCATCCCAACTGAGCTTTTCTTCATCAACTAATTTTGCCAATGCCGCAACCGTAAATGCTTTAGTATTTGATGCAATACCAAATAAGGTGTCTTTATTCACCTTGCTACCAGTATCTAAGTTACTAACACCAAAGCCTTTAGCAAAAATAACCTTATCGTTTTCAACAATCGCCACGGCCATACCCGGCACATCAAAGCGCGCCATTGAATTTTCAATCACTTGATTGATGTGCTTGGTATCAATATCGGCATAGCTATTAAATGCACAGCCTGCTAATAAGGTGGCCGCAATCGCTAGTTTAGTTAATTTCATAACAATCCTTGGAGTTATCATTTTAGTTTTTATTTTTGATGTACAGCAAACTCAATGGCTGCACGCGCACTGTCACTATCTTGGCAGGTTGGCCGAGACTTTATGGCATCACTGTACGCATTTGGCACACCAGCTTCAAGCGCACCGCGATGAACGTGCTGCATATACCAATCGTAAGGCAGTATCTGCGCATCAGTGGTGTTGGCAATATAACAATGCGCCGCTACTTGTTGCCCATCAAGTAATGTTACTTGAATATCCACGCAGTCATAACGGGGCCCTTCGATAGCGTCTAAAATCGTTTTTTCTGCGTCATTGAGTTGATATACCACGCCATATACTTGCGCGTTCTTATCATTTGATGGGCGTACATTGCCTTTTCCTGAGCCATCAGTACTTACCATATCAAAGGTTAACTCGTAACCGGCTAGTATTGCCGTACCAATACGAGTAGCGTTTGGTAAACGCGCCAATAAACGACTCGACGACATATTTGAACCAAACGAAAAATTATATACAGCCATATTCACCTACTACAGATTTCTGTTAAAACAACACTTACACTACAATTCTTATTGCTAGAGCGATCAAAATCACGCCAATACCACGGTCAAACCAATAGCCACTTTTTTGAAAAAAACCGCGAACACTAGGCTTTGATAGCACCAAGGATAGAAACGAAAACCACGCCCACGTTGCCAATGCCATATACAGCCCATAGCCTGCTTGCACAATTAATGGCGTTGACTGGCTGATCACTAAAGTAAACAACGACATAAAAAATAACGTGGCTTTTGGGTTTAACGCATTGGTTAAAAAGCCGCGACGAAATGCAATCCAACTGGATTCAACACCTTGAGATTGAAGAACAGTTTCTTGCTGCGCTGGCGCCGGTCTAGCACTTCTAAGCGCTTGCACACCAATGTAGGCCAAGTATGCACCCGCTAAATATTTTAATGCCATAAATACGTTTGGCGATTGCGTTAATAAAACCGCAACCCCGAGTAAGCAATAACTAACATGTAATAAAATAGCCAGGCCTACCCCAAAGCTGGTCCACAATGCATTACGACGCCCCTGCTGAACACTTTGTTTAAGCACAATGGCAAAATCTGGGCCAGGGCTTGCTACAGCAAAAAAGTGTGCCAGTGCAATCAATAAAAACTCATCTAAATAAGCCACGATTACCCCGATTTTTTATCATCAAGCGCTAACAACAACGGATTAGCAGTACTATTAACTAAGGCTTTTATTTCTTTTTGCGCCTTTTTGAATTGGCTGCGTAAGTGCGGCTTTAAATGCTTTTTAGAATCTTTATAGCCTTTAAAGTGGCAAATAAGGGCATGCATAAATAAGGTTTGCGGTTCACTAAGTGCAGCTTGCCTGTTCGCATAGGGGTTGTAACACGAGCCACAGCCCCCTTTAAACTGATACACCGTATTGCTCATCATTACCCCAAAACCTAAAAAACATGCCACGGCATCGGCGGCTTGTGGTAAAAACTCTTTACCGCCTGGTGGTAACACGCCCACATGGTGGATCATAATTGTCGCTAAAGTACCGGCAAAGCTGGCCACTAAATCTTGTGGCTGATTAATTTGATTTGGATTAAATGACACATTAACCGTATGGCTTGGCGGCACAATTAATTGGCTATTATCACCACGTAACTGATTACTAAAAGCAAAATGAGGAAATACTTGCGGCTGCAATTGCTGTGGAGCCACCAGCGTAATTGGCCAAGCTTGCAGCCCCGCATAGCCAACCACTCGCTCAAACACTTTACTGGCCATTTCTTCAATGCTTGAAACCGCATCGGGAAAGCATTGGTGGTTTGGCAAAACTAATTGCGAGTTATTAATGAAATAATCGCTGTCAAAATTTTCCACCGCCCACACAAAAGTATCAATCAGCCATTGCTGCTCTTGTTCATCTAATAAAGGTTTGCTTTTAAATAACGCTAACATAGTTTGCTCTTTTGCTTATTCTTGCTCTTGTGCCCATGCCCATGCTTGGGTGTTATACAATGGCACAGTGGATAACGCATGATGATGACTGCCGGTTGACTCTTTAGTTGAATACGACAGATATAACAGAGTTCGCGTTTGCGCATCATAAATTCGACGCACTTTTAATGATTTAAATAAAATACTTTTTGATGATTTAAATACCACCTCACCCGACTTACTACGGTCAATCGCTTGTAATTGGTCGGCAGTAATTGGTCCAGTTTGGCGACACGAAATAGACATATCAGAAGGATCAGCAAAATCTAAGTTCGCTTCGATATGGCTAATATGACAGGTTACGCCTTTTACTAGAGGGTCTTGTTGCGAGTTAACTTTAATATCTTTAGTGGTAAATAATCCCAAACTAACTGATGCAACATCATCAGAGCAGCCCGCTAAGGTGATCAATAAACCTGTCAATACGCCTATCATTATAGGTTTCATATATTACTTGCTCCATGTAGGGGTAAACGATTCGTGGCTTACATTTAATATTCAGCTATGTTTCAATACTAACTTAAATTAATCACAACAACGAGCACGACACCATGAAAAAAGTATTTGTTTTACTGTGCTTACTGTTAGTAAGTCAGAGTGCGTTAGCTGGTTATTCACTGAGTCTTTATACTGGCTTGTAACAATCGTCAATAATGCCAGTAACGTTTCATGTGCATTACCAACAGACGAAAACAAGCAATGCTTGTGGCATTTTGATGGTGATATACTCAATCAGTTTCAAACCAGCTTAGGTTTCACATATCGTTTTTAGGGGAGCAAATAGATAACATGCCACATATCATCATTGAACATTCTGAAGATTTACCGGTATTACCGCAGGTATTGGTTGAAAAAATTCATCAAGCAACGTTTAACAGTGGCTTGTTTGAATTAGCAACGATCAAAACTCGCGCTATAGCCTATACACATTATCAATTGGGCGATGGTAAGGAAGGTTTTATCCATATTAGCGCACACATTATGCAAGGACGTACGATTAAACAAAAGCAACAACTCAGCGAGCAGTTGTTAGACTGTTTAAAAATATACTGCCGAGAATCAGACAGCTTAAGTGTTAATGTTCACGATATGGAACACGAAATTTACCGAAAGTGTTAAACTTTTAAAGTAAATTTCAATCTCTAATCAATTTGCAATAACAGCACCATCTTCGAAAGAAGGTGGTCTTAAATTTATTGGTCGCGTCAGATAAAAGTGAATAAGTCTTAACTTGATCTGTCAGATTCGATTAACAGGACTCAATCAAATCTGACAGTCGCATATGTGCCAAGAAGCAGACATTGGTAACGCCCAAATTTAGCGCGGAAAGCCGCGCAGCGGATTGACGTCGCAGCCAGCGCTTTTTGCTGGCGATAAAATTTGTTTGTTATACACCATCAACCAAACCTAATAATGCACTAATAGAGCTTAAAAACAGAAGCTTGTTATCATGTGGTACGTTATGACCAGTTTGATTAGTAACCATATGAATAGAATTTGCATTATTGATGATCAGTGACTGGTGCAAATCCCGCCAGATCTTTTTACCCTGCACACTATGGCCAATCCACCAGTCACTTTCATTTAATTTTGATGAGGTAACTATGACCACAGGAATTTTGTTGGCAATATCGCCATCAGCAATCATTTTCTGATGATAAATCCCCTGTAGGAGATCCCATTCAGGCTGGTTATTCATCATGCCGTTTAATTTAGTAGTATCGCGTTTCGCCCACGTCGCGTCGTATTTATTTAATTCACTATCAAACAGCTCATGACTTGGATCGAGCAAAAGTAACCCTTTTACCCGCTCGGGATAAGCGGCAGCAAATGCTCTGACATGCAAGCCACCAAAGGAGTGACCAATTAAAATTAGATTTTCTTTTGCGTGAATAGTCGAAAGCAGTTTTTCGAGTCGTTGATTTGAAGTAGCTAAACTAACGTCTTTGGCAGCCTGTGATTTCCCATTCCCAGCACGAGAATATATAACTGTTCTGATATTTAATTTTGAAAGGTCAGCTAATAACGGTTGCCAGTAAGCTAAGCCCATTCCGATACCTGATTCAATCACCAGAGTTTTGCTTCCAGCACCAATATCGATGTATTCCATTTGAATGCCATCAATAACTAAGACTCTTGGTTCCTGAGTTCCCGCAACGACTGGACTGGCATATAAGAAAAATAACAAAAATGTTAATCGAAAAATCAAGCGCAACTCCTGTGCGTATAACGAGGCTGTTGAATAACTCCAACAACCAAATTAATTTAAAAACGAGCTCCTGAAATCAACGCCAAGCGTTTTTAAAGCATTAGGTAATGCATTTGGAACCCATAAAACGGGCTGTTTTTCTTAAAAAAAGAGTAATTCTACAGCCTC